>JACMQX010000307.1 GCA_014376765.1 Ramlibacter sp. | reverse complement strand
GGATTAAGAGTCCGCTGCTCTACCAACTGAGCTAAGAACCCACTTTGAAACCAGTTTTTGCTGTGGTGGAGAGGATGAGGATCGAACTCACGACCTTCGCATTGCGAACGCGACGCTCTCCCAGCTGAGCTACCCCCCCACGATAGCTGCGAGTCTAAACGAAGCGTTCATCGCAAGGAAGCGAAGCCGAGATTATGCCGCAAATTCGGTCAGCAATTTCCCGGCCAGCGGAGCTTGCGGCAACAAACCGGTTGCGTCGGCCACCAGTTGGCCATTGACCCAGACGCCTTGCACACCGGCCCCGTCGGTGGTCAGGCGCGCTGCGCCACCCGGCAGGTCGTGCACGCGGTATTTAGGGCCGCGGCCCACAGTGGCCGGATCGAACAGCAGCAGGTCGGCTGCGTACCCGGCGCGTACCAGACCGCGGTCCAGCAGGCCCAGAACGGCTGCAGGTTGTGATGTGAGCCGTCGCACAGCTTCTGGCAACGTCATGGCGCCCAGGTCACGTGCCCAGTGGCCCAGCAGATGCAAGCCAAAGCCCGCGTCGTTGAAAAAGGTGAGGTGTGCGCCCGCATCACTCAACGAGACGAGACTGTGTGCGTGGTTGAGCATGCGCCCGACGGCCTGCTCATCGCTGTTGAGCAGTTGTGCAGTGAACACGGTGCGCAGGTCTTCTGCAATAGCCAGGTCCAGCATCACGTCCAGCGGGTCGCGCGATTGCTCGCGGGCAATGTCGGCCACGGTTCGCTGCTCGTACGCAGCGTTAGCGGACAGGATCACTTCCACCACCTGCACTTTGTCCCACTCATTGTTGAACAGTCGGAAGGTCGCGCTGGCGGCCAGTTCGGCCCTCACGCCATCGCGGAAAGCCTTGCTGGCCAGCGCCTGCTTGAGTGCTTCGCCCTGAAGCCCGAGTGCCGGCTTCCAGCTCACCAGGCCCTCGACGGGGTAGGGCGACTGCATGGTGAAGTCCATGGTCAGCGGGCAGCATGAGACCTGGCCGGTCAGCAGGCGGCCGCGTGCGTTGGCCTCTGTGATGGCATCCAGGTCCTTGAACACCGCCGTGGGGTTGGTGCTGTTGTGCAGCAGCGCTGCAATCATCACCGGGCGGCCCGATTGCGCGCACATGTCTTCGAGAAAAGCCACCGGCATCTGGCCGCCCTTGGTCACCATGTAGACGCCCTTGCCGGCCTCGCCCATGGCCTTGATGAGGGCCATCATCTCGGCATCACTGGCCAGGCGCGAGGGCATCGGCAGGCCACCTTCGCCGTTGTGCGCGGGACTGGTGCTGCTGGCAAAGCCGACCGCGCCGGCCGCCATGGCCTCGCGCACGATCTGCGCCATCTGCCCGATTTCTTCACCCGACGCTTCACGGCGTGAAGCATCTGCGCCCATCACATACGTGCGCACCGACGAATGCCCGATGTACGCCGCGATGTTCACCGCGCTGCCCTTGCGCCGCAGCAGCGCCATGTAGTCGGGGAAGGTTTCAAAACCCCAGTCAATGCCCTGACGCAAAACGTCCAGCGACATCCCCTCCACCTGCGTCAGGTTGCGCATGGTGATCTCGCGGTCGGCCGGCTTGCAGGGCGCGATGGTGAAGCCGCAGTTACCGATAACGGCTGTTGTCACGCCCATGGCCGGCGAGGGCCGAACGTACGCGTCCCAGGTGATCTGCGCATCGAAGTGGGTATGGCTGTCGATGATGCCCGGCATCAGCGCCAGGCCGGTGGCATCCACCACCTGAACTGCATCGGCGGCAAGGCCAGCGCCGACCTCCACGATGCGGCCATGCCGCACGGCAACGTCAGCCATGACGGGCTCGCTGCCGGAGCCGTCGTGAATCAAGGCATTGCGAATTAACAGGTCATACATGGTTCAGTCCTCATTTCATGCCATTGCGGCTGGCCAGCTCGACGAACAGACCCGAATGGTCCAGGTCCGTCAGCCCATGCCCGATGCCGTCGGCATAGAGTTTTTCAAACAGGGTGGTAATGGGCGCATCAAACCCTACCTCCCGCGCCGTGGCCAGCGCATTGCGCATGTCTTTGAGTTGCACCGACATGCGCCCGCGCGGCGCAAAGTCGCGCTCGATCATGCGCTGCCCGTGCACTTGCAGGATGCGGCTGTCGGCAAAGCCGCCGGTGATGGCTTCCTTGACCTTGGCCATGTCAGCGCCGCCCTTCTCGCACAGCAGCAACGCTTCTGCCACCGCACCGATGGTGATGCCCACGATCATCTGGTTCGCCAGTTTGGCCAGTTGCCCCGCGCCATGCGGGCCCACATGCGTGGCCCGGCCAAACACCTTGAGCATCGGCAGCGCGCGTTCAAAGTCTTCAGGCTCGCCGCCAGCCATGATCACCAGCGTGCCCTGCTCGGCTCCTATGGTGCCGCCGGACACCGGTGCGTCCAGATGGGCAACGCCCAAGGTGCCTAGCAGCGCTGCATGGTCGCGTGCTTCACGCGGTTGGATCGAAGCCATGTCAACAAACAGCGTGCCCGCTTTCATCGCCGCCGCCGCGCCCTGCTCAAAGAGAACCTGGCCCACTATGACGCCGGTCTCCAGCATGCTGACCACGATGTCGGCGCTGCGCACAGCGCTGGCGGCGCTGTCGTGCACCACCCCGCCGAACGGAGTGAGGCGTTCGGCCTTGTCCCGCGAGCGGTTCCAGACCTGGACGCTGTGGCCGGCTTCGCACAGGCGGCGCGCCATGGGAAAACCCATGAGGCCAATCCCTAAAAATGCAATGTTCATCGGGGCAGTCATGCCGTTTCCTGTGAGTGGGAGAGCTTTGCATCATGCAGGCATATGCTTGCAGACAGGCTTGGCCGACAGGCTGTCAGGCGGCTTTCAGCAGGGGTTGCGCGAACATCGCTTCCATCTCGCGCCTGACCTTGTAGGCATGTGTGGTCGTGTCCATGGCCACATCCCCCCAACAGAGCGACTGGCCCTTTTTCACTGCCCGCACCACCTTGACGTTGTGCGCCAGGCCCAAAGGCAGACCGCCCCTTTCGCTGCCCTGCAAGCCGCCCACCTGTAGCGACCGGTCAGCCGGCAGCAGCTTGCCCCACACGGTGTAGCCGCCTTCGCCGTCCAGCATGTCACCGGGCACCAGGTCGCGCTTGGCGGTAGCCACCACATCGGCATTCCAGCAGGTGGCCACGCCCGTGGGCTCGCCGCGCAACGCAACGCTGGCGACCGACACACCCACTTCGAGCCCGATCAAATGCCAGCGCTTGTACAGCGTGAAGTAGCGCCCGCTCGGGTCGGTGTGGGCGTTGTATTCCTCAAAGCAATTCTTGATGTACTCCGTCTCGGCTTCCACCGTCACCCACACGCCCATGCGGATGTCATACGGAATCTTGCGGCCATTGGCCTCCAGCGACGAGATCACTTCCACCATGCCCTTGCGTTCCAGCACACCACCTTCGCTGATGGGCCGTGTCACGAACGGAATGTCTTCCACGCTGGCAGGCGGGTAGAGCAGGCCGTTGCTTGGCACGGTCAGGCCCGTGGCGTTGGCAACAGCCGTGCTTTCAATGGACGGCTTGGAGCCATCCAGAAAGCTGTTGAACATCTTGGGGTTGAGCCCGCCGCGCGTGGCTTGCTCGGGCGTGAGGCCGTAGTTGCCCCACACCGTGTCCGGTGTTGACTCACTGAAATGCGGCAACCACTTGTGCCCGCGGCCAGCCGCCACCACGGGGAAACCGCAGGTACGCGCCCAGTCCACAAGGTCGCAGATCAGCGCCGGCTGGTCACCGAACGCCAGTGAATAAATGACGCCCGCCTGAGCGGCCTTGCGCGCCAGCAACGGGCCGCAAAACGCGTCCGCCTCCACCGTCACGTTCACCACATGCTTGCCTTGCGCAAACGCTTCCAGGCAATGGTCCACTGCGGCGATCGGGTTGCCGGTGCACTCCACGATGATGTCGATGGACGGGTGGCTGACCAGCGCCCTCCAGTCCTCGCCGATGTGCGTGGTGCCATGCTTCACGGCGTCCTCCAGGGACTTGGCCTGCACCCGCTCGGCCTTCCAGCCGACGCGCGCCAGGTTGGTCCGCGCCATGTCGGGCGACAGGTCGGCAATGCCCACCAGGTGCACGCCGGGTGTACGCGGAATCTGCGCCAGATACATGGAGCCGAACTTGCCCGCGCCGATCAGGCCGATACGCACCGGCTTGTTGTCAGCGGCGCGTTGCTGGAGTTTGCTGTAGAGGTTCATGCTGTCAGGCCGCCTGCAGTTCCGGCTTGATTTCTTCAAGCGATGTCTCCATCGCGCTCGCGGGCAGCCCGTCCTTCCACGGCAGGTCCACCGGATAGTGCTTGAGCAGGCAGTCATCCGGCAAGGTTTCAATCGGCGTGAAGTCGCGGTGGGCAATGAACTCGGGCCGCTTGTGGCGGCGGATGTGGTTGCTCACGGCGCACAGGCTCAGATAGACGCTCACCCGGTTGAATGGCGTGAGGTTGCTGCCCGAGGCATGCACCAGGCAACTGTGAAACAGGATCATCGAGCCTGCCGGTCCCTTGGGGCTCACGATGCCGCCGCCTACAGGCCGCCCGGCTTCGTCATAGCCCGGCTTGCCGCCGGCCCGGTCCACCAGCTGGCCGATCAACTCGTTGTCTACTGTCCACAGCGGGTAGCTGGTGGTGGTCAGGTCATGCTTTGCGTCCACCACGCCCTTCTTGTGGCTGCCGGGAATGAACATCAGCGGGCCGTTGTAGTCGTTCACATCGTCCAGGAAGATGGCCACGTTCATCGCGCGCTCGGTGGGCATCATGTCGTCATTCAGCCAGGTGCCGTAGTCCTGGTGCCACTGCCAGACGTCGCCCTCAAAGGCCATCTTGCCGTTGATCTTGAACTGGTGCATATAAAGCGATTCACCGAACAGGTCCTCCACCGGCTCGATCATGCGCGGGTGGCGTGCCAGCTTGGCAAAGGGCTCGCTGTACAGGTGGGCGCCAAAGTTGGTGCGCACTGCGTCCTTGCCTTTTTCGCGTACGTTGTAGGCCTCGCGGCGTTCATACAGCTCGGGCACCTCGTCATTGAGGTTCTTCATCTCTTCAGGGGTGAAGAGGGCGGGGAAGAACAGGTAGCCCTCGCGGTCAAACTGTTCCTTCTGGGCGGCGGTAAGTCTCATTTTTTATCTCCTGCACGTTTCGGGTTGAGAGTGGGGTTAAGGGTGGGGTTGAAGGTGGCACTGGGGTTGGAAAGCTGCTGCGCCAGGCGCTCTGTCAGGTTGGTGCTGGCCAGATGGCTGTGCTGATCAATCAGGCGCACGGCCCGCACGGCATCGCCGGCGGCAATGGCTTTGGCAATGGCTTCGTGTTCGTCCCAGATCGACTCGCGCTGGCGCGAGGACTGCAGCACGGCGCCCATCACGCGTCGCAAATGGCGCCAGTGCAGATGCGCGCTTTGCTCGATCAAGGGGTTTTGCGATGCGTGATAAATCGCCTGGTGAAAAGCCAGATCCGCATCAATCATCGCCTGCAGGTTCCGGCCGCGCGCGGCCTTGCGGCCCTGCTCAATAAGCTGCGGGTCTATCTGATAGCGGTGTTGCGCAGCCAGCCTGGCCGCCAACGCGTCCAGCGCGCCGCGCACCTGGTAGACCTTGCCGATCCAGGCCAGGTCCAGCGGCGCGACCTGCACGCCACGGCCGGGGGCGTCCAGCACAAAGCCGTCTTTTTTGAGCAGCCGCAGCGCCTGTAGAACCGGTTGGCGCGACACCGCCAGCCGCTCGGCAATGTCTTCCTGCGTGATCCGCTGGCCAGGCGCCATCGAGCCATCGCTGATGGCGTCCAGCAAGGCGCGGTAGACCTGGTCGACCAGGTCGGGTGCAGCTTCCAGCTTGACGAGTTGGGCGGTCATCTGAACGTGTAAATTGAGTTAAAACTGGATTCTGTATACAGAGTACAGATATCGTAGCCGATTCGAAACCCCGTGTCCATCAGTGCGTTCGCGCACACCGCGGCCCTTGGGCTCCGTGCCAAGATAGGATCGCCCCAGGCAAAAACACTGACCGCAAAAGGAAACCAGGCAATGGCTCAATACGACAGCGCGTGGCTCGAGACGATGTACAACAACCGTGCCCGCGTGCCGGAACATGCGGAGCATTTCAAGCGGTGGGCGGCAGACTCTGCCGTTGCGCGCGAGTCCCAGCCTTCAAAGCTGGAGCTGAACTATGGTGATGGTGCGGGCGAGTCGCTCGACGTCTTTACCACCGCGCAAAAAAACGCGCCGGTGCTGGTCTTCATCCACGGTGGCTGGTGGCGCTCGCTGGACAAGTCCGACCATTCGTTCGTCGCGCCGGCTTTCACGGCGGAGGGCGCCTGCGTGGTGCTGCCCAACTACGCGCTGTGCCCGGCCGTCACGATTCCGGAAATCGTGTTGCAGATGGTCAAGGCGCTGGCCTGGACCTGGCGCAACATCGCGCACTACGGCGGCGACCCCAGGCGCATTACCGTGGTCGGGCATTCCGCCGGAGGGCACCTGGCCGCCATGATGCTGGCCTGTGACTGGAAGGCTGTCGCATCCGATCTGCCGGCTGACCTGGTGAAGAACGCGCTGTCGATTTCCGGCCTGTATGAGCTGAGGCCGCTCATGCACACGCCGTCGCTCCAGGCATCGCTTCATCTCACGCCGCAAGACGTGCTTCGGGCCAGCCCAGCGAGCCTGCCCCGGCCGGCAAAGGGCCAGCTCTTCAGCGTTGCTGGCGCAGAGGAAAGCGACGAGTTCCTGCGCAACAACGCGCTGATCGAGAAGGCCTGGGGCAACAAGACGGTTCCGGTCTGCGAGGCCATGCCGGGGCTCAACCACTTCAGCATCGTTGAGGCGTTTGCACAACGCGGGCACCGCCTTCATGCGTATGGCACGCAGTTGCTGCAAAACACGGTGAAGTCCGCATGACCGCCTGGCGTTCTCACACCGCCTGGCTTGCTCGCGCCGCCAGCCTGCTGGTCGTGGCCCTGCTGGCCGCCTGCGGTGGCGGCGGCGGCTCGGCCGACCCGGTGGCCAATACGCCAACGGTCGCGGCGCCCGCGTCCTGTTCAGTGGCCGACCAGCGCAGCTGGCTGCGCAGCTACATGAACGACCAGTACTTCTGGTACGCCAACCAGGGCACTCCCAACGAATCAGCGGCGAGCATGGACGCGTACTTCCAGTCGCTGCTTTACAAGCCGACCGACCGCTACAGCTACACCCAGCCCACTGCCCAGTTCACGCAGTTCTTCAGCGAGGGAACGCAGACGGGGTACGGCTACTCACTGGCCTTTCCCGACGCAGCAGCCACCCATTTCAAAGTACGCTTTGTGGAGCCGGCCAGCCCCGTCGGCCAGGCGGGCCTGCTGCGAGGGGAAACGGTCGTGTCGATTGACGGCTACAACAGCCAGCAGATCGCAGCCGGTGCCTTGCCTTCAGTGACCACGGCGGGCGTTTCTCGCAGCTTCACCATCGTCAACGCGGCGGGCACCACGCGTACCTTCAGCGTCAACTCGGCTAACTATGCCTTTGCCACAGTGCCTGTGAGCAAGGTGTTCAGCGTACCGGCGGCGGGTGGGGGCACCGCCAAGGTAGGCTACCTGCTGTTACAGCAATTTGTCTCGGGCAGCAGCGGCGCATTGGCCACGGCCTTCAACGACTTTCGCACTGCGGGCGTGACTGAGCTGGTGGTCGACCTGCGCTACAACGGCGGCGGCAGCAGCACCGTCGCCCGCAACCTGGCCAGCATGCTGGGCGGCAGCACGCTGGACGGCCAGACCTTTGCCCAGTTCCGCTACAACGACAAGCAGTCGGCCAGAAACTTCAGCTACCCGTTCACAACGTCCGGCTTGCCGGCGGCGCCGATTGAGGGTTTGTCTCGCGTCATCTTCATCTCGTCAGCGTCCACTGCGTCCGCGAGTGAACTGGTGATCAACGGCCTGAAGCCCTTCAGGAAGGTGGTGCAGATCGGCACCACGACCTTCGGCAAACCCTATGCGTTCCAGCCCCGCGAGGCGTGTGGCACCACGTACAACGCGGTCAGTCTGGAGAGTGTGAATGCGGCAGGGGTGGGGGGCTTTACTGCCGGCATTGCGCCGGACTGCACTGTGGCTGACGACTTGACCCGTCAACTGGGCGATGCGGCTGAAGGGCGTCTGTCTGCTGCGCTGAACTATGTGAGCACGGGGGCTTGTCCGGCATCGGCCAGCCTGGAGTCTGCGCGGGCGGTGGGGGGTGGCGCTGCGCTTGAAACAGCTTATGGCGAAGCAGCCCGGCCGCAGATGCGCATCGACTAGAAGTGTCTTGTTCCCTCTCCCAGACGGAGAGGGGGCAAGGCACCCCTCCGGCCACCTACATCAGAAGATGCTCACCCGCGTTGTCCCCACCCAGAATCACATAGTTCACCTTGCGGATATCCAGCAGCTTCTTGCCGCCTGAGTAGGAAATCGAGCTTTGCACATCCTGCTCCATCTCGATCAGCGTCCCGGCCAGCTTGCCCTTGACGGGTTCAAGAATGCGCTTGCCCTCCACATGCCGGTACTCACCCTTGTTGAAGTCGCTGGCTGAGCCGTAGTACTCCTTGTAGAGCTTGCCGTCGACCTCCACCGTCTGGCCGGGCGACTCTTCATGGCCGGCCAGCATGGAGCCGATCATCACCATCGTCGCGCCAAAGCGGATCGACTTGGCAATGTCGCCATGCTCGCGGATGCCGCCGTCTGCAATGATGGGCTTGGTCGCCACCCGGGCACACCATTTGAGCGCCGAAAGCTGCCAGCCGCCGGTGCCAAAACCCGTCTTCATCCGGGTGATGCAGACCTTGCCCGGGCCGATGCCGACCTTGGTCGCGTCGGCGCCCCAGTTCTCCAGGTCGATGATCGCCTCGGGCGTTCCCACATTGCCCGCAATGATGAAGGAGCGGGGCAGCTTGTCTTTCAGGTGCGCAATCATGTTCTTCACGCTGTCGGCATGGCCGTGCGCGATGTCGATGGTCACGTACTCGGGCACCAGGCCCTCTGCGGCGAGCTGGTCCACCGTGTCGTAATCGGGCTTTTTGACGCCAAGCGAGATCGACGCGTAGGCGCCGTGGGCCTGCATCTCGCGGACGAAGCGCACGTTGTCCAGGTCGAAGCGGTGCATCACGTAGAAGTAGCCGTTTTGCGCCATCCACAGGCACAGCGGCTCGTCTATCACCGTCTTCATGTTGGCGGGCACCACGGGGATGCGGAAGATGCGCCCGCCCAGCTCGATGCTGGCGTCGCACTCGGAGCGGCTGTCCACGCGGCATTTGCGCGGCAGCAGCAAGACGTTGTCGTAGTCGAAAATTTCCATGATGGTTCCAAGCTCCGTAAGGCTGTGTTTGAACAGGGGGGCGCTTGGAATGCTGGCCCGGGCGAACTGCCGCAAGCCGTGAAAGCCGGGGCAAAACAAACCGGGCCGCAAATGCTTGGGCCCGGTGATTGAGTTTACGCTGTCTGGCGTGACCTGCCTTGCTTCCTCTCCCAGCGGTAGAAAAGTCAACCAGCTATTTGACCGGTGCGCAGCGCGACACCGCCAACGAGCGAATGCGCCCCTGCGCATCCTGCACCCACCCGGCGACGCTCAAACGTTCGGGGTTCGCGCCTTCCGGAATATTCATGGCGCGCGACTCAAACCAGGCCGGCGGCTTTCCACGGGCAGGCTGCTTCCAGTCGACCTGCAAACTGTTGCGCACCAGGTTGCGCTCCACCGGCGTGCCTTCGGCGCCTGCAGGAATCGACTCCAGCAACAGCAGCCAGGCCTGCCAGGGCCCGCCCGTCGCAGGTTTGAGCTCAATGGACGCGCCGATGTAACCCGTGATCGCCACGCCATGCGCCACCCGCAACTTGCCAGCACCGCCTGCAGGCTTGTGCGCGGCCGAATCCGTACTGGGCGGAATGCCCCGGCGCAGGGCCTCCAGCCGGTAGATGCCATCCCGTATGGCCGCTGCCGACAGCGGCGCATCGTCGCCCTTGCTGCCGGGCACGATCCAGTCCACCGCCAGGCCGCCTTTTGCCGGTGCAGGGGTGCGTGTATCGCTCCAGCAGCCTGCGCAATCGGCATTGATGAAGCGCTCCAGCAGCGCCACCGGCTGGGGCTGGCCGTCACTGGCGCAATACGACTGTGCCTGGGCCGCAAAAGCAAGTGGCACCAGCAAAAAAGCAGCAAGGAATTTCATGCGGGTGATTGTGAATCAGGGCCGGATTTGCTGCTGGCGTTCCTACAATGAGGCATGCTCTTTCCCAATGAAGCGACCCCCCTGGCCGCCGACTCCCCGCTGCTGAACAACCTCAACCCGGAGCAGCGCGCCGCAGTGACCCTGCCGGGTGAACACGCCCTGATCCTGGCGGGTGCCGGCTCGGGCAAAACGCGGGTGCTCACCACGCGCATCGCCTGGCTCATGCAGACGGGTCAGATCTCGCCGGGCGGCGTCATCGCCGTGACGTTTACCAACAAGGCCGCCAAGGAAATGCTCACGCGTCTGTCGGCGATGCTGCCCGTCAATGTTCGCGGCATGTGGATCGGCACCTTCCACGGTCTGTGCAACCGCTTCCTGCGGGCGCATTACAAGCTGGCCAATTTGCCGCAGAGCTTCCAGATCCTGGACACGCAGGACCAGTTGTCGGCCATCAAGCGGCTGATGAAAGCCAACAACGTGGACGACGAGCGCTTTCCCGCCAAGCAGACGCAGTGGTTCATTGCCGGCTGCAAGGAAGACGGCTTGCGCCCCAACATGGTGGAAGTGCGGGACGACGAGACCCGCCGCAAGATCGAGATCTACCAGCTCTATGAAGACCAGTGCCAGCGCGAAGGCGTGGTGGACTTTGGCGAGCTGATGCTGCGCAGCTATGAGCTGTTGCGCGACAACGACCCGATCCGCGAGCACTACCAAAGGCGCTTCAGACACATCCTGATCGACGAGTTCCAGGACACCAACAAGCTGCAGTACGCGTGGATCAAGATGCTGGCCGGGCCTGACAGCAGTGTGCTGGCTGTGGGCGACGACGATCAGAGCATCTATGCCTTTCGCGGTGCGCGCGTGGGCAACATGGCCGACTTTGT
>JACMQX010000306.1 GCA_014376765.1 Ramlibacter sp. | reverse complement strand
CTGAACCCGCGCCAGGTCGCTGAATCCCTGCGCAGCGCCTTGCTGGCCTTGCCGGTCTATGCGGCATGGGTGCAGGACATCGACATTGCCGGCCCCGGCTTCATCAACATCCGTCTCAAGCCGACTGCCAAGCAGCAGATCGTGCGCGAAGTGCTGGCCGCCAGCGAGCGTTTTGGCAGCGCCCCGGCCAACGGGCGGCGCATGCTGGTGGAGTTTGTCTCGGCCAACCCGACCGGCCCGCTGCATGTGGGCCACGGCCGCCAGGCAGCGCTGGGCGACGCGATCTGCAACCTGTTCCAAACCCAGGGCTTTGAGGTCTGGCGCGAGTTTTATTACAACGACGCGGGCGTGCAGATCGCCACGCTCGCCACCTCCACCCAGCTGCGGGCGCTGGGCTTCAAGCCGGGTGACGCTGCCTGGCCCGACGGTGAAAAAGCCCCGGCCTACAACGGCGACTACATCGCCGACATCGCGGCCGACTTTCTGGCCAAAAAGACCGTCAAGTCCGACGACCGCGAGTACACCGCCAGCGGCGACGTGAACGACCTCGACTCGATCCGCCAGTTTGCCGTCGCCTACCTGCGCCACGAGCAGGACCTGGACCTGAAGGCCTTCGAGGTGAAGTTTGACAACTATTACCTGGAGTCCAGCCTGTACACGAGCGGCCGGGTCGATGCCGCGGTGAAGAAGCTGGTGGCAGCCGGCAAGACCTACGAGCAGGACGGCGCACTGTGGCTGAAGTCCACCGACTACGGCGACGACAAGGACCGCGTGATGCGCAAGTCCGATGGCAGCTACACCTACTTTGTGCCCGATGTCGCCTACCACATCAGCAAGTGGGAGCGCGGCTATGAGCGGGTGGTGAACATTCAGGGCACCGATCACCACGGCACCATCGCCCGCGTCCGCGCCGGCTTGCAGGCCGCCAATGCCGGCATCCCCGAGGGCTACCCCGACTACGTGCTGCACACCATGGTGCGGGTGATGCGCGGCGGCGTGGAGGTCAAGATCTCCAAGCGGGCCGGCAGCTATGTGACGCTGCGCGACCTGATCGAGTGGACCAGCAAGGACGCCGTCCGCTTCTTTTTGCTCAGCCGCAAGCCAGATACGGAATATGTGTTCGATGTCGACCTGGCGTTGGCAAAGAACAACGACAACCCCGTCTATTACGTGCAGTACGCCCACGCACGGATATGTTCAGTTCTGCGCAAGGCAGTGGGCCTGGAAGTGGAGGGCAAGAACGTCGCGGTGCTGGACGGCAGCCAGGAGGAAGACGTCTACGAAAAGCTGCTCGACCTGGAGGGCGCCGACCTCACGCCGCTGGACAGCCCGCAAGCCCTGGCGCTGATGCTGCTGTTGGCCAAATACCCGGACATGCTCGCCGCTGCAGCCCAGGACTTTGCGCCGCACGACGTGACTTTTTACCTGCGCGAACTGGCTGCCAGTTACCACAGCTACTATGATGCCGAGCGCGTCCTGGTGGACGACGAACGGGTCAAGCGCGCGAGGCTGGCGCTGGTCGCTGCGACAGCGCAGGTGTTGCACAATGGACTGCGTGTATTGGGCGTCTCGGCGCCCCAGCGGATGTGATTCGAAACGTGAACCTATCAATGAAAAAACAGTTTGGCGGAACCATCATTGGTCTCATCATCGGCGTGGTGATTGGCCTGGGTGCGGCGCTGGCCGTCGCGGTCTATGTGACCAAGGTGCCGATCCCTTTTCTGAACAAAGGCCAGACCC
This sequence comes from Ramlibacter sp., assembly GCA_014376765.1. Lineage (GTDB taxonomy): Bacteria > Pseudomonadota > Gammaproteobacteria > Burkholderiales > Burkholderiaceae_C > JACMQX01. The sequence goes on along the minus strand of JACMQX010000306.1, from coordinate 9,944 downwards.
GCGCCGCCGACCATGACGAGGCCGAGGCCCGCAAGAACAAGGAATGGGACCCGAACGCACCGCTGTATGGCAAGAACCCGGCCAAGCCCACCGCTGTGGCCCCGCCACCAGCCGCAGTGACGCCTGATGCGGGGCTGTTCCCCGCGCCGGCAGCGGCTGCATCGGCTGCCAAACCTGCGACTGCCACAGCCGTCAAGACGACGCCAGGCAAGGCGGCGTCGGCCAGCGCCTCGGCCGACCCGCTGGGCGATTTGGCCAAAGCGCGCTCTGGTGCAGCACCCAACCGGGCAGTCGGTGGCGCCGACCCCTTCAGCTACTTTGTCCAGGTGGGCGCCTACCGCACCGCCGACGATGCTGAAGCCCAGCGTGCCAAGCTTTCCCTGAACGGGGTAGAGACCAAAATTACCGAGCGCGAACAGTCCGGCCGCACCGTGTTTCGGGTACGCGCTGGCCCGTTCGACAGAAAAGATGACGCCGACAAAATTAAAGAGCGGCTGGACGCCACCGGCCTTGAATCGGCGCTGGTTCGCGTGCAGCGCTGAACTTTTGGCGCGCTGCCTGCTCAGACCCACAAGGAGTGATTGACATGAAACGACGCGAGTTTTCGACATGCGCTGTATCGGCCGCAACTGCAACGGCCTTAGGGTCCGGGCTGATTCTGGCCAGCCAGGGCGCACAGGCCCAGGGCCGCAAGCCTGAAGAAGGCACTGACTACATCGGCATCGGCAAGCCCGCGCCGAGCGAGGCGCCGGCCGGCAAAATCGAAGTGGCCGAATTCTTCTGGTATGCCTGCCCGCATTGCAATGCCTTTGAACCCAAGTGGGAAGCCTGGCAGAAGACCGCGCCCAAGGACGTCTTCACCCGCCGCGTTCCTGTTGCCTTTCGTGACGACTTCGTCCCCTTGCAGCGCCTGTATTACGTGCTGGAAGCCATGGGCAAGGTGGACGAGCTGCACAAGAAAGTGTTCTACGCCATCCACGTGGAGCGCCTGCCCATCGACAAGGAGGCCACCATGGCCGCCTGGATCGAGAAGCAGGGCGTCGACAAAGCCAAGTTCGTCGAGTTGTACAACTCGTTTTCCGTCCAGTCCAAATCCCGCAAGGCCAGCCAGCTGCAGGAAGCCTTCAAGGTCCAGGGCGTGCCCGCACTGGGGATTGCCGGCCGCTTCTACACCGACGGCTCGCTCGCCCAGAGCATGGAGAAGGCCCTGACGGTGACCGAGTACCTGCTGGCCGAAGTGCGCAAAGGCCGGTAACTGCCGTGGCAGTTGCCGCCAGATAGCTCCGGCGTTTCCCGCACGCAAAGAAGCCCGCTCTCGCGGGCTTCTTTGCTTTCACGGCGCACTCTGTCGCTACAATGAATCAGAAGATTCAGCAAGATTCGTGCCCTTATGAAAATCCCCTTTATTTCCACCGCGCTGCTCATCGCCTTGAGCTTGGCCACGGGCGCCGCCGTGGCCGAAAAGGCTGACCGCAACAAGCCCATGAACATCGAGGCGGACGCCCTGCGCTATGACGACCTCAAGCAGACCAGCGTGTTCACGGGCCGGGTGGTGGTCACCAAGGGCACGATCATCATCCGCGGCGCGCGGGTGGATGTGCGGCAGGACCCCGAGGGCTACCAGTTCGGCGTGGTCACGGCCGAACCGGGCAAGCTCGCCTTCTACCGGCAAAAGCGCGAAGGCCAGGATGAATACATCGAGGGCGAAGGCGAAGTGATTGAATACGACAGCAAGGCCGACAACGTCAAATTCATCAAGCGCGCCGAAATGCGGCGCTACCGCGGCGCGGCGCTGAATGACGAAATGGTCGGCAACCTGATCGTTTATGAAAACAGCACTGACGTTTTCACGGTCGACAGCGGCGTAACCCAGGGGGGCCCGGCCGTCGGAGGCGGGCGCATCAAAGCCATGCTGACACCCAGCAGCGCAGCATCGGCTGCGGCCGGTTCGGCGTCGACCGTGCCGCCTGCCGCCAAATTGCGCTCCAGCACCACGCTCAGCGGAGAGAAGAAGTGAGCGAGGGCCTGGGCGCTGACCTGAGCGCGCCGGCAGGGCCTCACGGCTCCACCGGCAGGCAGGAGGCGCCCAGCCGGCTGGAGGCCCGCCACCTGCAAAAGACCTTCGGCAGCCGCAAGGTGGTCAAGGACGTGTCCCTCTCGGTGCAAAAAGGCGAAGTGGTCGGGCTGCTGGGCCCCAATGGCGCCGGCAAGACCACCTCCTTTTACATGATCGTCGGCCTGGTCAGGGCTGATGCGGGCGAGATCACGATTGACGGCCAGTCGGTTGAGCACATGCCGATTCACCGCCGCTCCCGGCTGGGCTTGAGCTACCTCCCCCAGGAAGCCTCGATTTTCCGCAAACTGACTGTGAGCGAGAACGTGCGCGCCGTGCTGGAGTTGCAGCAGGACGAACATGGCCAGTCCCTGGGCAAAGCCGAGATACAGCGGCGCCTGGCCGAGCTGCTGCAGGACCTGCGGGTGGACCACCTGCACGACTCACCGGCGCCGTCCCTTTCGGGTGGCGAGCGGCGCAGGGTGGAAATTGCCCGTGCGCTGGCCACCCAGCCGCGCTTCATCCTGCTGGACGAGCCGTTTGCCGGCATCGACCCGATCGCGGTGATCGAGATCCAGCGCATCATCGGTTTTCTCAAGTCACGCGGCATTGGCGTGCTGATCACCGATCACAACGTGCGCGAGACGCTGGGCATCTGCGATCACGCCTTCATCATCAGCGATGGCCATGTTTTGGCCCAGGGAACCCCGTCAGACATAGTGAACAACGCCGATGTACGCCGTGTGTACCTTGGCGAGCATTTCCGAATGTGACCATGAAACAGGGCCTGTCACTGCGCGTCTCGCAGCATCTGGCATTGACGCCCCAGCTTCAGCAGTCGATCAGACTGCTTCAGCTGTCCACGCTCGAGCTCAGCCAGGAAGTCGAGCAGATGCTGGACGACAACCCCTTTCTTGAACTGAGCCTGGAAGAGGCCCCGCGTGAAGAGTTTGGCCTGGAAAAAGCAGATGCCACCATACGTGAGGACGACCGCGATGCCGAGTTTGTAGCCTCCCCCGATGCAGCCCCCACAGAGTTCAGCCCCGACAGCGCATCAAGCACCACCACCCCGGAGACCGAAGCCCCCGCCTCGTCGGCCGACGACGCCCCCGACTGGGAAGGTGACGGCACCGTCGACATGGCTCCGGACGACAGCGAATGGGGCGGCGATGCACCCGCACGCAAGAACAACAACGACGACAGCGACGTGGACGCCACGGATATGGCGCGCGGCCAGGAGTCCCTGCAGTCCTTCCTGCACCGGCAGGCGCTGTCCTTGCGGCTGAGCGAGACTGACACCGCCGCGCTGCGCTTTCTGGTCGAGTCCCTGAACGACGACGGTTACCTGGAGGACTCGCTTCAATCACTGGCCGAAGGCCTGGCCGGCGGCAACATGGAAGACGTGGATGAGCTGGTGCACCGCTTCACCGTTGCGCTGCACCTGCTGCAGAGCCTGGAGCCAGCCGGCGTCGGCGCCCGTTCCCTGGGCGAATGCCTGACGTTGCAACTGCGCGTGCTGCGCGCCCAGCCCGGCAATGACGCGCAGCGCTGCGCCGTGCTGGACGCGGCCTTGCGCATCTGCGCCCAGCCCATGGACCTGCTGGCGCGACGCGACGTCAAGCGCCTCGTGCAGCTGTGCAGCGAGAGCGAGGCCCACATCAAGGCGGCCATGACGCTGATCACGCGGCTGGAGCCCAAGCCTGGCCGGCGCTTCGTGGATGTGGAACGCAATGTGGTGATCCCCGACGTGCTGGTCGTCAAGGTCGGGCGCGGCGCGCAGGCGCGCTTCAACGTGCGGCTCAATGCCGAGGTGATGCCGCGCCTGCGCGTGCACGACATCTATGCCAGCGCGCTCAAGCAGCACAAGGGCGAGGGCGCGCAGGCTTTGCAGCAGCGGCTGCAGGAGGCGCGCTGGTTCATCAAGAACATCCAGCAGCGCTTTGACACCATCCTGCGCGTGTCCAACGCCATCGTCGAGCGGCAGAAGAGCTTTTTCTCGCATGGTGAGCTGGCCATGCGCCCGCTGGTGCTGCGCGAGATTGCCGATGAACTGGGCCTGCACGAGTCCACCATCTCGCGGGTGACTACGGCCAAGTACATGTCGACGCCCTTTGGCACCTTCGAGCTGAAGTACTTCTTTGGCTCGGCCCTCAACACCGAGACCGGCGGCAATGCCTCCAGCACGGCGGTGCGCGCGTTGATCAAGCAGTTTGTCAGTGCCGAGAGCCTGAAAAAGCCGCTGTCAGACAACCAGATCTCCGAGATGCTGAAAGAGCAGGGCATCGAGTGCGCGCGCCGCACCGTCGCAAAATACCGCGACGCGCTGCGTATCGCCCCCGCCAATTTAAGAAGAACACTTTGAACGAGTTAAAACTATTCCTCCCCTGCGCAGCAGGCGTCGAGGACTTCCTTGCGGAAGAAGTCCACGCCTTCACCGGCCTGCAAGGCGAAGACCTGCGCACCCTGCGCGGCGGCGTGATGGTGCGGGCATCGTGGCGCGACGCGATGCTGCTCAACCTGCACAGCCGGCTGGCGCAGCGGGTGCTGGTGCAACTGTCCTTCAGCCAGTACCGCAACGAAAACGACCTGTACGAGGCGGCCAGCGCCGTGGCGTGGGAGATCTGGTTCACCACCAAGCAGACCTTCAAGATCGAGGTGACGGCCCAGCACAGCCCGCTCACCAGCCTGAACTTTGCCGCGCTCAAGATCAAGGACGCGATTGCCGACCGCTTTCGCAACAAGCGCGGTGAGCGGCCTGATGTGAACACCCAGTGGCCCGACGTGCGGGTTTATGCCCACCTCACCACCGACACCGCGACGCTGTACATCGACACCTCCGGCGAGCCGCTGTTCAAGCGCGGCTGGCGCGAGGACAAGGGCGATGCGCCGTTGAAGGAAACACTCGCTGCCGCGATGATCGCCGCCAGCGGCTGGGAGGCTGACGTTCCCTTGTACGACCCTTGCTGCGGCAGCGGCACCATCGCCATCGAGGCTGCGCAGATCGCCTGCAACATCGCCCCCGGCCTGCTGCGGCGCTTTGGTTTTGAAAAGCTGCTGCCGTTCCAGGAACACGTCTGGTCGGCGCTGAAGAATGAAGCCAAAGCCGCCGAGACGCAGGCGTCCGTGCCGGTGTTCGGCAGCGACGTTGCCTTCCGAATGGTCGATTTTGCGGAGCGCAATGCCGAGCGTGCGGGCGTCAAGGGTGTGGTGCAGTTGCGCGGTGGTGATGCTTTGCAACGCATGCCACCCTCAGAGGTGCCGGGCGTGATGCTGGTGAACCCGCCCTACGGCGAGCGCATTGAAACGGCAGGCGTTGCCGGCGCCGGGCGAGGCCTTCGCGGTGCCGAGCGCGGAGCAGCCAGAAGCGCAGGCCGCGAAGAAGCACACACCGAAGACGGCGGCGAATTCTTCAGCCAGCTGGCCACGCACTGGAAGAAAAACTACAGCGGCTGGACCGCCTGGGTGCTCACGCCCGACCTGAAGTTGCCCACCCGCATGCGCCTGAAAGAGTCCCGCCGCGTCCCCATGTGGAACGGCCCCATCGAATGCCGTTTGTTCAAGTTCGACATGATCAAGGGATCTGCCAGAACCAAGCCAGATGGCACGAATGCCGCCCAGGACAACCCAGGCTCAAAACCCGGTGCAGGCCAAAGAGGTGACTCTGCCCGCACGAGCGCCAACAAAAATGAATTGGGGTCAGATTCCAATTCAGGACAGTAACCCCCACGGCGCGCGCAACGCAGAACGAAATTGGACTCTGACCCCAATTCGTTCCCCCCCGAGGCAGCAAATCGGGCAGTGATAGACACCAACATCACCTTGGACCTCTTCGTCTTCAACGACGAAGCCGCGCTCCCCCTTCGAACGCAACTCGAATCAGGCCAGCTCACCTGGTTAGCCACACCCGCCATGCGCACCGAGCTGGCCCGTGTCCTCGCCTACCCGCAGATCGCCCCCCGCCTCCTCTTCTACAAGCTCACCAAAGAAAACGTGCTCGCCCAATTCGACCTCCACACCACCACCGTAGACACCCCCCCCAAAGCCCCGGTCACCTGCGCAGACCCAGACGACCAGATCTTCATCGACCTCGCTGTGGCCCACCAAGCCATCCTCCTCAGCAAGGACAAAGCCGTCCTCACCATGAAAAAGCGCCTGGCCGCCCTGCACGTCAAAGCCGGCCGCACGCTCCAGGAAGTTACAGCGTAAAACTCTCGGCCCGCGCCTTGGGCCAGTAGTATTTGAAGACGTTGTGCAACCCGCTCACATCTGAATCCAGCAGCGCACCGTCGGCCATCTGCGGCACCAGATTGGCCAGCAGCTTGACCTCGTTCTCATTCACCCGCCGCACGATGTGATGCGAGTTGATCTCGCCAGGATGCAGGAGCCCCGCGGCCTGCACCAGTTCCTTGAGCGCATGCAGCGTGTTCTGGTGGAAGCGGTAGACGCGGTCGGCCTTGTCGGGCACCACCAGCGCCTGCTGGCGCACCGGGTCTTGCGTGGTCACGCCCGTGGGGCAGTTGCCGGTGTGGCAGGTCTGCGCCTGGATGCAGCCCAGCGCAAACATGAAGCCGCGCGCCGAGTTGCACCAGTCGGCGCCCAGCGCCATCATGCGGGCGATGTCAAACGCGCTTACCACCTTGCCGGCGCAGCCGATCCTGATCTTGCTGCGCAAGCCCACGCCCTTGAGCGTGTTGTGCACCAGCAGCAGCCCCTCCTGAAGGGGCGCGCCCACATGGTCGGTGAATTCAAGCGGTGCCGCGCCGGTGCCGCCCTCGGAGCCATCCACCACGATGAAGTCGGGCGTGATGCCCGTGAGCTGCATCGCCTTGACCATGGCAAACCATTCCCAGGGGTGGCCGATGCACAGCTTGAAGCCGGTGGGCTTGCCGCCCGACAGCTCGCGCAACCGCGCAATGAAACGCATCATCTCCACCGGCGTTGAAAACGCGCTGTGCGAGGACGGCGACACGCAGTCAATGTTCAGCGCCACACCGCGCGCGGCCGCAATCTCGGGCGTGACCTTGGCCGCCGGCAGGATGCCGCCGTGGCCAGGCTTGGCGCCCTGGCTGAGCTTGATCTCGATCATCTTGACCTGCGGCTGCGTGGCGTTGGCCGTAAAGCGCTCGGGGCTGAAGGCACCGGCCTCGTCGCGGCAGCCGAAGTAGCCCGAGCCCACCTCCCAGATCAGGTCGCCGCCGGGCTGGCGGTGGTGGGCCGAGATTGAACCCTCGCCCGTGTCGTGCGCAAAGCCGCCGCGCTTGGCACCCGCATTGAGCGCCAGAATCGCGTTGGCTGACAACGAGCCAAAGCTCATGGCCGAGATGTTGAAGAGGCTCGCCTCATACGGCTGCGCGCAGGTGGGGCCGATGGTGATGCGAAAGTCGTGTGAGGCAATGCGCGTGGGTGCCACCGAATGGTTCATCCACTCAAAGCCGTCAGCGTTGACGTCCAGCTGCGTGCCGAAGGGCCGGTTGTCCGGCAAGCCTTTGGCGCGCTGGTAGACCAGCGAGCGCTGCGAGCGCGAGAAGGGCGAGGCCTCTGCATCACTCTCGATGAAGTATTGCCGGATCTCCGGGCGTATGTACTCCATCATGAAGCGCAGGTGGCCGATGACCGGGTAATTGCGCAGCACCGAGCTGTGCTGCTGGCGCAGGTCGTAAATGCCCAGGCCCACCAACCCGGAAAATACCAGGAACAGGATCAGCCCCGCACCAAACGCGACGAGGCTGAACAGGCACAGCAGCAGGCCGAAGGCGCACAGACCCAGCACGGTGTAGCGCACGGGGTAGCGGTTGTTAAGGTAAGCCAGCATGAAGGTGTGTCTCCGGGAGCTTTTGTTGGGGGCTTCTCTTGGGGCTGCAGGACAGGGCCGCAGATACACTGGCGATCATAGAAGCACACCACTGATTTGCCACTGACACGATGACATCTTTCACTTCCCAACCCTCATGGCAGCACATGGATGTCGAGGCATTCAATGAGCTCGACGACATTCTTGATGACCTGCGCAGCCGTTACGACGAGACGCCGCAGTGGGAGTTCTGCGAAGGCTTCATGGCGGCGCTCGTGTGCTGCCGGCGGCGCATTGAGCCTGCGGAGTATTTGCCAGAGCTCCTTGGCATAGGTGGAGCAGATGATGGCGAAGAGCAGGGCTCGTTCGCCAGCGACGCGCAACGCGAGCGATTCATCGCGCTGTGGTCGCAGCGTATGGCCGAGGTGACCGCCGCGCTGGATGCCGACGTGACCGCGCTGGACGACGACCTCTGCTACCAGCCCGAAGTGATGGACGTGCGCGGTATGGCGGCTGAGCTGCCGGCTGAAGAGCGCGAGGCCATGGGTGACGAGGAGTTGCCTGCCTTTGCGCAGGTCTGGGCGCTGGGCTTCATGTTCGCGGTCGAGACATGGCCCGAAGAATGGGCACCGCCGCGGGACAAGGAGGCGGCCGAGTTGCTGGACGTGTCACTCCAGGCGATCGTCGGCATGACCGAAGACGACGAGGGCAAGCCCACCATCTCGCCCCTGGGCGACGACGGCCCGCCGAGTGTGAGCCTGGGCCGGCTGAATTATTTCGGTGAGGCGATCTGGGCGGTCTATGACCTGCGCGAAGTCTGGCGCAGCCTGGGGCCGCGTGTGGAGCAGGTGTTCAAGGCCAACACTCCGGGGCGCAATGATCCTTGCTATTGCGGTAGCGGCAAAAAGTACAAGAAGTGTCATGGGGCTGGTTGAGCGAAGCCGTCTTCATCGATAGCAGCGCCCCAGGCACTGCTGTTGAAATAGCCGGCTCTTGCCCGGAAGACTTCGCGACTACCTGCAGAACTCTCTCAACGCCTGCGCCGTCATCTCATGCAGTTCTTCAGGAATGAAATGCCCCGCAGGCACGGTGTGCCCGCTCACCACACCCGCGCACTGCGCCTGCCACAGCTCCAGTGGCTTGAACAACTTGTTCACCACACCGCGCTCACCCCACAACACCAGCGTGTCGCAGGCGATCTTGTCGCCGCGCTCGCGGCTGGCGCGGTCGTGTTCCAGGTCGATGCCGGCGCTTGCGCGGTAGTCTTCGCAAGCGGTGTGGATGGACTCTGCCCGGCAGAAACAGCGCTCGTAGTCGGCCAGCGCCTCGGGCTCGATGTAGCTCAAGCCCGCCGAGCCCCACGCGCCCAGCTTGGCATGCAGGTAGGTCTTCGCGTCCGCGCCGATCATCCGCTCGGGCAAAGGCGCCGGCTGGATCAGGTGAAACCAGTGGTAGTAGGCGCGGGCAAACGCCATGTCGGTGGCGGCGTACATGTCGAGCGTGGGCGCGATGTCAATGACGCAGAGCTTCTTCACCCGGGTTGGGTGGTCCGTCGCCAGGCGGTGCGCCACGCGCCCACCACGGTCGTGCCCGCACAGGTAAAACTCGTCGATCGACAGCGCCTGCATCACCTCCACCAGGTCCTGCGCCATCGCCCGCTTGCTGTAGTTGCCGTGGTCAGGCAGGCCCGGCGCGTGCGATGAATCCCCATAGCCGCGCAGGTCGGGCATGACGATGAAGTAATCGTCCATCAGCGCCCGGGCCACGCGGTGCCAGATGGCATGCGTTTGCGGAAAACCGTGGACCAGCAGCAGCGCAGGCTTGGTGGCATTGCCCCCGGTGCGCGCAAAAATTTCAGAGCCGGCCAGGGCAAAGCGGCGTTGTTCAAAGCCTTCAAACCAGGCGGTTGGTGCAGTAGCAGTAGTGTTCATGAGGTGGGGCGTGAAGCCAGGTATTTTTTGAGATTGCTGGCCGCTGTGGTGCGCACCTTGTTGCGCAGCATCGGCGTCCAGCCCAGCAACAGGCCGGGTGTGCCCAGCGCCTGGCGCGACCAGGCCCAGAAGTCAAAGCGGTCCCTGTGCGTGGCAATCAGCCCTTGCG
>JACMQX010000305.1 GCA_014376765.1 Ramlibacter sp. | reverse complement strand
GCGGAGTTATTCATTTCCACGTGACAGCTCCGACGCAGGGGTACCCACAGCCACAGCCCTGCAGCAAGTCCTTGATGGCGCACGGGAAAAGACGCTTGTCCACAGTGCACGGCGTCCCTTACTACTACTACTAGTTTGAATTACAAGATAAAGAAGAAGACAAGAAGAACTCTTCACTGGACGCACACAAGTTTCGTGAAGCCGCCCTCACACGCCGCCATCACCGGCAAAACGGCTGTCCGGCCGGCAAACCGCGGCTGCCTAAGATATTTTCCCCCACCGCCTGTGCACAGAACCGCGCCGGTCTGTCCACACGTTTGTAGGGCGATCAAGTGCTTGCTAGCCAAGTAGAAAGCACACTTGTCCACAGAATCGAAAATCTATAGCAGAAGGCTGGATAAGCTGGGATTCGGCACCGCGATCGGGCTGTTTTCGCTGGCCGCCGCTTCCCTGCCGGCCCATAATCGCGCCTCCACAAACCGGAGCAGAGCCCAATGGCAGTCCTCATCCTGGGTCTCGTCCTCTTTCTCGGCGTGCACTCCACCCGCATCGTCGCCGACGGCTGGCGCGCCGCCACCATCGCGCGTATCGGCGAAAAGCCCTGGAAGGGCCTGTACGCGCTCGCTTCGATCGCCGGCTTCGTCCTCATCGTCTGGGGCTTCGGCATGGCCCGTCGCAGCCCGGTGTACCTGTGGGAAGCGCCGATGGGCATGCGGCATCTGGCGGGGGCTCTGCTGCTGGTCGCCTTCGTGCTGCTGGTGGCCGCCTATGTTCCGCGCAATTCGATCAAGGGCAGGCTACATCACCCGATGGTGCTGGCGGTCAAGGTCTGGGCGCTGGCCCACCTGCTGGCCAACGGCAACCTGGCCGACGTCGTGCTGTTCGGCGCGTTCCTGGTCTGGGCAGTGTTCAGCTTTCGAGCGGCCCGCCGACGGGACCAGACGGCTGGCACTGTGTACCCGGCTGGTACGGTGGCGGCGACGGCCATCACCGTGCTGGTGGGTGTCGCTGCCTGGGCGCTGTTCGCCTTCTGGGCTCACGGGTATCTGTTCGGCGTGCGGCCGTTCGGTTGATCGCAAGCGATGCAAGTTCACGTTTTGCGGCTGGTCCCCGGCGACGACCTGCGTGTTTCGCTCGAAGCCGCCTTCGCAGCCCTGGCGAAGGAGCACGGTATCCAGGCGGCCTGCATCGTTTCGGCGGTGGGCGGCCTGTCCCGTGCGGTGCTGCGTTACGCCGACAAGTCCTCCGGCAGCGACATCAATGCGCCGCTGGAGCTGCTGATGCTCTCGGGCACGCTCAGTCCTGATGGCGCGCACTTGCATGCCAGCGTCGCCGATGAACATGGCGAGGTGAAAGGGGGGCACCTCATGCCCGGCAGCATCGTGCGCACCACGGCCGAAGTCGTCATCGCCATGTTGCCTGGCTGGCAGTTCCGGCGCGAGCTTGACGCGGCGACCGGGTTCAACGAATTGACGGTTCGCGGCCGTTAAGCTCCAGCCCGTGACCACTGTCGCCGTCATCGACTTTGAGACTACGGGCGTGTCGCCGGCCATGGGCGACCGCGCCACCGAGATCGCGATCGTGATTTTGGAGGGTGACGACGTCGTGGACCGCTTCCAGAGCCTGATGAATGCCGGCGTGCGGATATCGTCGTTCATCGAGGCCTACACCGGCATCAGCAACGGGATGATCGCCACCGCACCGCCGGCGTCGCGGGTGATGGCGGAAGCCAGCCGCTTTGTCGCCGGACGGCCGATGGCAGCGCACAACGCGTCGTTCGACCGCCGCTTCTGGGCGGCCGAGCTCGATCGCATCGACGAGCCGGCGCCGCAGCCGTTCGCCTGTACGTTGCTGTTGTCGCGGCGGCTCTATCCGGATGCACCGAACTACAGGCTGGGCTCGCTGGCGGCTTTCCATGCGTTGCCGACTTCGGGCCGGGCCCACCGGGCGCTGGCCGACGCCGAGGTTGCGGCTGCGTTGCTGTGCCGGATCCGCAGTGACCTGCGCAGCCAGTTCAAGGTTCTCGAGCCGCGGCATGCGTTGCTGATGAAGCTGCAGTCCTGCACCCGCCGGGCGGTTCCGAAGGCGATCGAGAAGCACCTTGCCGGGGAGGGAACCGGCGAAGCTGTCTGACAGCGGACCGGCGGCGGCACTCCCAGAATGGTTT
>JACMQX010000304.1 GCA_014376765.1 Ramlibacter sp. | reverse complement strand
TCAATGACCGCTTTGCCGGCCAGCGCAACGAAGGGTTCGCGCCGCGTGGTGACTTTGCTCCGCGAAACGAAGGCTTTGCCCCGCGCAAAGAAGGTTTTGCCACCCGTAATGAAGGCTTCGCCCCTCGCGGTGACTTCGCTCCACGGGGTGACTTCGCCCCGCGCAAGCCCGCATTCGCCAAGCCTGCTCACGCGGCGCCCGGCAATGGTGGCAAGGTCTTCGTGCCGCGTGACGCGGCCAAGAAGCGTACCGCCAAGCCGGCACGTTGATGCATAGCCGGTTCGTCAAGCACCGGCCATGACACAGACCAAGCCGACTGACTTGAGGGGTGGCCTGCAAGGTGACCTGCGCGGCGTCAGCCGGCTGACCATTGACGCAATCACGGGGGTGACCGATCTGGTGGAGGCGATGCATCGCAACATCGCCAGTGGTTCCAGCTTGCTGGGCCGCCCGCCCGAAGGCCCGGCCTCGGGCATTTCCGGACTTGTCTACAGCAGCGTACGTGGCGTGACACGGCTTGTGGGCAAGAGCCTGGACCTCGCGCTGCGTTCACTCGTGCCCGCCCTTGGCGAGACCGGGATGGGCCCGGGACGTGACGCACTTCTTGCTGCGCTCAACGGCGTTACCGGTGACCACCTGGCAGACTCAGGCAATCCTCTGGCTATCGTCATGCAGTTGCGCGAACATGTACCTGTCAGAGCTCCCACAGGTAAAATTTTGATACTGGTGCATGGCCTGTGCATGAACGATCAGCAGTGGCTGCGCAGCGGCCACGATCACGGCGAGTCACTCGCACGCGACGCGGGCTACTCGCCGCTCTACCTCAGCTACAACAGCGGCCGGCACATCTCCGTCAACGGCCGTGAATTTGCTTGGCAATTGCAGGCGCTGGTGACCCGCTGGCCAGTGCCCATCGATGAACTCGTGGTTATCGGTCACAGCATGGGCGGCCTGGTGGCACGCAGTGCCTGCCACTACGCGGCCGCTGACCGGCTGGCCTGGCTTCCGCTTCTTTCCAAAATGGTGTTTCTTGGCACGCCGCATCACGGCGCGCCGCTGGAGCAGGCCGGCAGTGTGATCGACTTCTTGCTCGGTGCCACACCGTACTCGGCGCCATTGGCCCGGATCGGCTTGGTGCGAAGTGCGGGCATTCAGGATCTGCGCCATGGCAACCTGATCGACGAACACTTGGGCCGCAAGCGCCCCAATGCAAGCCAGCAGGTGTCCTTGCCTGCAGGCGTCAAGTGTTACGCCATCGCGGCGGTGCAGGGCGACTCCACCCAGCGCGTGCGCAACAAGGTACTGGGTGATGGCCTGGTGCCGGTGGATAGCGCACTGGGGCAGCACCTGGGGGCCAGTCACTCACTGGGCTTCCCGCCGGACAACACCTGCGTCCTGCCCCACATGAATCACTTTGACCTGCTCAGCCGCGATGAGGTCTACCAGCAGTTGCTCACCTGGCTCCGGCCGACGGCTGGTGCAGTAGCAGGCTGACCCGCAGCAGTCCGCGATTCAGACCTCGGCCTTTTCGCGCGTCTGGCTGGCGTGAACCGAGCCCCAGAGCTCTTCCCAGTCTGCGCCCGACACGTCCAACACCTTGTTGCCATCTTCAAAAAATTTGTTGGGGATCTGGAACATGGCAATGAAGGTTCCGCCCCTGGGCGACCATGCCGAGTGCCTGCTGCCTGCTGGCCGCCAGATGAACTCACCCGCCCCGACTTCCATGCCTTGGTCCGGGCCACTGCGGTCTACGAGATGGCCTTCCAGCACATAAGTCTGCTCGATCTGAACATGCTCATGGTCCGGCAGGACGGCGCCCGGCGCCATGCGCATCAACACCGTGACCAGGCCATTGGCTTTATCCACAAGCAAGGTCTTGGCTTCGATGCCGGCGAATCGCGTGGCATGCCAGGGCAGGTCCTGCGCCTTGACGAATCTCGAGCCCAAGGGATGGAGTCCCGCATGGTGCGGCGCATTGGGTGTGATGGCAGTGGTCATGGCAAGTCCTGAACGCTGTGGATGGTGCGAAAACTTTAAGCGGCATGGGCCGTTGGCGTCACCGGGAAGTCCCGTAGGAATTAGCAACAACCTGCCCAGTTGCTGCGCCGGTAGAAAGAGCCGAGGTCCTCGCCCAACTCACTGACCTGCCGCCGCCAGGTGGCCCATTCTGATCCTGAGGACAGCGCAGACCGGACGCGCGCCAGCAACTCGGCCTTGAGGACGGATTCGTCAATGCCGGTGACGCGGCCGCTGTCCACGACGGTCCGGCCGCTGGCTACGACCTGGCTGATATGAAGGCCAGTGGCGCGGGCCAGCAGAAGGTCCAGCGGGTCGACATCATCGAACAGCGGGTCGGCGTCCACGGCGTCCCAGTCCATCACGATCATGTCTGCGGTAGCGCCAGGCGCAATCACGCCACAAGGCAGGGCCTCGGCCGCAGGTCCTCGCACGCTGCGGCGTCCGTGCTGCGCTGCAAAGGCCCACAGCTGCGAGCGGCTCATGTGCTGCTCAAAACCCCATCCGCGATGCAACGAGTAGGCCAGACGCATCTCGTGCAGGGCGTCATCGTCTTCATTGAAGGCCATGCCGTCCAACCCCATGGAGACGCGGCAGCCCAGCTCAAGCATCGTGGGCAAAGGCGCGATGCCGGACTTCAACCCCAGATTGGAACTGGTGTTGACCGCAATGGTCACGCCTCGCTCGGCCAGCAGCGCCAATTCACCCGCACGCGCCCAGGTGCAGTGCGCAAGGGTCAGGCGAGGGCTGAGCAGGCCCAGGCTGTCCAGGTATGTCACGATCCCCTGCGGGTGGGCATGATCAGCCCACTCGCGTTGATAGCGTGTTTCCAGCAGGTGCATGTGCACCGGCCGCCCGCTACGGTGCGAAGCCTCCGCCACGGCCTCAAGCAGCGGCCTGCTGCACCACTGCACGCCGGCGGGGCCGTACTGCAGCGTGACGTGCGAGGCCAGGCCCGAGTCGTCCGCCAACGCCTGTGCCACAGCGTCCACTTGCGAAAGATATTCGGCCGGAGTCAAGGGCCGCACTGACAGCCGCTGCGACACCGGCTCGCGCAGCGTGGGGCGCAGTCCGGCCAGCATTTCGGAGTCGTTGCACAGCCCGATGCCGTTGCGGTCGCGCATCGCCACCGCAAAGCCGATGTGGATGCCAACGTCGCGCGCCGCGCGGGCCACTGCCAGGGCTTCTTCCACATAGCGCATGCCACCTTGTACACGCGTGTAATGCACCATCAGATCGGTGACGCCGTGGCGCACGCTTCGCGCGAATGATGTCGCCGCGCACAGGTAGGGGTCCACCCCGGGCAGCACACCCAGAAAGTGCAACCAGCTTTCCAGCGGCTGCCCGAAGGCGCCCAAGGTGGCGCTGCGAAAGGTTCGCGCGTGGTCGTGTGCGTTGGCCAGGGCGGGCAGAACCAGGTGGCGCGGGCCGCTCGGGGCATAAGTCAGCGGTTCAATGGATGCAACCTGTGCACCGCTCAGGCCAATTCGCATGTTGGCAAGTGCCGGCGCAGTGCCCGGCTCAGCCATCAGCCACGCGCAATCAATCGAGATCGGTGCAGCCATCACAGCAAGCCCGGCGAAGGCAGGCCTGATGCGCAGGCGTTGTGCACCAAGCCGCACCGCCCCGGGCCACTGCCGGGGGCGTACCAAACCGGTACAGCAATAGTAGAAAAACGAAGGATGTTCATGCGCCAAGGCCATGCACCGACCGTGCCAGAGGCGGAGTTGGCTGGCTCGCGACTTGCATACCTCACCGGCAAACGACCACCTGGACTCACCCATGCCCTGCCAGTCCCCGGATTGCCCAAAGCCTGCCACCCCGTCGGGGCGCCTGTCACAACCCACGTCACAACCTGTACAGCGGCGCAGCATCCTGCGCGGGCTGCAAGGCGCTGCGCTCGCCTGCGTCCTGGCCCCACACCTGGCCCGCGCCAACGGCTGGCCGGCCAAGCCCGTGCGCCTTGTCATACCCTTCCCGGCCGGCGGCGCAACAGACTACGCGGCACGGGCCGTCGGCGGTGGCCTGGCGGAGCTGTGGGGGCAACCCGTGGTATTTGACAACCGCGCCGGTGCAGGCTCGACCCTTGGCACCCAGCTTGGTGCCAAGAGTGCCCCCGACGGCTACACGCTGGTCATGGGCGTCCCCGCGGGCATCAGCATTGCGCCCCACATCTACCCGAAGCTGGGCTACGACCCGCTGACAGACCTTGTACCCATCGCCGGCTTTGCGCAGAGCCCGATGGTGGTGGTGGTGCCGGCCAGCTCGGGCTACCGCACACTGGCCGACCTGGTTGCCGACGCACGCGCCAAACCGGCTGGTCTTTCTTATGCGTCCAATGGCAGCGGCTCGTTGCCGCACCTGGCCACCGAGTGGTTCATGACGCAAACAAGAACGCGCATGGTGCATGTGCCTTATCGCGGCAGCGCGCTGGCGCTACCCGATCTGATTTCCGGCCGCACACAGTTGATGATCGACATCATTGTGTCGGCGCTGCCGTTGATCGAATCCGGCAGGCTGCGGGCACTGGCTGTCACGGGCACGCAGCGCAGCAACCTCTTGCCGAATGTGCCCACGGCGATACAAAGCGGATTCCCGGACTTCACCGTGTCGCAGTGGTACGGCCTGTTTGCGCCAGCTGGCACCCCGGCCGGCATCGTGACGCAGGTTGAGCGCGATGTGAAAACGGTGACCGATTCAACCCGGTTGCGCGGCCTGATGTGGCAGCGGGGCGCAGACGTGGACTACAGCACGGGCACGCCATTCGCAGCCGCAGTCAAGGCTGACTGGCAACGCTGGAAGCTGGTGGCCCAGGCCACTGGCGCGCGAGCGGAGTGAGGCGCAAACCCATGAAAAAATGAACAAGAAAAGCTTGCCACCCACGAACAGGCAAGCTACACAAAACATAGGGACCCGGGATTCCTTGGAGTGGATCGATAGTAGGTGTGGAGTTCGCCGTTTCAAACAGCGCATCAGATGCGTAAATCTCTATTTTTCAAAGTCCACCACAAAAGCGTTGTGACAAGCGATGCGACCCAGCACGGCGCGGCAGGCATAGAGGGGCTATGCATCGCCCGTCGCGAAAAGGCGTGTGAGCAGATGCAGGCGCGTCTGGGAGATTGATGGGGAAGTCAGACATGAGGTCCCTATGGACGTCGGTGCCAGCGCAGGAGCACGCACGCTGAGGCTTTGGAGCTGATTGATCTCCTATCGCTTGCCGCAAAGCGCTCAGGTCCCCAGGTGAACCAGCGGCAGGCGCCTCGCACCTTTGGTTGTCCGTAATGCAAAGCTCGTTTGTAGGGCGCTTACCCCGGGCAGGCCGCCCAGCCGGTCCAGCATCACCGATGCGTAGTGGTCCAGGGTCGGCGTCACCACTTCCAGCAGGAAGTCGAACTGCCCCGACAGCACATGGCAAGTGACGATCTCGTCAATGGCGTCGACGCTTGTCAGGAACAGCTCGGTGGCCTTGGGCCCGTGTTCGGCGATGTTGATGCAGACGAATGCAGTGACGCCAAGACCCAGCTTCTTGCGATCGAGCTCGGCCCGATAAAACGCGATCACACCGGCATCCTCGAGTCGTTTGACGCGCCGCAGGCAGGGCGTGGGCGACAGGGCGACTCGCTGCGCCAGTTCCACATTCGAAAGGCGGCCGTCCTGCTGAAGGAGCGACAGGATTTTCAGGTCAGTGCGGTCGAGGGAGACGCTTGAAGGTGTCATTGAAGTAAAAGTTGACTAAATATTATCTATTTATTGGCACGTATGACTAATTTTAACAATTTTAACGCTTCTTTTTGACTGAAATCGCTGCCGACACATCCGTAAACTAAGGCGCAGTATGTACCTATTTCCAGACTCCGAATCCGCCTTCTCGGCCGACTATCACCAAGCCCGAGCCTCCTTTCTGAAGGCCGCCACCGCGGCGGGCGCCCGCCTCCAGCAGCACGCCTGTCCAGCCCCCGGTCCGCGCGGCGAAGCATTGCACACCGACACCGCCTGGGTTGGCGATCCAGCGGCTCCCAAGGTCCTCATGGTGCTGTCGGGCACGCACGGGGTAGAGGGCTTTTGCGGCTCCGGATTTCAGGTCCACTGGCTGCGTTCCGGCCTTCATCAACAATTGCCCGGCGACACCGCAGTGTTGCTTGTGCACGCATTGAATCCCTACGGATTTGCCTGGCTGCGGCGGGTCAACGAAGACAACGTCGATCTGAATCGCAACTACCTGGACTGGAGCCGCCCGGCCCCGGAGAACCCGGGCTACAACGAGATTGCCCGTGCACTGCTGCCCTCACGCCTGGACGGCCCGGAGGCCGCAGAGGCCGACGCAGTGCTGGCCAGCTACCGCCAGCGGGTCGGTGAGCTCGCGTTCTATCGGGCGCTGGCGAGCGGCCAGTTCATCCACCCACAGGGCATGTTTTATGGTGGCACGGGCCCGACCTGGTCGAACCGGACGCTTCATTCGGTGATGGCCGAGCATCTGGCCCAGGCCACCGATGTGACCTGTATCGACTTCCACACCGGCCTCGGGCCCTACGGCCATGGCGACCTGATCTCGGACCACGAGCCCGGCACCGATGCCGCCCAGCGCGTACGCCAGTTCTGGGGCGACGGAGTCAGTGAAAGCCGCAGGGGCCAGACCCTGCCGCTGGTGCAGGACGGGCCCACGCACTTCGGCGTGACGCGGGCGCTGGCGCACGCTCGCGTGACTTTCGGCACTCTCGAGTTTGGAACCTACGAGCGCGAGCTTGGTCGTGCAGCGCTGCGGGCCGACCAGTGGCTGCACGTGCACGGCGACCCGTCGGGTCCTGAGGCTGCACCGATCAAGCAGGCGCTGCGCCGCCAGTACTTTCCCGACACCGCCGATTGGAAAGAAGCCGTGTTGTTCCGCGGCCACCAGTTAGTGCGAATGGCGCTGGCAGGGCTGCAGGGCGCACGCGCCGGGCGCGGCCAGCCGGTGCACCACTGATTGCCGGACTGGCACCAACTTACTCTCAGCAAGGACCTTATGCGATTGACCGACGAACAACTGCGCCGCCTCGACGAAGACGGCTTTCTCGTGCTCCCGGGCGTGTTCACGCCCGAAGAAGTGGACGCGCTGCGGGCAGAAGTCCCGGGCATGGTGGCCGAGCAGCGGCCCGAGAACCCGCGCGAGGCCGGCAAGCACACCGTGCGGAACATCCTGTCGCTTCACCGGCGCAATGAGCTGTACCGGCGCCTGGTCAGCCACCCGCGCATGCTGGAGCCGGCGCGGCAGATTCTGGGCGAGGACATGTATGCCCAGCAGGTGAAGATCAACCTCAAGTCGGGCTTCGACGGCGGCGGCTTCGAATGGCACACCGATTTCGCGACCCACCATAACCGCGACGGCGTGCCACGGCCCCTGGCGCTGAACTTCCACATCCACCTGGACGACGTCACCGAATTCAACGGTCCGTTGATGTTCGTGCCTGGCTCGCACAAGCGCGAAATTGCCTTGCAGCGAAGCGTTGACGGCGAGAAGTGGGAGCTGTGGACGGTGCCGCGCGATGCGGTGACTTCGCTGGTCAACGAACTGGGCATGGTGTCTGCGAAAGGACCCCGCGGCACGCTGCTGATCTTCGGCGACAACCTGCTGCATGTGTCGACCTCCAACGTCTCGCCGTGGTCGCGCTGGATTTTCTCGGTCATTTATAACCCGTGCACCAACCAAGCCACCCGCGATGTTCCCGAGATGGCCCATGAGCGCGACCGTCAGCCGCTTCATGCGCTGGCCGATGGCTGCCTGCTACAGCCCGTGCTGCCGCTCGCTGCATGACCAGGCTGCTGCCCGGGCCCCTTGAGACGCTCGACCCCGAGGTCGCGTCGTTGATCGCGCAGGAGGCGCAGCGCCAGTCCGACCGGCTCGAGCTTGTGGCGTCCGAGAACCACATCAGCATGGCGCAGCGCGAGGCCAGCGGCAGCGTGCTGGCCGACACCACCGTGGAAGGCTACCCCGGGGCACGCTTTCTCGCGGCCTCGGCGAATGTGGACGCCCTTGAGCGGCTTGCTGTCGCCCGCGCCTGCCAGCTGTTTGGTGCGCGCTTTGCCAACGTGCAGCCGCATTCCGGCACGCAGGCCAATCAAGCGGCGATGATGGCCTTGCTGCAGCCTGGCGACACACTTCTTTCGATGGACCCGCTGGCCGGTGGCCATTTCAGCCATGGCGCAAGTGGCACGCTGTCGGGCGATTGGTTTACGGCCCGCCACTACGGCGTCGATCCGCACACGGGCCTCATTGATCCCGACGAAGTGCTGGCGCTGGCGCGGCAGCACCGGCCACGGCTGATCATCGCCGGCGCGTCGGCCTATCCGCGCAGCATCGACTTCGAGCGCTTCGCAGCCATCGCGCGTGAGGTCGGCGCGCGACTGCTGGTGGACATGGCGCATGTGGCCGGGCTGGTTGCCAGCGGCCACTTCCCCAATCCCCTGCCGCATGCCGATGTGGTCACCACCACCACTTACAAGAACTTCCGCGGCCCTCGCGGCGGCCTGATCCTGTGCAATGATGCGGCGCTGGCTGCACAGCTGGATGCGGCCCTGTGCCCCGGCCTGCAAGGCACGCCGCTCATGCACATCATTGCGGCAAAGGCAGTCGCATTCGGCGAGGCGCTGCAGCCCGCGTATCGCGAATACAGCGCCCAGGTGCTGCGCAACGCACGTGCGCTTGGCGCCGCCCTGTCTGCATGCGGTATCGCTCAGCTCACCGGGGGCACAGATGTTCCTTTCGTCGTCGCTGATCTGCGGCCGCTGGGGCTGCAGGCTGCCCCGCTGGTCCAGACGCTGGATACGTTGCAGGTCGGCTGCAACGCGGTGCCTGTGCCGGGCGACGAAGACTTCGGACACGCACGCGGCCTGCGTCTTGGCGTTTCGGCCATGACCACTCGCGGTATGGCAGAAAGCGAATGCCTCATCATTGCAACAATCGTGGCTGACACCGCCCGCGCGCTCGCTGCGGGGCAATCGCCACCGGGCCGTGCAGCTGAGGCCATCCGTGCGTTGTGCCGACGTTTTCCGCTCGATGCGCTCGATCCCGTTTCGCCGGCCGAGGCCGACCCACCCACCTCACCCTCCCAACCGTTCACATCAAGGAGTCAACCACTATGAAACGCCGCACTCTTCTTGCAGCCGCAGCCGCCCTGGGCGCAACCTCTGCAGCCCGTGCACAAACGACCGCGTCGCCCGTGATCCCCGCAGTTCTGACCATCATGGTTCCCTTCCCCGCTGGCGGGGCCTCAGACCTTTATGCCCGCGCAGTCGCTCCTCGCATGGCGAAAGAACTGGGTTGCACTGTCATCGTCGAGAACTTGCCCGGTGCCAGCGGCAGCATTGCAGTCGCCAAGGTGCTGGGTCGGGCTGCCATTGGTGACATGCTGGTGCTGGGCTCGCCCACCGAGATGATCCTTGCGCCCGCGACAATGCAGTCCGCACGCTACAAACCCGAGGACTTTCGCGCGCTGGCCATGCTGTCCCGCTCGCAATTGGCGCTCTATGCGCGCTCCGATCTTCCGGCCAGCAACGTCGATGAGCTGGTCGCGTTTGCAAAGGCGAATCCTGACAAGCCGTTGACCTACGGTTCGGTCGGCGTGGGCAGCATTTATCACCTCGCTGGGCAGGCCTTTGCCGACGCTGCTGGCGTGGTGATGAGCCATGTGCCCTACAAGGGTGGCGCGCCCTTGCTGCAGGATCTGGCCGGTGGGCACATTGACGTGGTGCTATTGCCTGCGAACGGCGACATGGCCCGCCGCGTGGCCACTGGCAAGCCCAAGGCGCTGGCCGTGACGGGCAGCACTCGCTCGTCGGTGTTTCCTGCCATTCCAAGCTTCGCTGAATCGCGCAGCATGCCCCGCTTCACCACGGTTGATTCGTGGGCGGGATTGTTCATTCCGGCATCGGCCCCTGCGCCCCTGACGCAAGCCATCTCGCGTGCCGTGCTGGCCACGCTGGCGGACGCAGATGTTCAGCAACAATTGCAGGCCCAGTCGGGTGTCCCGCTCAGTGCGCCCTTGTCAACGCCGCAGCTCGCCGCCTACTACACGGCCGAGATCGAGCGCTACACGCAGGCGATTCGCAAGGCGAAGTTGACGCCAGT
>JACMQX010000054.1 GCA_014376765.1 Ramlibacter sp. | reverse complement strand
GCTGGTGCTGTCGGGCACGCCGCCCCGCCCGCAGGAAAACCGCGGTGCGCTGCAGGACATGGTGCACACCGATCTGGTCCGCTCCATCACCCGCTATGCGCGCACCGTGCGCGAACCCGCGCTGGTGTTGCAGGAACTGGACGAAGCCGTCTCGCGCGCGATGGGTTGCGGCGGCGACCCCGGCCCGGTTTATCTCGACTTTCCGGTCGACACCCTGCGCGCGCAGGTGCCCGCCGCCGTGCAGCTGGCGGAGCACTTTTCGCCCAAACAGCCGCCGCGTATTGCTCCCGATCCACTGGCCGTGCAAGCGGCGGTGGACCTGCTCTGGTCGGCCAGGCGGCCCCTCTTCATTACCGGGCGTGGCGCGCATGGTTCTGGCGAGGCGCTGATACGGCTTCTCTCGGCCTTGCAGGCGCCTTACCTGGACACTGGCGAGAGCCGCGGGCTTGTGCCTGATGAACACCCCTCGGTCGTCGCGGCGATGCGCGGCTCAGTCATGGGCCAGGCCGACCTGGTGGTGACTATTGGCCGGCGCCTTGACTTCCAGCTGGCCTACGGCTCGCCAGCCGTGTTCGGCGCAGCCAGATTCCTGCGCATTGCCGATGCCGCGTCCGAGCTGCGCGACAACCGCCGCGGTGAAGTGGAGCTTTTCGCCACCCCGGCCCTGGCGCTGGAAGCCATCCTGCAAGCTGCGGGCAGCCGCCTGCCCGCCACCGACACGCAGTGGGCAAGCCAGCTGCGCGCCAAGCACGTCGAGCGTTCTGACAAACTTTCCTCCAGCCTGCGCAACGCTCCTGCAGGTACCGACGGCCGCATGCACCCCAACCGCGTGATCGCCGCGTTGCGCGACGCGTTGCCAGAAGACGCGATTGTCGTCGCCGATGGTGGCGATTTCCTGAGCTTTGCCCGCGTCGGCCTGCCTGCCACCAGCTACCTGGACCCGGGCCCGCTGGGCTGTATCGGCGTCGGTACGCCGTTTGGTATTGCCGCCTCACTGGCCTGCCCGGACCGCACCGTGGTGGTGGCCACTGGCGACGGCGCGTTTGGCTTCAACGCGATGGAGGTTGACACTGCGGTGCGCCACAAGGCCCCCGTGCTGGTGGTGGTGGCCAACAACGGTTCGTGGGCCATCGAGGTGCGCGACCAACAGGAAACGCACGGCAAGGTGGTCGGCACGCGGTTGCAGTACGCGGACCATGCCGCCATGGCGCGCGCGTTTGGCATGCATGCAGAGCGGGTGGAACGGCCTGAGGATTTGCCTGGTGCGATCCAGCGCGCCATGGTCAACCTGCCTGCACTGCTGGACGTGGTGGTCACGCCCGAAGCCGCGTCCTCGGATGCGAAGTCCGGCCTGGCCTGGGTGCCCGACCTCCAGCCATTGGAGGCCTGGGACGCAGCCGAGCGGAAATGGCGTGGCGAGGGCACGGACGGCAGCGGCGCTCACCCTGCCAGCCAGGCAGTCAACTAACATGAAGCGATGAAGGTCCTCACCGCGCAACCCAAACTTGTTGAACTGGTACAAAACGCGATCCTGGCGGAGATCGCGTCGGGCAAGCTCCCGGCCGGCGCCCGCATCATCCAGGAGCAGATCGCGGCCGAGCTGGGTGTTTCCCGGCAACCGGTGCAGCAGGCGCTTTTGATCTTGCGCAAACAGGGCGTGCTGCGCGAGGCGCCGGGCCGCGGCTTGCTGGTGGCCCCACTGGACCTGGACCATGTGCGCAACATGTACGACGTGCGCGCCGTCATTGAAGGCCTGGCCTTTCGCAACGCCGCCGAGCGTAATTCCAAGCGTGCGGCGCAAGAGGGCCGCGCCATCATCGACCAGGGCCGTGAAGCGGTGGCCAGCGGTGATGTGGCGCGCATGGTCGCGCTGGACATGGCCTTTCATGCCTTCATCTACGAGCTGTCAGGCAACCCGCTCATTGCGCCGTCCATGGACTCCCACTGGACCAACACGCAACGCGTGATGGGCGAGGTCTTGCTGCGAGACGAGCGCCCGCGCGACATCTGGAACCAGCACGCCGCCTTGCTGAAAGCCGTTGCTGCCGGAGACGGTGCCAGGGCCGAGCAAATGGCCCGCGAGCATATTGCCCAGGCCGCGAAGTTCATGATCATGCGGCTGCAGCGTGAACAGGAGCTCGCGCAGGCCAGACCCTGAGCCCCATCACCCGCGCGGATGGTGCTGCTGGTGCAACACCTTGAGCCGCTCCCGCGCCACGTGCGTGTAGATCGTGGTCGTAGAAATGTCAGCATGTCCCAGCAGCATCTGCACCGCCCGCAG
>JACMQX010000303.1 GCA_014376765.1 Ramlibacter sp. | reverse complement strand
ATGTGCAGGACATTCTGGACCTGGGCATTCACGCCTTTGCCATGAGCCCTTTTTCCGGCGTGTGGGCGGGCATGAAGACCATCCAGGAAATCGTGGAGTCCAGCTCCACCGCCATGATCGACCCCGAGCGGGTAGACATCAAGATCCCGGATTTCGTCATGCCGCCCGGCGGCGTGCACATCCGCTGGCCCGACACGGCGCTCGAGCAGGAGGCGCGCCTGTTTGATTACAAGTGGTATGCGGCGCTGGCGTACATCCGCGCCAACCGGCTGAACTACAACGTGATCGAGGGGCCGAATGATCGGCTCGGCCTGATCGCCAGCGGCAAGGCCTACAACGACACCCGACAGGCCCTGCTCGACCTGGGCCTTGACGACGCCGCCTGCCGCCAGCTCGGCATCCGCCTGCACAAGGTCGGCGTGGTCTGGCCGCTGGAGGCCCAAGGCACACGCGAATTTGCCACCGGCCTGCGCGAGATCCTGGTGGTGGAGGAAAAGCGCCAGGTCATTGAATACCAGGTCAAGGAAGAGCTGTACAACTGGCGGCCCGACGTTCGGCCCAATGTGGTGGGCAAGTTCAGCGAGCTGGAGGGCGACTACTCGGGCGGTGAATGGTCCATGCCCAACCCGACGGCCCACACCCTGTTGCGCGCCAATGCCGATCTCTCCCCCGCACTAATCGCCAAGGCGATTGCCCAGCGCCTGAAAAAGCTCAACATGGACGGCGACATGTCTGCCCGCATCGAGTCCCAGCTGGCAATTTTGCAGGCCAAGGAACGTTCGATGCAGGTGCTCGAAGTCAAGGCTGACCGTCAGCCCTGGTTCTGCTCGGGCTGCCCGCACAACACCTCCACCAAGGTGCCGGAAGGCTCGCGTGCCATGGCCGGCATTGGCTGCCACTTCATGTCGATCTGGATGGACCGCAGCACCGTGGGCTTCACCCAGATGGGCGGCGAGGGTGTGCCCTGGGTGGGCCAGCAGCCCTTCACCACCGACCAGCACATCTTTGCCAACCTGGGTGATGGCACTTACTTTCACAGCGGGATGCTGGCGGTGCGCCAGAGTATTGCGGCGGGTGTGAACATCACCTACAAGATCCTCTACAACGACGCGGTGGCCATGACCGGCGGCCAGCAGGTCGGCGAGCGGGCAGAGGGGCACTCGGTGGTGCAGATCGCGCAGAGCATGCGGGCTGAGGGCGCGGCACGGATCACCATCGTCACCGACGAGCCGGAGAAGTACGACAACGTCAAGGGGCTGCCCGAAGGCATTGTCGTCCAGCACCGCGATGTGCTGGATGCCGTGCAGCGTGAGTTCCGCGAAATCAAAGGCACCACAGTCATCATCTACGACCAGACCTGCGCCACGGAAAAGCGCCGCCGCCGCAAGCGGGGCAGCATGGTGGACCCGGCCAGGCGCGTGGTGATCAACGAGCTGGTCTGCGAGGGTTGCGGCGACTGCAGCGTGCAGTCCAACTGCATGAGCGTGGAGCCGCTGGAGACTGAGTTTGGCCGCAAGCGCGTCATCAACCAGAGCACCTGCAACAAGGACATGAGCTGCCTCAAGGGCTTTTGCCCGAGCTTCGTGACGGTGGAGGGCGGCAAGCTCAAGGGCAAGGCGAAGTCGCAGGCACAGTCCCCCTTTGCGCTGGGTGAGATTGCAGAACCCGAATTGCCGCAAATCCACGGTGCCTGGGGCATTGTGGTGGCGGGCGTGGGCGGCACGGGCGTCATCACCATCGGGCAGTTGCTGGGAGTGGCCGGGCATATTGAGGGCAAGGGCATCGTCACGCAGGACGCGGGCGGGCTGGCGCAAAAGGGCGGCGCCACCTGGAGCCATGTGCTGATCGGCGAGCACCAGGACGATATCCGCACCACCCGGGTGAGCATGGCGTCGGCCGACCTCATCATCGGTTGCGACCCGATCGTGACAGCCGGCAAGGAAACCATGATGCGCATGCGCGAGGGGCGTACGCATGTGGCGCTCAACTCGTACAGCACGCCGACAGCTGCGTTTGTGAAAAACGCCAACTGGCAAAACCCGGCGGATGAATGCGTGGCCAGTATTGCCAAAGCGGTGGGGGTGGATGGGGTGGGCGCCTTCAACGCGGATGCCGCGGCGCTGACGCTGATGGGCGACACGATCTACGTCAACCCGATGATCCTGGGTTACGCCTGGCAGAAAGGATGGATCCCGCTGTCGCGCGAAGCCATCCTCCGCGCGGTGGAGCTCAATGCGGTGGCGGTGGACAACAACAAGGCCGCGTTTGAATGGGGCCGCCGTGCGGCGCATGACCCTGCGCTGGTGCAGAAGCTTTCCGCACCCGGCCAGGTGATCGAGTTCAAGAAGCGCGAGACGCTGGCAGACGTAGTGGCCCGGCGCGTTGAGTTCCTCACCGGTTACCAGAATGCCGCTTATGCGGCCAGCTACCAGGCGTTTGTCGAGAAAGTGCGCCTGGCTGAAGAGCCGCTGGGCAAAACCAGCTTGAGCGACAACTTGGCCCGTTACCTGTTCAAGCTCATGGCCTACAAGGACGAGTACGAGGTGGCGCGCCTGCATATCGACATGGGCTTCCGCGAAAAAGTCGGTGCCATGTTTGAAGGTGACTACAAGCTGAACTACCACCTGGCGCCGCCGCTGCTGGGCCAAAAGAACGAGAAGGGCGAGTTGCAGAAGTCCAGCTTCAGTGGCACCTGGGTCCAGCCAGCCTTTGCGCTCCTCGCGCGGCTGAAGGGTTTGCGCGGCACCGCGCTGGACGTTTTTGGCTACACGCAAGAACGCCGCACCGAGCGCGCGCTGATCGACGAATACCGGGCCAGCCTGGACGAAGTGCTGCGTTCGCTCAACGTTACCAACCACGCCACAGCCGTCGAGATTGCCCGG
Source organism: Ramlibacter sp. (assembly GCA_014376765.1). GTDB lineage: Bacteria > Pseudomonadota > Gammaproteobacteria > Burkholderiales > Burkholderiaceae_C > JACMQX01. The sequence goes on along the minus strand of JACMQX010000303.1, from coordinate 37,902 downwards.
ATTCCGGAGCAAATCAAGGGCTACGGCCATGTGAAAGAGCGCAACCTCGCAGCAGCGCGGGTGAAGTGGGCGCAGCTGATGGATGAGTTCCGCGGCGCGCAGCCGATGCAAAAGGCCGCCTGAAGGGGAGTGGCTGAAGGCCGGACGGCAGAAGTGCCTATTTTCCTGCCGCATACAATCCAGCATTCCCGCCCGGCGGTGCGCCTTGCTGCGCCCGCCGGGCTGACCCGTTTCCCAAGAACTATCCTCCTGTGGAGTCAGCCCGTGTTCATTTCTTCCGCCTTTGCCCAGACCGTACCCGCCGCCGCTGAAGGCGGCATGCAATCCTCCCTCATGAGCATGCTGCCGCTGGTGCTGATGTTCGTGGTGCTTTATTTTGTGATGATCCGCCCCCAGATGAAACGCCAGAAGGAGGCCCGCGCGCTGATCGAGGCGCTGGCCAAGGGCGACGAGGTGGTCACCGCTGGCGGCATGCTGGGCAAAATCAGCAAGCTGGGCGAGACCTACCTGACGGTGGAACTCGGTGCGGGCGTGGAAGCCCAGATCCAGCGCAGCGCCGTGGTTCAGGTGTTGCCCAAGGGCACGATCAAGTAAGTCTGAACGGCCGGGCTCCCGCCCGGGCACGTTGCCGATCATTGGCTGTCAGTTGAATAGAGAAGCGCGAACATGAACCGATACCCGGTCTGGAAGTACGTGATTATTGTGATCGCGTTGCTCATGGGGGCCCTGTACACCCTTCCCAATTTCTTCGGCGAGGCGCCGGCCGTGCAAATCTCCAGCGGCAAGGCGACCGTCAAGGTCGACAGCACCACGCAGACCCGCGTTGAGCAGGCACTCAAGGCCGCTGGCCTCACGCCCAACCTCATCACCTATGACGGCAACGCCATCAAGGCCCGGTTTGACAGCACCGACCTGCAGTACAAGGCCCGCGACGTCGTCCAGAGGGCGCTGATTCCCGACCCCACCGACCCCTCCTATGTGGTGGCGCTCAATCTGGTCTCGCGCTCGCCGGCCTGGCTTTCCTCGCTGAATGCGTTTCCGATGTACCTCGGGCTGGACCTGCGCGGCGGCGTGCACTTCATGCTGCAGGTGGACATGCAGGCGGCGTTAACCAAGAAGGCCGAGTCTTTGGCCGGCGACATCCGCAGCAGCTTGCGGGACAAGAGCATCCGCCACAGCGGCATCAGCCGTAACGGCCAGGCGGTCGAAGTGCGCTTTCGCGATTCCCAGACCCTGGCAGATGCCAAAAAGGTTTTTCTCGACCAGTTCCCCGACCTGCAAACGGTCGACGCGCCGGACGGCGTGGAATACAAACTGACTGCGACCATCAAGCCCGAAGCTGCCCGCAAGGTGCAGGAGCAGGCGCTCAAGCAGAATATGCTGACCCTGCACAACCGGATCAACGAACTTGGCGTGGCCGAGCCGGTGATCCAGCAGCAGGGGTTGGACCGCATCGTGGTGCAGCTGCCTGGCATTCAGGATGTGGGCCGTGCCAAGGCGCTGATCGGCCGCACCGCCACGCTGGAAGTGCGCATGGTGGACGAAGGCACTGAAGCCCGCTCGGCGGAATCGGGCAGCGGCCCCGTGCCGTTCGGCTCGGAGCGGTACCTTGAGCGCAGCGGCGCACCGGTGATCGTGAAGAAGCAGGTGATTCTGTCGGGCGAGAACCTGACCGACGCGCAGCCCGGCTTTGACACCCAGACCCAGGAAGCCGCCGTGCACTTGACGCTGGACGCCAAGGGCGCGCGCATTTTCAAGGACATCACGCGTGAGAACGTCGGCAAGCGCATGGCGATTTTGCTGTTTGAAAAGGGCAGGGGCGAAGTCGTCACGGCCCCGGTGATCCGCGGCGAAATCGGCGGTGGCCGGGTGCAGATCTCGGGCCGCATGAGCTCGGTGGAGGCCAATGACACCGCCTTGCTGCTGCGCGCCGGCTCGCTGGCCGCGCCCATGGAAATCATTGAAGAGCGCACCATCGGCCCGACGCTGGGCGCCGAGAACATTGCCAAGGGCTTCAACAGCGTGATCGCCGGCTTCTGCGTGATCGTCGTCTTCATGGCGATTTACTACATGCTGTTTGGCCTGATTTCCGGCATTGCGCTGGCCGTCAACCTGCTGCTGCTGGTGGCGGTGCTGTCCATGCTGCAGGCAACGCTGACCTTGCCCGGCATGGCGGCCATGGCGCTGGCGCTGGGCATGGCCATTGACTCCAACGTGCTGATCAACGAGCGTGTGCGCGAAGAGCTGCGCAGCGGCGCCTCGGCTCAGGCGGCGATCAATGTGGGCTATGACCGCGCCTGGCACACCATCCTGGACTCCAACGTCACCACCCTGATCGCAGGCCTGGCGCTGCTGGCCTTTGGGTCCGGCCCGGTGCGGGGCTTTGCGGTCGTGCACTGCATCGGCATTTTGACGTCGATGTTCTCCGCCGTATTCTTCTCACGCGGGCTGGTCAACCTCTGGTACGGCCGGCAAAAGAAACTCAAATCGGTGTCGATCGGCACCGTCTGGCGTCCTGACGGTCAGGCAGGCAACGGCTCGGCCGTGGCCAAAACAGAATAAAGAGGCAAAGCCATGGAATTTTTCAAAATCAGGCGCGATATCCCGTTCATGAAGAACGCGCTGATATTCAACCTCGTCTCGTTCCTCACCTTTGCTGCGGCGGTGTTTTTCCTGTTCAGCCGGGGACTGCACCTGTCGGTGGAGTTCACCGGCGGCACCGTGATGGAAGTGGCCTATTCGCAGCCCGCCGACGTTGAGCGCCTGCGCGGCTCGATCTCGGCGTTGGGCTTTACTGATGTGCAAGTGCAGAACTTCGGCACCGCGCGCGACGTGATGATCCGCCTGCCCGCGCAAAAGGGTGTGAGCTCGGCGCAGCAAAGCGACAAGGTCATGGCCGCGCACAAGGCGGCTGACCCGGCGGTTGTTCTGCGGCGTACGGAATTCGTCGGCCCGCAGGTCGGGGAGGAGCTCGCCACCGACGGCCTCAAGGCCCTGGGCATGGTGGTGGTCGGCATCATGGTCTACCTGGCCTTCCGCTTTGAATGGAAATTCGCGGTAGCGGCCATCATTGCCAACCTGCATGACGTGGTGATCATCCTGGGCTTTTTTGCATTCTTCCAGTGGGAGTTTTCTCTGGCGGTATTGGCAGCAGTGCTGGCGGTGCTGGGCTATTCCGTGAACGAATCGGTGGTGATTTTTGACCGGATACGGGAGAACTTCAGGCGCTTTCGCAAGATGAACACAGAGGAGATCATCGACAACGCGATCACTTCCACCATCAGCCGGACCATCATCACCCACGGCGCGACCCAGATCATGGTGCTGTCAATGCTGCTGTTTGGCGGCGCGACGCTGTACTACTTTGCCCTGGCGCTGACCATCGGCATCCTGTTCGGTATTTACTCGTCGGTCTTTGTGGCAGCGGCCATTGCCATGTGGCTGGGCGTCAAGCGCGAAGACCTGGTTCGCGCCGGCGGCAAAAAAGAAGAAGACCCGAACGACCCCAACGTGGGCGCCACGGTCTAAGATCTCACCATGGCACCGGCGCTCCCCCAAAACTCCCAACTGCAGCTGGGGCGGCAGGCCCGAGAGAGATTTGTGGGCGACTTGTCCCAAGTCGTGCCGGAGCTGGCCAAGGCCGCGTTCAACAAACTGCAGGCGCTGTCAGATCAGGGCAGCAGCGGCCGGGATATTCAGGAGCGGCGTGACGCCATGCAGCTCTTCCAGACCTGCTACAAGGCCTGGGCAGCTGGTACAGCGCAGGCCTGGCAGCGCGCCCTGGTGCCGCCAACAGCCACCACGCAGGGGCGGCTGGGCAAGGGAATGTCGTTTGAGCTGATCGGCGATGAGGTCGTTGAAAACAGGATCCTGGCCTCACGCATCGCGCTCGCGGTGGCCGAAAAGGTGACCGACCTCAATGACCTGCGTCTTCGCATCCAGCGGCTCGAAAACATTACCGAACTGGCCAGCCACGACGTGCTGCGCCCTGAAGTCATCACGCAGTTGCTGGTGGAGCAATGGGGCGCCAGCGGCCTGAACCGCGAAGTCTGGGCGATGGTCAATGATGCCGTTCAGCAGGTTTTTATTGAGCGCGCCATCGAGTCGTACAACCGCACGAACGAGTTCCTTATCGAGCGGGGCGTCATGCCCGAGATTGACCTTAAGCCGTTGGTGCGGCGTACCGCAGGCGGTGACCTGTCCGCCGCTGCGCGTGCTGGTGCCGCAGCGCGTAGCGACCCTAATTCCGCTGCAGGGGCCATGAACAGCGCCCAGTCCGGCCGGCCAAGCCGCAGTGCCACGGCTGAAGAAACCCGCATGATGACGACGGGCACGCCGCTGGCGCGCGCCCGCCAGCGGGCCCAAGGCGTTCTCGGCCGGCTTAAACGCATGCTGAGCGACAAGGGCGCCGACTTTGACGCCACGCACACCGGCAAGGCCTCGCCGGCCCTGGCCGAGGCGATCTCCCGCATTGACGCGACCCACATGGAGCAAGGGGTCAGCATGTCGGGCGTCGCGTTTGACGGCGTCGTTGGTGTCGAGCAGGCTGCCACGGTGGTGCGCCAGCGCACCACCGAACTCAAGAAAAAGGCCACCACCACCGCCGAGAAAGCCACCATAGAGATCGTGGCGCTGATGTTCCAGAGCATCCTGTCGGAAGAACGCATCCCGCCTGCCGTGCGCGTGTGGTTTGCAAGACTGCAGATGCCCGTGCTTCGGGTGGCGCTGTCGGAGCCCGAGTTTTTTGGCACGCTGCAGCATCCTGCGCGCCAGCTGATTGACCGCATGGGCTCCTGTGTCATGGGTTTTGATGCCAGCGCCGTCTCCGGCGGCGCGATGGAGCAGGAAATCAAGCGGGTGGTGCAGGTCATCGAGCAATATCCCGAGACCGGCCGGCGCGTATTCCAGCTGGTCTACGAGGAGTTCCAGAAATTTCTTGCCCGCTTCCTGACCGAGAGCGACTCCAGCCAGCGACTGGTCAGCGTGGCCCAGCAAGTCGAGCAAAAAGAAACGCTGGCGATCCAGTACACCATCGAGATGCGCAACATGCTGCGTGACATCCCGGTGCGCGATGAAATCCGCGAATTCCTGTTCAAGGTCTGGGCGGAGGTGCTGGCGTTGGCGGCTATCAAGAACGGCCCGCAGCATGTGGACACCATCGCGCTAAAGAAGTCGGCCGCCGACCTGGTCTGGGCCGCCAGCGCCAAGCCCAACCGCAATGACCGCGCCCGCGTCATCCAGGACTTGCCGGCACTGCTGCAGCGGCTGCGTCAGGGCATGACCCTGCTGGGCGTTCAAGGGCCCGCACAAGAAGGACACATCAAGGTGATCGGCGACACGCTGGCAGATGCCTTCCTGTCCAAAACCCAGGCTATCCCGCGCGACCAGATTGACGCTATGGCCAAGCGCCTTGCCAACCTGGAAGACTTTGTCAGCGAGGACGCCAGCGAGGGCGGTGACCTGGCGCTGGATGCTGAAAGCATCGAGATGATGCTGGGTATCGACGCATCGGCCATTGAGGTCGTGGCCGATGGCGGCTCAAAGCCAGGCGACGCCATGTTGGCCTGGGCCAACGAGCTGCAACTGGGGGCCTGGTTCACACTGGACCACAACAACAAGATGAGCCAGGTGCAATTCGCCTGGCGCAGCGACCGCAAGCAGCTGCACCTCTTTGCCTCGACCGACGGCAAGAGCTACCTGATCCAGCAGCGGCGCCTGGCCTCCTACCTGCAGGCCGGCCTCCTCGTACCCACCGAGGAAGAAGCCCTGACCGTGCGCGCCACCCGCGACGCACTGGCCAAGCTGGATGCCAATCCGGAACGTCTCCTGGGCTGAACCTGCAGGATTTTCATGAAAAGGTCCGTCCAGCGGCTTGCCTCAAGCATGCCACCTCTGCGCTGCTAGGGAATCGGCTAGGCCCCCGCAAGGATTTGACTTAGGACTGCGCAGCGCCAGGCTCCTCACAATGGTCTTGTCACAAACAGACACAAAGAGCCGCCCTGATGCAAACCGCAACCCCGACCCCCACGCTGCGTGAGACCCACCTGGCGCGCGGCGCTGCGGCTGCAGCCAGTGGTACGGCGAGCCTGTGTGGTCCCATTGAGTCCTACCTGCCCATGGTTCGCCGGGTCGCCCTCAAGATGCTCGGCCGGCTGCCCCCTAATGTCCAGCTGGACGATCTGATCCAGGCCGGCTCCATTGGCCTGATGGATGCCATGCAGCGCTACGAAGCAGGCCACGGCGCCCAGTTCGAAACTTTTGCCATGCAGCGCGTACGCGGCGCGATGCTCGATGAACTTCGCGCAAGCGACTGGGTTCCCCGCTCGGTGCGCAAGAGCCAGCGCGACATCGGCTCGGCCATACAGCAGCTTGAGCATGAACTGCAGCGCGCACCGACGGGCCAGGAAGTGGCCGCGCACATGGCGCTGTCACTTCAGGGCTACCACGAGATATTGGCCGATGTACGCGGTGCGCAGCTTGTTTACAGCGACGACTATGACTCTGAGGATGGCGCGTTTAGCTACCTGGACAGCCACACCCAGGCGGATAAAACGGCTGACCCGGCGGCCAAGCTGGCGGACAGGCGTTTTCGCGAGGCGCTGGTCGCCGCCATCACCAACCTGCCAGAGCGCCAGCAATTCGTGATGAGCATGTACTACGAACATGACATGAACCTGCGCGAGATCGCTGCGGCGCTCTGCCTCACAGAGTCCCGCGTGTGCCAGATCCACGGCCAGACGATTGTGCAGCTGCGGGCCCTGACCAACCCCTGAAATCCTGCCGTGCTTCAGTGTGACTGCTGCAGCCTGCGCCAGTTACCGTTCGCCAGCAGTCTGTCGGCGATCCGGTTTGCATCAGGCTTGAATGTGCCTTGCTGGATCGCGCGTTGGATTGCCTCGATTTTCGCGCCGTCAAATTCGGGCTGGGCTGGGGTCCGGCTGGTTTTCATGGGGTGCACGAAAGAGTCACTACGCTTTCTTCGGCGCGAGGTCGGAAATCTGAAATCCCGCGGAGCGCTTCAAAAAGCACAACGGGGGCAAGTTGCCCCCGTTGTGAATTAGTGCAGTGGTGCTTATTGCAGCGTGATGTTCATTGCGCCCGCTGCGCAGGACGGCGCGTAGGTGTAGGTCAGGTTGGCTGCACCCCCTGCGCTGCCTGCAGCTGAGAGGCTTTGGGTAAGCGAAGAATTTCCAGCGTCGCACGATCCAGGCAGACCGCTTACGCAATAGTTGATGTCGATCGGAAAGCCTTGAACCGTACCGCGGGCAGTGATGCCGCAAGTCCCGCTGCCGCCGCCGCCGCCAGCGCCCGTGCCGGTGATGGTCACACCGTTGGCATTGAAGGTGAAGCTGATGGGCGTGCCATTGATCGTGCCATAAGCGGTGCTGAAGGCGACCTGGAACGATGACGGGGATGTCCAGTTCAGGAAGGTGTTGAGCGTCCCGCCATTGGCAACGTATTGCGACACGGCCCGCAGCATCAGGCCGTAGGCATTGGTGGTGCCTGTTACGGATGGCAATGTCGTCACGAGGTTCGTCGTTCCCAGGTTGAACTGGCTGGCAATGCTGCTTAAAGCCGCGTTGTACGTGGCGAGGGTGACGCCGCCGGTGCCTCCCACCTGGCCCAGGCTGTAAGCCACCGTGGTGAGGGGCGTGACGATCCCGGTGATGGTGCCGCCGCCAGCGCCTGATGTGGTGGCAACGCGCAAGGTCTCGGACAAGGGACGGGTAGCGCCCGTGGCTTCGTCGGTGTAGGTGCCGCCCGTGACTTCAATCAAGACATCGCCGGTGTAGCCGGTGAGCGTCACGTTATAGGAGCCGCCGGTACCGGTGGTAGTGGTCGCCAGCAGCGCGCCCTTCACGCCCCCTGCATCGACGCGATAGACGTTGACCGTTGCGCCGTTGACCGGTCCCTTGACCGCAGAGCCAGTGATCGTTGTGGAGGCGGCCGCCGCTGCGGGGGTATCGCTCCCGCCGCAGGCGACCAGGACAGCGGCAGCTGCCAGCGCGGCGGCGGCGCCAAGCATGGCTTTGTACATACGTTTCATGAAAAATCTCCTGAAGATGAGTGAGGGCCCAATTGACTGATCACTGGACTGAACATCAGCCAAGGCTGCGGGCAATCTTATCTACAGGGGAGGTACAGGCCCATCCCACAATTCGGGGAGTGCGCCCCCTCATTCAAGGGGGTCAGGCAACGGCAGAAAGAGTGATTAGTGGGCGACGCGGTCCTGCGCGTCATCGCACAGTTCGTCGAGCACCAGGGCGTCGGGCTCTTCGCCGAAGCTCCAGTAGACCATCAGCACGATGATCTTGAGGTCGTCCAGGCTGACAGGGTCGCCAGGCGCCGCCATGGCGCGGTCCATGACGATCTCCCGCATGGCGGGCGGCAGCACGCCAGCGGATTCAAGGAAGCTGACAAAGCCCAGACATTCAGCGCCCAGGTGGTCCTGCTCGGCCACGGAGTAGACGCGAAGACTGTCCGGTGACTGACCCGGCAGCAGCGTTTCCTTCAGGATGATGTCGGAAGTGGGGCCAGGGCCAGTGGCAGAACCCAGCGGCGTGCCGTGGGTGGCGAAAGTCAGGCCCTCCAGCCATGTGATGGCCTCCTGGATTTCGTCGGGGTCAAACCCGACGGAGGTCAGCTTGCGCCCCAGTTGCTGGGGCTCCGGGCATGCATCGCCTCGCCAATAATTTTCGTACACGAATACGAGCACTTCAAACATGATCCCAATATAGCGCAAGAACGCGCGCGGGGCGCATGTCGGGTGTAACAGCAACAGCGACGTCTGCGCGCCACCGTTGATCCCGGCCTGTCAGGCGATGGCCATCCGCTGGAACAGCCCGCCGGGCAAGCGGGCCACCTGCCCATCCAGCTCCAGTTCAAGCAATTGCGCCAACAGCGTTGCAGTGTCCATGCCAGTACGCGCCACCAGCGCGTCGATGCTCACAGGGTCAAAACCCAGGCACTGCAACAGTCCGGATCGGTCAGACTGCGCCGCATGGCTGTGCGCGCTGGCAGCGGTGGTGCCGGCCGTAATGACGCGAACAGTCGTGACGCCCGCGGGCAGGCGCAGCTCTTCCAGCACGTCCTGCGCCGACTCCACCAGCTTGGCGCCTTGCCGGATCAAGGCGTGGCAGCCGCGTGATTGGGGCGAGTGGATGGAGCCGGGGATGGCAAACACCTCCTTGCCCTGCTCCACCGCCATTCGGGCGGTGATCAGCGATCCCGATTGCAGCGCCGCTTCCACCACCAAGGTGCCTTGGGCCAGTGCCGCGATAATGCGGTTGCGCTTGGGAAAGTTATGCGCCAGGGCCGGCGTGCCCAGCGGAAATTCGCTGAGGATGAGCCCGCTTGCCGCAATGCGATGGGCCAGCGACAGGTGCCGCTTGGGGTAGACCCGGTCCAGGCCTGTCCCAATCACCGCAATGGTGCTCAGGCGCGCAGCTGCTGGCGTCCCCGGGCTGTCTTCATGGCCTTCAAGTGCGCCCCGATGCGCGGCACCGTCCACCCCCAGCGCCAGGCCAGACACCACGGTGAGACCGGCGGCACTCAGGGCCCTGGCGAATGCGCGCGCATTGCTGTCGCCCTGCGGCGTCGGATTGCGGCTGCCCACGATGGCAATGCTGCGCTCAGGTTCGGGCATGAGATCAATGCGGCCCATGGCGTAGAGCATGAGCGGCGGGTCATCCGTGGCCAGCAGCGCTGCGGGGTAGCGGGAGTCGTCCAGCGCCAGGATGCATCGCTGGTCACGGCCCTCCTGCAGCCATTGCCAGGTGGTCTCAAGCAGTGCGGGCAGTTCGGGCGGCTGTGTCTGCAGCGCGAGTATTTGTGCCGCAGTGACGACCTGGCCTAGCGCAGCGTCCGATTGTGAAAATATCGCGCCGGGCAGGCCGAACGCGGCCAGCAGGCGGCGGCAGGCGCCGTTGCCAACGCCCGGCGTGAGAGTCAGGCGTAGCCACCCGACGAGTTCATCGCGCTCCATGTCTTCAGCGAAAAAGGGAGGCAAGCGCTTTAGCGGGGGTTGGTGACGCGGTCACCAATCTTCACGCCGTCCTTGATCTCCAGGATCAAGGCATAGGACAGGTGCTCAAACGGGCGGAACACCATCAGCAGGCCGTTGCGCTCGTCTGGCAGCTTGATCGGCGTTTTCTTGCCGGCTACCGTGCTGTCGACCACGCGATCGCCGTCGGTGATGATGGCCATCACGTAGCCGCTCTGGATGCCTTCGGCCGTGCCCTTGTTGATGACCACGACCTGGTTCTGCGCGGCATTGCGCACCGCGCTGCCGTAAACCGACACGATCACGCCCTCAATGGCCTGTTCGGGCGCGCGCGGCGTAAAGCTGAGCAGCTGGCGCGGCGGTTCGGGCAGGAGCCGGTCGCCCACGCGCATTTCCTCCTTGGCGCCGACGATGTCGATCGTGGCGGGAATGATGTCGGTCTGGGCCTTGCCATCGCTGTTGACGCTTGGGCGTGTGCTCTCACCGCGTACCAGTTCGGCTTTGCCGACATACTGCGCCTCGTACCCCAGCACCACCTTGGTCACCGGGTCTTTCAGCGGCGTGGCGTTGCGGAACACACGGTATTCAAACGGCGCGCCCTTTTCGCCCGTGAGGACGGCATTGCCTTCGCCCCGGGCGTAGGCACGGTCGCCGCGGCTGAGCAGGACGCGGCCTTCGCGCGCGGCGACGATACGCGGCGCCGCCAGCAGCGTGGCCTCGTCCACGATGATGGGTTCGGCCAAAAAGGGCTCGATCAGGTTGGATTGCAGCGTGGGCAGGGCGCCGTTTGCCAGGCCCTCATAGCGGGTGCGGGGCGAGACGCGCAAGGTCTCCGTGGGCGGGCCGTCAAAAGTGGAGGAGCGGGCCCGCAGCGTGGCGCGGCCGTCTTTCTTTTCCAGATAGAGCTGCTGGCCGGGGTAGATGCGGTGCGGGTTGCGCACGTCCTGCAGGTTCATGCCCCACAGCTCGGGCCAGCGCCAGGCGCTCTTGAGGTACATGCCGGAGATGGCCCACAGGGTGTCGCCGCGCTTGACGGTGTAGCTGTCGGGCGCATTGGGCATCAAATCGCCGATCGGAACGCCCGTCTGGGCGACCTGCTCGGCAGTGGCCTTCTGGTTGGCGGTAATTGGGAAGTTTTGGGCCTGGGCGGGTTGGGCGATCAGGATCCCGGCAAGCACGGTCAGTATGCCTAAGCCTCCCAAAAGGGCTGGGCTGCGCCCGCGGGGACGGTTACTGCGAGGTTCGCTGGCTGCCACTTTGGTTTGCGCTGTTGTATGTTCAGTCATATCTTGCTGCATCTCGAATGCCCCCCGGGGCTATGCCGGGCAGCCTGAAAATGAGGCTTCCAACCCGGCGGGAATCTTGATAAATCACTGTCGATTTTGCGCTCAAGCCCTTGATTGGGCAACGTTTATTGCCTTTGGCTCAGGTTCGACAAGTTAAAAGTAGCGAAAATAGCGACACCTTTTGTGAGTTTTCATGGCTTCACTCCCCATTCTCAGATACCCCGATCCCAAACTGCATACCGTGGCCAAACCTGTGGCCTCGGTCGACGCCCGCATGAAGGGCCTGATCGCCAACATGCTCGACACCATGTATGAGGCCGCCGGCATTGGCCTGGCGGCCACGCAGGTCGATGTGCACGAGCAACTCATCGTTATTGATGTGTCCGAAGAGCGCAACGTCCCCCTGGTCCTGATCAATCCCGAGATCACCTGGTACAGCCCGGAAAAGCACCGGAACGAGGAAGGCTGCCTCTCTGTGCCCGGAATTTACGACGGCGTGGAGCGGGCTGACGCAATCAAGGTGCGGGCGCTGGACGCAGACGGCAAGGAACAGACACTGCAGGCCGATGGCCTGTTGGCGGTGTGCATCCAGCACGAGATGGACCACCTGCTGGGCAAGGTCTTCGTTGAATACCTGTCGCCCTTGAAGCGCAACCGCATCAAGACCAAGATGCTCAAGCTCCAGCGCGAAGACCGCGAATAGGCGCCATAACGGCGTGCGGCAAATAGCGGCGCAAAAGTCATCGACACTCTGGGCATGCGCATCATTTTTGCCGGTACGCCGGAATTTGCCCGTGTGGCCCTGGAGAGTTTGCATGCAGCCGGCCATGAGGTAGCGCTGGTGCTGAGCCAGCCCGACCGGCCCGCCGGGCGCGGCATGAAGTTGCAGACCTCACCCGTCAAACAGTTTGCTGTAGAAAAAGGTATGGCGCTGGCACAGCCGCGCAGCTTGCGGCTGGATGGCAAATACCCTGACGATGCGCAGCAGGCACGCCTGGCGATTGGGTCGGCGCAGGCCGAGATCATGGTGGTGGCTGCCTACGGACTGATCCTGCCCCAGTGGGTGCTGGATGCGCCGCCGCGTGGCTGCCTGAACATTCATGCCTCGTTGCTGCCGCGCTGGCGCGGCGCGGCGCCGATACATCGCGCCATTGAAGCGGGCGACAGCGAGACGGGCATCACCATCATGCAGATGGACGCGGGGCTGGACACCGGCGACATGCTGCTGACAGAGCGTCTGCCGATCAGCCCGTCCGACACCACAGGCAGCCTGCATGACAAGCTGGCTGCGTTGGGCGGCCGCATGATTGTGGCGGCGCTGGAGCTGGCGGTCCGGGGCAGCCTGGCGCCGGTGCAACAGCCCGCCGAAGGCGTTACTTACGCACACAAGATCGACAAGCATGAGGCTGCGATCGACTGGCATCAACCAGCCAGCCTCATTGCGCAACGGATCAGGGCATTCAACCCTTTTCCTGGCGCCGCCACACAACTCGATGGTGAACTTATCAAAGTATGGGCCGCGCTAGCGCAGGAGCTAACGCACGGTGCGGCAGCCGGCACCGTGCTCGCCGTCAACGCGGAAGACTTCAGCATTGCCGCGCACGACGGCTGTGTCGCTGTGACTGAAGTTCAGCGCCCCGGCGGAAAACGAATGAAGGTTGCTGACTTCCTGCGGGGCTTTGACCTCAAGCCCGGCATGCGCTTTGAAACGCCGGGCGGCTGATGTTCCTGTCCCGCGCCAATTACAGCCACGCCGAGTTCCGTCAGGGCATGAAGGACATGTGGCCGCAGGCGCCAGGCATCGCGGCCTGGGGCCTGATGACCGGTGTGGCCATGGTCAAGTCGGGCATGAGCGTGCTGGAGTCCTTGCTCATGGCGCTGCTGGTGTTTGCCGGCAGCTCCCAGCTGGCCGCCATTCCGCTCATCGTCGCAAGTGCGCCCATGTGGGTGATCCTGGCCACCGGCTTTTGCGTCAACCTGCGCTTTGTGGTGTTCAGCCTGCACCTGCGGCCTTACCTGATGCACCTGCCGCGCTGGGAGCGGATGACGCACGGCTACCTCACCGCCGACCTCACCTACGTGCTATTTACCAAGCGCTTTCCCCATCCGCTGGCGCAGCCCGAAGGCCGCCGCGCGCAGGAGGCCTACCTGGCGGGCAACTGCTTTCTGAACTGGGCCAGTTGGGTCAGCGCCAGCATCGTGGGCGTGGTGCTGGCCAATTTCATCCCGACGCGTTGGGGCTTGGGCTTTGCCGGGATTTTGTGCCTGGTCGGCATCCTGTGTTCGCTGGCCAGCACACGGCTGCGGGTCATTTCGGCGACGGTGGCGGCCATTGCAGCCGTGGTGGCGTATTCCCTGCCGCTGAAGCTGAACATCGTGGTGGCGATTGCCGTGGCGGTGCTGCTGTGCCTGTCGATTGAAAAGCGGGTGGACCCGCAGGCAGGCCGGGTATGAGCTTGCGCCACATCTGGAGCCGTACATGAACGACACGGATCTCTGGACACTGGGCGTCATCTCTGGCCTGGCCTGCGTCACGGTCATTGCGCGCAGCTTCTTCTTCATCTCCAGCAAACCCTGGAGCTTGCCGCACTGGGCACAGCGCGGCCTGCAGTACGCGCCGATCGCGGCGCTGTCAGCAGTGGTGTTGCCCGAGGTGGTGATGTCACAAGGCCACCTGGTCAGTACGCTGGCCGATGCGCGCATCTTTGGCGCGCTGGTGGGGGCGTTGGCGTACTGGTGGCGGCGGGACGTGCTGGTCACCATCATGGCCGGGATGGCGGTTTACCTGCCGCTTCATTTGATGCTCGGCTGGTAAATGAAAAGAGGCGCCGAAGCGCCTCTTTCTGATTCCTCTGCTGCAAGCAGCGTCAGAAGTTGAAGATCGTGTCGATCTGCTTTTGCGTCATGCCGTTGCGGTACTTCACGTTGCTGCGGAAGTTGTTGACGATGTCCAGGGCGATGGCGTCGGCTTCAGTGGCCAGTGTGGAGATCGTCGCGCCAGGCGTTTGCCCGGTGACCTTGGATGGCAGCACGATGAACTGCACGATCGTTACCGTAGCGCCCGGAGCCACTGTGATGTTGTAGGCCCAGTACAAATCACCGCTTGCGTCGCCACCTCCCAGGCCAGTGTTACTCGTGTAAGGCTGGGGCACGGCATTGTTGCCGTACACCATGGCGATGTCACGATCTTCAGCGTCGCCATCCCAAGTTGTGACAGACCTGCCACCGGTGCCCGGCGTGGCATAAATAATGCCGGCATTGTCAGAGCCCAGATTGGTCGCATAAGAAACGGTGGATGTGATCGTCGTAGCGGTCGGGTTGGTGAATGCGTCCGTCCAACGGCCCCACTTTTCGGTTGGTGGTACGTACACGGAGCGTTGCGTCGTCAGCTCGGCCACAGTGCGGGTGCCCGAGGCGACGTTCTGGCTGGCTACTGGTTTGTTGACGGTCCAACCTGCACCGCCTGCCTCAAAGGTGCCGTTGGTGATGAGTTGTGTGGCGCCGTTCAGCAATGAGACGTTGTCAATGCCGGGTCCGAATTTACTGTTGTCGGGGTTGTAAGTCGAGCGCGCCTCAAAAGACAATGCGAGCGTCTGTCCCGCGTAAGGAGTCAGGTCGGCGTGGACGCGGGTACCCGTGATCACGCTCCCATTTTGTTCGTCAAATAGCGTGCCTGTTATAGCACCGGCAGAGTTGCGCAAGACCACGCGGAAGAATGCGGTCTCTCCGGTGAAATTCCCAAGGCTGGCTGACGCACTACCGCGTGAGATGGTGTTCCAGGTCAACGTGCCGGGATTCATAGACGGAATGGTTACGGTTTGCTGGATTCTGCTGTCTTGGGAGGGTGTCAGCCAGGCAATAGTCGTGGTGTTTGGACGATTGGAAAGCGTGGCGTAGGTCGGCGTTGAAGAATTGAAGACCGCTCCGGCGGTGCCGGCAGCGCCAGCGTATTCAGGCGTGAGAAATTTCAACTCGGAATAAACCTGGTCATTCGGGAATGACCCGGAGGTTGCTGTAGCGCCGCGCAGGCTGGAGACTGAAAGTTCCAGTGCTCCGTCGAACTGGTCAACACCGCCGTCTTCCAGCGACATGTCCTCATTCAAGTCCCACGAATTGGGGCTGACGCCGGGCACGGAATAACCTTTGCGCTCATCGTCATTCGCACCCACTTGGTAGAACGTCGTCAACCCCGCAACGGTTGAAGGCGCTGCAAGTTCCGGGACGGGTGGTGGCAGCTCAGGCGCCACCGGTGCCGGGGCGGGAGCGGGACCGGGACCGGGCGCAGGCGCTGGAGCCCCGGGAACGGGATTGAAGAAGGCGGAAGGCGTCGCAGACTCGCCGCTGCCGCTGCCGCCGCCGCCGCATCCGGCCATCAACGCCACGCAGGCCATCAGGGCAGCCACTGAGGACAGGTTTTTCATAAATTGATCCCTTCGTTCTTTGAATTGAGCGGCTGACGTCCAATCCGCACGGAACATTTTGAACGCACTTTCCGTGCCGTGGGCAATTTTTTTGCATCGGTGCGCACCAGCCTAAAATCCCGCCAACCCAACCCAACCCATGCACTGCGTGCTTTCCCTATTTACCAAACCCCCCTTCATGAACGTCCTGCGCTTCTCCGATCTTTGTGCCCAAGGCAAAGCCAGCCAGCAGCGAGTCTTTATCCGCGCCGACCTGAACGTGCCGCAGGACGAAGCAGGCCGCATCACTGAAGACACCCGCATCCGCGCGTCCATCCCCTGCATCCAGATGGCGCTGGACGCCGGCGCCGCCGTGATGGTGACCTCCCACCTGGGCCGCCCGATAGAGGGCGAGTTCAGGCCCGCTGACTCGCTGGCGCCAGTGGCTGTCCGCCTGGGCGAGTTGATGGGGCGCAAGGTAGAGCTGGTCTCCAGCTGGGTAGACGGGGTTGACGTGAAGCCCGGCCAGTTCGTGCTGCTGGAAAACTGCCGCCTGAACAAGGGCGAGAAAAAGAACGACCCGGCTCTTGCCAGGAAGATGGCGGCCCTGTGCGACATCTTTGTGCACGACGCCTTTGGCACCGCGCACCGCGCCGAGGCCTCAACCTACGGCATTGCCGAGTACGCGAAGACGGCCTGCGCCGGCCCGCTGCTGGCCGCCGAGATGGATGCCATTGCCCGCGCGCTGCATGCGCCGCGCCGCCCGTTGGTAGCCATCGTGGCCGGCTCCAAGGTGTCCACCAAGCTGACCATCCTCAAGTCACTGGCCGCCAATGTGGACCAGCTCATTGTGGGCGGCGGCATTGCCAACACCTTCATGCTGGCTGCCGGGCTGAACATCGGCAAAAGTCTGGCTGAAGCGGCGCTGCTGGAAGACGCGCGGGCCGTCATTGAGGCGATGAAGGCGCGCGGCGCTGCGGTGCCGATTCCAATGGATGTGGTGACTGCCAAATCCTTCGGGGCCGACGCACCGGCGACCGTCAAGGCCGCAACCGATGTGGCCGATGACGACCTCATTCTGGACATCGGCCCGAAGACCGCCGCCAAGCTCGCAGCGCAACTCATGGCGGCTGGCACCATCGTGTGGAACGGTCCCGTGGGCGTGTTCGAGTTTGATGCCTTTGCCCACGGCACCGAGACCATCGCACGGGCCATCGCGGCGTCCAGCGCATTCAGCATTGCCGGCGGCGGCGACACACTGGCTGCCATTGCCAAGTACGGCATTGAAAAGCAGGTGGACTACATCTCCACCGGCGGCGGTGCTTTCCTTGCAGTGCTGGAGGGCAAGACGCTGCCGGCGTTCGAGATCCTGCAGAAACGGGCGGCTGTTCAGCCAGGCTGACGGCGTGGTAACCGGCTTGTAACTCGTCCGTGTGAAAATGGAAACTAAGTTACATACAAACAGGAATCACCATGCAACGCCGTGCCACCAAAATCGTCGCCACCCTTGGTCCTGCTTCCAGCGACCCCGCTTTGCTGGAGCAGATGATCCGCGCCGGCGTCAACGTGGTGCGGCTGAACTTCAGCCATGGCAAGGCGCAGGACCATATCGACCGCGCCAAGCTGGTCCGTGAGGCCGCAACCCGCGCCGGCCGCGAGGTCGCCATCATGGCCGACCTGCAAGGCCCCAAGATCCGCGTCGGCAAGTTCGCAGAAGGCAAGGTGATGCTGGAGCCGGGCATGAAGTTCATCCTCGACGCCTCACGCGTCGAGCCAGGCGACCTGCAAGGCGTGGGCCTGGACTACAAGGAACTGCCGCGCGATGTGAAGGCCGGCGACCTGCTGCTGCTCAACGACGGCCTGATCGTGCTGACGGTCGACTCCGTCAAGGGCGAGCAGGTGCTCACCACCGTCAAGCTCGGTGGCGAGTTGTCCAACAACAAGGGCATCAACAAACAAGGCGGCGGGCTGACGGCGCCAGCCCTGACAGCCAAGGACATGGAAGACATCCGCACGGCGATGAGCTTCCAGGCCGACTACGTGGCCGTGAGCTTCCCCAAGAATGCGACCGATATGGAAATGGCGCGCCAGCTGTGCAATGTGGCGGCGGCCGAATACCGCCACAAGCCGGGCCTGATCGCCAAGATCGAGCGGGCAGAGGCGATCCCCAATCTGGAAGCGATCTGCCGGGCCAGCGACGGCATCATGGTGGCCCGGGGCGACCTCGCAGTCGAGGTCGGCAACGCCGCGGTGCCCGCGCTGCAAAAACGCATGATCCGCATGGCGCGCGAGCTCGACAAAGTGGTGATCACGGCGACCCAGATGATGGAGTCGATGATCACCGCCCCGGTACCCACGCGCGCGGAGGTCAGCGACGTGGCCAACGCCGTGCTCGACGGCACCGACGCCGTGATGCTGTCGGCCGAAACCGCTGCAGGCAAGTACCCGCTGGAGACCATCGTCGAGATGGCGAACATCTGCGCGGAGGCGGAAAAGCACGAGGACGTGAAGCTGGACGCCGACTTCACCGGCATGACTTTTGACCGCATCGACCAGTCCATCGCGATGGGCGCGCTGTTCACCGCCCACCACCTGGGCTGCAAGGCCATCGTGGCGCTGACCGATTCCGGCTCCACCCCTTTGTGGATGAGCCGCCACCGTATCCACATCCCGATCTACGCGCTCACGCCCAAGCTGTCGACCCAGCGCAAGATGGCGCTGTACCGCAATGTGCGCCCGCTGCTGATGGACCAGAGCGTGGACCGCGACACCGCGCTGCGCGAGGCCGAAGGCCACCTCAAAAAGCGCGGTATCGTGTCGGCCGGGGATGTGTACGCCATCACCTGCGGGGAGCCGATGGGCGCGCCTGGTGGCACCAACATGCTCAAGATCTGCGTCGTCGAAAAATAAGACCGGATTGCGCAATCTTCCTACATACATTCCGGGGTGAATCTCACGGTGAGGTGAATCTGGCGGCGCCGCGGCAACGTATGCTTTGTTGATGAAGCAACTTACACCCAGCAACGAGACGATCTGTATGGCCAAACGCACCGGAATATTTGCCGCCATTGGCGCCCTGCTGTCCGGCTGCTCGCCCACCAGCGCCCTCAACGCCATGGTGTCGCGCAGCAGTTACCGGGGCACGGAGGGCGTTGCTTACGGCAGCGGCCCGCGCCAGAAGCTGGACGTGTACCAGCCCCTGGACACAGCGGCCGGTGGCGCACCCGTGATCGTGTTTTTCTACGGTGGCAACTGGGACAAGGGCGAGCGGGCCAGCTACCGCTTCGTCGGCGAGGCGCTGGCAGCAGGCGGGGCGCTCACCATCGTCCCGGACTACCGGCTGGTGCCCGAGGTGCATTACCCCGAATTCCTGGACGACAACGTTGCGGCCATGGCCTGGGTGTTCGAGCATGCGAAGGAATTCGGCGGCGACCCCTCAAAAATTTATGTGATGGGTCACAGCGCCGGCGCCTACAACGCCTCGATGCTGGCGCTGGACCCGCGTTGGCTGGGTGCGCAGCGCGAGCGGCTGGCCGGTTTCATCGGCATGGCCGGCCCCTACGATTTCCTGCCGATTGAAAATCCCGGTGCGCAGGCGGCCTTCAACTGGCCCAATACCCCCCGCGAGTCGCAGCCGATTTACTACGTCAACGGCAAAGCGCCACGCACGCTGCTCATTGCCGCCAACAGCGACAGCCTGGTGAACCCGGTGCGCAACACCGAGGGCCTGGGCAACCGGCTCAAGGCGGCGGGCGTCAACACCACCGTCAGGCGCTACGACAACGTGAACCATGTAACGCTGATCGGCGCCATGGCAGGCGCGTTCAGGTTCCTGGCGCCGGTGCGGGAGGACGTGCTGGCGTTTGTGGGGCTGGGCGGCAAGTAAAATCTTGCGCAGTGACCACCCGGTTACCCATCAACCAACCCTTGGGGATTTTTTACCATGGCACTCGTCTCAATGCGCGAGCTGCTGGATCATGCGGCCGAACAGGGCTATGGCATTCCAGCTTTCAACGTCAACAATCTGGAGCAGGTGCAGGCCGTCATGATGGCGGCTGATGAGACCGGTGCCCCCGTGATCCTGCAGGCCAGCGCTGGCGCCCGCAAGTACGCCGGCGAGCCGTTCATCAAGCACCTGATTGAAGCGGCCGTTGAGATGTACCCCCACATCCCGCTGGTGATGCACCAGGACCACGGCCAGAGCCCCGGCGTGTGCCAGGGCGCGATCGACCTGGGCTTTTCCTCCGTCATGATGGACGGCAGCCTGGAAGCGGACGGCAAAACCATCGCCAGCTACGACTACAACGTCGAGGTGACCCGCAAGGTTGCCGAGATGGCGCACAAAGTCGGCGTCACGGTGGAAGGCGAGCTGGGCTGCCTCGGTTCGCTGGAGACCATGAAGGGCGACAAGGAAGACGGCCACGGCACCGACGCCACCATGACGCGCGAGCAGCTGCTGACCGACCCGGAGCAGGCTGCCGACTTCGTCAAGCGCACCCAGATCGACGCGCTGGCCATTGCCATTGGCACCAGCCACGGCGCCTACAAGTTCACCCGCCGGCCTACCGGCGACATCCTCGCGATTGACCGGATCAAGGAAATCAACCGCCGCATTCCCAACACGCACCTGGTGATGCACGGCTCGTCCAGCGTGCCGCAGGAGCTCCTGGCGATCATTCGCCAGTACGGCGGCAACATGAAGGAAACCTACGGCGTGCCCGTGGAAGAGATCCAGCACGCCATCAAGTTCGGCGTGCGCAAGATCAACATCGACACCGACATCCGCCTGGCCATGACCGCGGCCGTACGCAAATTTCTGGCTGAAAACCCCGAGAAGTTTGACGCGCGTGAATGGCTCAAGCCCGCACGCGAAGCTGCCAGGGCAATCTGCAAGCAGCGCTACATCGAGTTTGGCTGTGAAGGCCAGGCGCCCAAAATCAAGGGCCGCAACCTGCAGGTGGTGGCGGCGCAATACGCCAGGGGCGAGCTCGCGCAAGTCGTGAACTGAACACGGCACTGAACACGAAACTGCGGCGCAATGACCACTGTCCATACTTCTTCCATCAAAAGCCTCCCCCTCCTTGCCCGTGGCAAGGTGCGCGACAACTATGCCGTGGGGGACGACCGCATCCTCATGGTCGCCAGCGACCGCCTCTCTGCGTTCGACGTCATCATGGGTGAGCCGATTCCTGGCAAGGGCGAATTGCTCACGCAGATGGCGCTGTTCTGGTTTGGCAAGCTGGGCCATGTGTGCCCCAACCATTTGACGGGCGATGCGCCCGAGAGCGTGGTCATGCCCAACGAGGTGTCGCAGGTGCAGGGCCGCTCGATGCTGGTCAAGCGGCTGAAGCCCATCATGGTCGAGGCGGTGGTGCGCGGGTACCTGGCGGGCAGCGGCTGGAAGGAATACCAGGAATTTCAAGCCGTCTGTGGTGTGCCCTTGCCGCCGGGGCTCAAGAACGCGAGCAAGCTGCCTGAGCCAATCTTCACTCCTGCTGCGAAGGCCGCTGCCGGCGAGCATGACGAGAACATCAGCTATGAGCGCGTGGTGGAGTTGATCGGTGCGGATCTGGCCGCCCGCATCCGGGACATCAGCATCCAGCTGTACAAAGAGGCCGCCAAAATTGCACTGGCCAAGGGCATCATCATTGCCGACACCAAGTTCGAGTTTGGGCTTGACGGCGCGGGCACGCTGATCCTGATGGATGAAGTGCTCACGCCCGACTCTTCGCGTTTCTGGCCGGTGGAGGGCTACGCCGAGGGCATCAATCCGCCCAGCTACGACAAGCAGTTTGTGCGCGACTGGCTGGAGGCCGTGCGCATCAACGGCAAGCCCTGGGACAAGACACCGCCCGCGCCACGCCTTCCGCAGGATGTGATCGACAGGACGGCCGGCAAATACCGCGAAGCGCTGGACCGGCTGTTTGCCTAGCACAGCACAACGCTGCTGAGCCTGCGCCGGTAGGAGGCCACCACCGGATCGTCGGGCGGAATCTGGCCATCGGCCACCTTGACTTTGGGCTTGTCGATGATGTCCAGGACCGCGATGAAGCTCTTGCGCGCCTGGTCTTCGTTCCAGGCTTTGTCACGCATCAGGATCTCCAGCAACTCGTCCATCGCCTGCGTCCACTGCTGCTGCGCCATCAGGTGCTGAGCCAGGCCAAAGCGTGCGTCAAAGTCGCGCTTGTTGGTGGTGATACGGGCTTGCAGTTCGGCCTGCGGCACTGCGCCTGGCGTGAGGCCCGAGGCGGCGTCCAGCGCATGCATCCAGCGCTGCAGGCTGTCGTAGCGGCGCACCTGGGCGGTCTTCGTGATCACGGGCGCGAAGGCGACCTTGGCGTCGTCCACCCGGCCCTGCAGCAGCAGCAGGCGGATGTAGTCGAAGCGGGCTTCGTCGTTGACCGGATCGGTGGCCACCGCATGCTGAAGTTTTTCCAGCGCGGCGGCGGGGTCGGCGGCGGCAAGCTCATCAATCGTGGGTTCGATCGCGAGCGGTTCCTCTTCAACCGCCGGGGGCACATGCTTGTCCAAAAATTCTCGGACCTGGCTTTCGGGTTGCGCGCCCGTGAAGCCGTCCACCGGCTGGCCATTCATGAGCAGCACGCAGGTCGGGATGCTGCGGATGCCGAACATGCCGGCGATCTGCTGCTCCTTGTCGGAGTCAATCTTCACCAGCTTGAAGCGCCCGGCGTACTCGGTCTCCAGCTTCTCCAGGATCGGGCCCAGGCTCTTGCAGGGGCCGCACCAGGGCGCCCAGAAGTCCACCAGGACGGGCGTGGTGGCAGAGGCGGCAATCACCTCGGCTTCAAAGTTTTCGGTCGTGACGTCGATCATGTGCAGGTAACCCGGGGTGTAAACGTAAAATTCAGTTCCTGAAAGCTTAAGGGCGGACCTGCCGCCCCCAACAAAGCCACTTATGACCCAAGCCCTCATCGGTGTGGTGATGGGTTCCAGCTCCGACTGGGACACCATGCAGCACGCAGTCCAGATTCTCCAACAGTTCGGCATTGCGCATGAGGCGCGCGTCGTATCGGCCCACCGCATGCCGGACGACATGTTCGCTTATGCCGAAGGCGCAGCCGGGCGCGGGCTCAAGGCGATCATCGCCGGCGCGGGCGGCGCGGCCCACTTGCCAGGCATGCTGGCGGCCAAGACCACCGTGCCGGTGCTGGGCGTGCCGGTCGCGTCCAAACATCTGAACGGCGTGGATTCGCTGCACAGCATTGTGCAGATGCCCAAGGGCGTGCCGGTGGCGACCTTTGCCATCGGCAACGCAGGCGCGGCCAACGCGGCGCTGTTTGCCGTGGCCTTGCTGGCCAATGAGGACGCAGCCCTGCGCGGCCAGCTGGAGGCCTTCCGGCGCGAGCAGACCGAAGCCGCACGCAACATGACGCTGCCGCCCGCCGCATGAGCGCCGCAGCCCGGCACGAACCTGCAGCCGGTTTGATCCTCCCCGGCGCAACCCTCGGCGTGATGGGCGGCGGCCAGTTGGGCCGCATGTTTGTGCACGCTGCCCAGCAGATGGGTTATTTCACCGCCGTGCTCGACCCGGACGCCAGCAGCCCGGCCGGCCTTGTCAGCCACCACCACATCAAAACTGGCTACCTGGACGCTTACGGTCTGGCCCAGTTGGCGGCGCACAGTGCGGCCATCACCACAGAGTTTGAGAACGTTCCTGCAGCGGCGCTTGAAACGCTCGCCGCCCACCGGCTTGTCGCCCCCGGCGCGAGCGCTGTCGCCATCGCCCAGGACCGGGCGCAGGAAAAAACAAATTTCAACAATTGCGGCGTGGCCTGTGCGCCCTACGCGTTGATTGAAACGCAGCAGCAGCTGAACGCCGCCGCCGATGAGCTGCTGCCCGCCATCCTCAAGACCACGCGCATGGGTTATGACGGCAAAGGGCAGGTCCGCGTTGCCACGCGCCAGGCGCTGGCCGGGGCCTGGCAGCACCTGGGCGGTGTCTCCTGCGTGCT
Source organism: Ramlibacter sp. (assembly GCA_014376765.1). Lineage (GTDB taxonomy): Bacteria > Pseudomonadota > Gammaproteobacteria > Burkholderiales > Burkholderiaceae_C > JACMQX01. The sequence continues at coordinate 14,240 of JACMQX010000303.1, read as the reverse complement.
GGAGAAAATGCTGCCGCTGGCAGCCGAATGCTCCGTCATCGTCGCGCGCGGGCGGGACGGCCAGATGGTGAACTTCCCGGTGCAGCTCAACCTGCACCGCGACGGCATCCTGGCCGTGACGCAGGTGTTTGAGGGCAATGTGCCCGCGGCCCTTGGCGCGGAACTGGTCGCTGCGGCCCGTTCGATCGCCCAGGGGCTGGGGTATGCCGGCGTGCTGTGCGTGGAGTTTTTCATCCTTGAAGGCGGCACCTGGGTCGTCAATGAAATGGCGCCGCGCCCCCACAACAGCGGCCACTACACCATGGACGCCTGCGATGCATCGCAGTTTGACCTGCAGGTACGAACTCTGGCGGGCCTGCCGCTGGCGCAGCCGCGCCAGCACAGCCCGGCGGTCATGCTCAACTTGCTGGGCGACATCTGGTTCGCGCCCAACGGGGTGCGCGCTGACGCCTCGGCTGAAGCGGTGACCCCGCCCTGGTCCGAGGTGCTCGCCTTGCCCGGCGTGCATCTGCACCTGTACGGCAAGCTGCAAGCGCGAGCCGGCCGCAAGATGGGCCACCTCAATGTCACGGCAACAACGGTGGACGCTGCCCGCGCGACCGCAGCACGTGCAGCAGCCCTGCTCGGCATTGCCGCGTTTTAAAAGGCTGCCTACCTGATGATCCTTGACGGGCGCGAGGCGCACTCCATCGCGCTGGCTGCAGCAGAACTGGGCCGGGGCAACCTCGTCTCCTTCCCGACGGAAACGGTCTATGGCCTGGGTGCTGATGCCTCAAGCGACGCAGCTGTTCAAAAAATATTCGCCGCCAAGGGCCGCCCCAGCAATCACCCCTTGATCGTTCATGTCGCAGAGGCCGCCGATGCGCTGCACTTTGCGGCCTCCGTGCCTGCCTTCGCGCAAAAGCTGATGGATGCGTTCTGGCCCGGCCCCCTCACGCTGATCCTGCCGCGCAAGGCCGGCATCGCCACGGCGAGCGCGGGCGGGCAGGACTCCATTGGCCTGCGTTGCCCGTCGCACCCAGTGGCGCAGGCCCTGCTCCGTGCCTGCCGCGCGTTGCCCGGCCAGCCGGTCACGGGTCTGGCAGCGCCCAGCGCCAACCAGTTTGGCCGCGTCAGCCCCACCACGGCCAGCCATGTGCAGGGCGAGTTTGGCAGCAGCCTCATGGTGTTGGACGGCGGCGCCTGCGAGGTGGGCATCGAGTCGACCATCGTGGACTGCACGCGGGGCGCGCCGGTACTGTTGCGGCCCGGCCTGATCGAGCGCGGCCAGATCGAGGCGGCCTGCGGCAGCGCGCTGGTGCTTCCAGGCGCGGCCGCGGGCGTTGCACCGCGGGCCTCCGGCACGCTGGAGGCGCACTACGCACCCAACGCCAAGCTGCGCCTGATGGACGCCGCCGCGCTGCAGACAGCCCTCAACCTGCTGGGGCCGGATGCGGCCAACATCGCCATCTATTCGCGCGTCATTTTGATGACGCCCGCAGCTGGCGTGATCCGCCGCCGCATGCCCGACGACGCTGCCGCCACCGCGCAGCAGCTCTTTGCGGTGCTGCGCGACTTTGACGCAAAAGGCGTGCGCCTGATCTGGGTTGAAACGCCCCCCGATACCCCTGCCTGGGAGGGCGTGCGCGACCGGTTACAACGGGCATCGGCTGCCTAGTTAAACTAGCCTCTCACGTTTTGGAGAATTCAATGACAGGACTTTGGTTGCGCCGTGCTTTCATGGCGGTGACATGGTGTTCGGCGGCCTTGCTTGCGGGCTGTGGCTCCAGCAGCGTGGTGTCGGCTCTGACACCCACCCGCTTCATCGGCTTTGGCGATGCCTTCACCGACCTGGGCGCCGCAGGCGCAGGCAAATATTCGGTCAACGACGGCAGCAACAACTGGGTCCAGCAAATGGCGGCCGGCTATGGCCGCTCTGTCAACAGCGTGCTGTCCGGCGGTACCAGCTACGCGCGGGGCAATGCCCGCGTGACTTCGGCCGTGGATGCAGCCGGTGGTGCAACGCCCTCGGTCACCCAGCAGATCACCAACTTCCTGGCGGCGGGCGGCACTTTCGGGCCCAACGATGTGGTGGTGATCAACGGCGGCTTCAGCGACATCATTGCTGAAATGGGCGCTGTCAGGTCAGGCGCGCAGACGGGTGAAGTGATGCTGGCCAACGTGGGCCGGGAAGGCCGTGAGCTTGCAGCCCAGGTGCGGCGGCTGGTGCAGGCGGGCGCCAAGTATGTGCTGGTCACGGGCGTCGTCAACCTCGGCATCACGCCATGGGCCACCAGCATTGGCCAGAACCTGTTGCTGTCGCAGGCCAGTGGCAAGTTCAACGCTGAGCTGGTTGTTTCGCTGGTGGACCAGGGCAGCAACGCCCTGTACCTGGATGCTGCATTTTTCTACAACCTGATGAACACCTCTCCGTCCAACTACGGGTTCACCAATGCGAACAGCCCGGTGTGCAATTCGATCGATCCAGGCCCGGGCATCGGCATTGGCCCCGGCAACATCAATTCATCGCTGTGCACCCCGGCGACCGTTGGCGGTCAGGACTACAGCAAATTCGTCTACGCTGACGCGGTTTACTCGGCCCCCACGGCGCACCGGCAGTTTGGTGACTACGCTTATGGCCGGTTGCGCGGGCGCTTTTAACGAGCAGCCAGCCCATAAAGAAACCGGCCTCAAGGGCCGGTTTCTTTATGGGAGCCCTGGCGGCCAAAGCGCAGTTTCATGACGAGGATGGCGCTGGCCAGCGTCAAGGTGATGGCGTTGGCCGCGATCACCGGCCAGGCCCCCAATTGCAGGCCGTACAGCAGCCAGAAAAAAACACCCAGTGTGAAGACGCTGTACATGCCCAGCGAAATGCCGCTCACGTCGCGCGTCCTGAAGGTATGCCAGGCCTGCGGAATGAAGCTGACGGTGGTGAGGGCGGCGGCGGCGTAGCCGATGAAGTCGCTGGCGGGCATGGCTCAATTGTCTTTCGCTGTCCAGTCCACCAATGCGTCAAATACCGGGCGCGCCGCCGCGGCGTTCGCATGGTTGGCAATGGCAATCAGCACGTAGCGCTTGCCGCTGGCGGCATGCACATAGCCGGCAATTGCGGTCACATTGTTCAGGCTGCCGGTCTTCAGGTGCGCGGCGCCCGCAGCCCTGGCTTTGCTGCGCCGCAAGGTCCCGTCCACCCCCGTGATCGGCAACGACGACATCAGCTCGGGCATCAGCGGCGAGGCCCAGGCCGACTGCAGCAGCCGCGCCAGTGCGCTGGCCGTGATGCGCTCGCTGCGCGACAGGCCCGAGCCGTTGTCCAGCTGCGGCGGGTCGTCGCCAATTCGCTCGCGCCACCAGCGGCCCACCACATCGCGTGATCCGTCCAGCGTGCCGCTGCCTTTTTGCTGGAGGCTCAACGTCAGGAACAGCTGCTGCGCCATCACGTTGTTGCTGTACTTGTTGACGTCACGCACCACTTCCGTGAGCGTGGGCGAAGCGATCTCGAAGGCCGGCTTCAAGCTCTGGGGCACGGTGCCCTCGCGCGTCATGCCGCCGAGCTTGCCGCCCAGGTGGCGCCACATGCCTTCCACCGCGCGCGCGGCGTAGCTTTTCGGGTCGGCATAGGCGATGGGCCAGGTGCGCTCGCCGCATGTGGCCGGGTAGCTGCCGGTAAAGCGGATGCGCGAAGGGTCGCTGAAGTCAGGCTTGAGCGTGGCGCGGTAGTCGCCGCAGTCCACCGCCATCAGCGGCACGGAGGTTTGCATCTGCACGCCGGCCAGCGGGGGCTCGATCGACACGGACGCCACGCCGGCAGTACGGTCGGGCACAAAGGTCATGACCACCGACTTGAAGTTCAGCAGCAGCGCGTCGGGCGCGGCGTTGTAGGGCCGCAGCGGTTCACCGTCAAAACTGGCGGGGTCCTGGGGCACGGTTTCAAAGGCGGAGCGGTCCAGCACGATGTCGCCGGAAATCGTCTGGATCCCCAGCCCCTGCACGCGCCGCAGCAGCAGCCACAGCCGTTCCACCACCAGCTTGGGATCGCCCAGCCCCTTGATGTACAGGTTGCCGTGCAGGGTACCCGCCTGCAAGGGCCCGTCGGTGTAGACGGGGGTGCTCCAGGTGAAGGCCGGGCCAAGTTGGTCAAGTGCCACGTAAGTGGTCACAAGCTTCATTACCGATGCTGGGTTGACCGGCACATTGGCGCGGTGGCTCAGGCGCGGCGGGGCCTTGGCATCGGCATCAGTCACAAGGAAGGTGACGGCTTCGCGCGGCAGTTTGGCGCGTGCCAGCGCGGCGTCAACTTCGGGTGGCAATTGTGCCAACGCGGGCAGCGCCACCAGCAGGTTTGCCGCCAGCAGGGCAGAGACCGCAAAACAGCGAGAGAAAAAAGCAGGGTGAAATTGCATGGAACAGTGCGGCGGTTGGGGGCCAAGCGGCCAGTCAGTCTACCGCCCCTCCTCTTGCGCACCGGTGCGCAGGCGCAGCGATGAAATCTCCCGCCGATAATGCCTTCATGCGTTTTTCTCCCAAGGCTGTCGGTATCGGCGCCGCGGTCATCACCGTTCTGGTCTGGGCCTCCTTCATCGTCATAGCCCGTGCATCCGCCGGCCACACCCTCAACCCGTTTGACCTTGCGTTTGTGCGCATCGTCGGCGCCGGCGCCGTGCTGCTGCCGTTGGGCTGGTGGCTGGTGCGGCGCGAAGGGCTGGCGGGCTGGCTGGGGCTGTCGCCCCTGCCGTTTCGCCTGACGGCGCTAGCCGGCCTGTTTGGTGGCCTGCTGTATGCCATGCTGGCTTATCCCGGGTTCTTCTACGCGCCTGCGGCGCATGCGTCGGTGCTGATGCCCGGCAGCCTGCCCTTGTGGACCACCTTGCTGGCGGCAATCCTTCTGGGGACCCACATCACCCCGGCCCGTGGCTTGGGCTTGCTGTTCATCGTGGCGGGGGACCTGCTGGTCGGCGGGGCCAGCCTGCTCAAGGCCTTCGACGGCGGCGAAGTCTGGAAGGGCGATCTGCTGTTTGTGAGTGCAGGGGTGTGCTGGTCGGTCTACAGCGTGCTGGTGCGCCGCCATGCACTGGACCCGGTCAAGGCCACCGTGGCGATCACCGTGTTCGCATTTTTTGCCTTTGTGCCCGCTTACGGCCTGCTCGCCTTGCTGCAGCTGGTGCCCAGCCGGCTGGCCGATGCCCCCGCGGGCGAGCTGCTGTTCCAGATGGCTTTTCAGGGCGTGGGCTCGGTGGTGATATCGGGCATCACCTTCACCAAAATGATCCAGTATTTCGGCCCGGTCCGCTCCACCATGATCACGGCGCTGGTGCCCGGCCTGTCTGCCCTGGGCGCGGTGATTTTTCTGGGCGAGCTGATGAGCTGGAACCTGCTGGCAGGCCTGGCCATGGTGACGATGGGTATTGTGTTCGGCGTGAGCGTGACAATAAGACCCCAGAACCAGCCCGCCCGATGAAACTCCTCGCCTTTGACACCAGCACCGAATCCATGTCCATTGCCGTGGGCGATGGCGTGCGGGTGTGGGCGCACACAGGCGCTGGAGGCGCCAAAGCGTCTGCCACGCTGATTCCCGCCATCCTGTCGCTGCTCGGCGACGCGGGGCTGACCCTGGCCGGGCTGGACGCAATCGCATTCGGCCGTGGCCCCGGCTCGTTCACCGGCTTGCGCACCGCCTGTTCGGTGGCACAGGGGCTGGCCTTTGGGGCAGGCGTCAAGGTGCTGCCGGTTGACACCCTGCTGGCATTGGCCGAAGAAGCGCGGCACAGCCAGCACGCCAACCGTGTCGTGGCCGCCCTGGACGCGCGCATGGACGAGATGTATCTGGCGCGCTATGACTTCAGCACGGATGGCGCCGTACTGGACGCAGAGCCGGAACTGCTGCGGCCCGAAGCGCTGCAGGTGCCCCCCGGTTGGGCGCTGGCGGGCAATGTATTCAAGGCCTACAGCGAGCGGCTTGACGCGGTGCTGGCCCCGGCCACCCTGCGCATCGACGCGCTGCCCACTGCCGCCGCCATGCTCCGTCTGGCGCCCGGGCTGATCGCAGCGGGCCATGCGGTGGCCGCCGATCATGCCCTGCCCCGCTACATTCGCGATAAAGTTGCCAAGACGACAGATGAGCGCTTTGCCGAGCGCGCCGCGCAGACAGCCACCCCCCCATGAGTGCCGTTCTCAAAAGCCAGGAAGCCGGATTCGAGCCCCTCACCGCCGGGCGGCTGAACGCCGTCCTGGCCATCGAGGTGACCGCCTATGCCCACCCCTGGTCGCGCGGGAATTTCCTTGATTCGCTCAAGGCCGGGTATGAGGCGCAGATGCTGGTGGCGGGTGACACCATCCTGGGCTACTTCATTGCGATGAAAGGCGTGGAAGAAGTCCACCTGCTCAACATCACCGTGGCGCCGTCTTTCCAGAGCCAGGGCTGGGGCCGGATCATGCTGGACGCGCTGGGCACCTGGTCGCGCGGCCAGGGCGCTGAATGGCTGTGGCTGGAAGTGCGTGAAAGCAACGACCGGGCAACCCGCATTTATGAGCGGCACGGTTTCCGCCGCGTCGGTGAGCGCAAAAATTACTACCCGGCCCCCGGTGGCCAACGCGAGCACGCGGTGGTGATGAGCCTGAAACTATGAGGTTCAAACCATGAGCCTGGAACTTGACGAGCGGCGTGTGGCCATGCTCATGGAGATGAACCTGAAGGTCTGGAGTGCAGCTCCGGCCGGGCAGCCGCCTGAAAGCCGCCTTGCCGAGCCGGCAGAGCCAGGTGCGCGCATGCAGCCACAGGCGGTCATTGCAGCGCGCGGGGAGACTGCCCCGGCCGCGCGCGAGGAGACCTCACCGGCGCCCCGCGCACCCATCAGCCTGCAGCCCCTGCCTGCCGGCATTGCCACCATGGACTGGGCGGCGCTGGAGCAGGCAGTAGCGGGTTGCCGCGCCTGCGCGCTGTGCGGCAGCCGCAAGAACACGGTGTTTGGCGTGGGCAGCCAGCGCGCAGACTGGCTGGTCGTTGGCGAGGCGCCCGGCGAGAACGAAGACCTGGCGGGTGAGCCCTTTGTCGGCCAGGCCGGCAAGCTGCTGGACAACATGCTCAAGGCCATCGGCCTCAGCCGCCAGGGCGATGCGGCGCAAGGCGCCTATGTCGCCAATGTGCTCAAGTGCCGCCCGCCCGCCAACCGCAACCCCCTGCCTGAAGAAGTGACGCAGTGCGAGCCGTACCTGCGCCGTCAGGTGGAACTGCTGCAACCCAAAATCATCCTGGCGCTGGGCCGGTTTGCGGTGCAGTCGCTTTTGCAGAGCAACGAGCCCATCGGCAAACTGCGGGGCCGCGTGCATGAATACCACGGCGTGCCGGTGATTGTGAGCTACCACCCAGCCTATCTGCTGCGCAGCCTGCCCGAAAAAGCCAAGGCCTGGGCCGACCTGTGCATGGCGCTTGAAGTGATGCAGCGGCGGGCCTGATCCGCACCTGCCTCCCCGGCAAGCCAGCTCGCTGGGAAAAGCCAGAGGAATAACCGGGTTCCCCCGGTTCACGCGATTGCGCAACAGCCCTCTCTGTGCTAATTTGCAAGTTGGGTATACAGATGTATCGCCGTTGGGCGAGGTTGCATCGCCCGCCTTCATACAAGCCAGGTTTCAGGCAACCCGATCGGGGAGATTTCCAATGCGCCGCGCCACCAGTTTCAAAACCGTCTACCCCCTCCACCCCCTCTACCCCGTCTCCATCGCCGAGGGGGCGGGCACGCTGACCAGCCGGCGGCGCCTGCGCCCCGCATTGCTCGCGTTGTCGATCGCTGCGGCATTCACCTCGCTGCCTATCGCCTCGCAAAGCATCCTTCCGGTGCACCGCAACGACCTGACCGGCAGTTCGGCCCGCGCCCTCAATGCGGCGGGTACCAAGCTCACGGTCACTACCACCAACGGCGTGGGCACCAACCATTCGGCCATCAACTGGCAGAGCTTTTCAATTGGTGCGGGCAACACCACGCAGTTTGTGCAGCCCGGTGCCAACAGCACGTCCATCAACCGCGTGATCACCAACACGCCTTCGCAGATTTACGGCACGCTGTCGTCCAACGGCAAGCTGGTGCTGGTCAACCAGTCGGGCATCACGGTGGGTGCAGGCGCTGTGGTGGATACAGCAGGATTCACCGCGTCCGTGCTGGGCATGAGTGATGTAGACGCCGCAACCGGCCGCATGCGTTTTTCAGCCGACAGCCTGGGCAATGGCACGGGGGCGCTGGTCGTGCAGGGCAACGTGATTGCGCGGGGCGGCGATGTGGTGCTGATTGCGCCCAGCGTTGAGGTCGCCAAAACCGCGGTTGTTGAGGCGCAAGGAGGCGCCGTCATGCTGGCTGCCGGCCAGAAGGTCTCGGTCACGGGCCGGGGGCTGGAAGGCATCGTCATGCAGGTGCAGGCGCCGGGGGACAGCGCGGTCAACCTGGGTACCTTGCGCGGTGACGCTGTGGGCATTTTTGCCAGCCAGCTCAAGCACAGCGGCCTGATACAGGCGGTGGGCGCGGATGTTCAGGGTGGCAAGGTGGTGTTGCGGGCCAATGATGTGGCCGAGATCACGGGGCGCATCGAGGCCCGGCGCATTACCACCTCTGCTACCAACGGCGGCGACGTGACGATCAGTGCACGCTATGCCGTCGTTACAGGCGTCATCGACGCCTCGGGTCAGCAGGGCGGCAACATCACGGTTGACGCGCAGTCGGTTCTGCAGGCGGCACCCCTGACGGTGGCTGGAGTCACCTCCGGCGGCATGGTGCTGATCCGCGGCAGCCATTCGGTGATCCAGACGGCAGAGGCCAGCATCAATGCCAGCGCCTCGCAGGGCGCGGGTGGCAGCATTGTGGTCCAGGCGGACAGTGCCGACGGCAGCGGCGGCACAGTCCTGACGTCTGGGGTTTTGAACGCCAGCGGTGCGGGTGCAGGCGCCGGTGCATCGGGCGGCACGATCAAGGTGCTGGGCTCCACCATCCGCCTTCAAGGCGCACAGATCAGCGCCGATGGCGATGCAGACGGCGGCAACCTGCTGGTCGGCGGCAACAAGCACGGCAACGACCCGCTCACGCCCAACTCGCAGTACCTGTACGTCAACAGTGCCACGGTCCTGAGCGCACGTTCGCGCCGCGCGGGCAGCGGTGGTGATGTGGTGCTGTGGTCGGATGGAACAACGCGGTATTTCGGCAGCATCGACGCCAGTGGCGCGGGTGCGGGCGGCAACGGTGGCTGGGTCGAGGTGTCGGGCAAGGAGTCCCTGCAGTTTGCCGGGCCTGTGGCTGCTGCGGGCGGCCCTGGCGGGGCCAGGGGCACGCTGCTGCTGGACCCGAAGAATCTGACGATTGCCAATGCGTCCGGGCAGCTCGGCGTGCTGGAGCTGGCGGACCCGAACAATGAGGCGGGTGGCGCAGGGAATTTCGGTGCCAGCATCATCAACATCGGCAGCAACAGGGTGCTGGTAACGGACCCGTTCGACACGGCAGGCGGCACCAATGCCGGCGCCATCTACATCTACGACAAGACCACCGGCGGCCTGCTCAGCGCGCTCACCGGCTCGCACAATGGTGACTTCGTTGGCAGCAATTACCAGAGTGTGAACTCCGCGCTGGTGTTCAAGGCCAATGCGTGGAACAGCAACCTGGGGGCCTGGACGTGGATTCAGGCGGGCAGCACAGCCAGCCTGCCGGGCAGCGGGGTCATCTCTTCTGCCAACAGTCTGCTCGGCACGGCGGCGAATGACCTGGCAAGCGCATCGCTTTATAGCGTCGCCAATGGGCGCAACCTGCTGGTCGCGTCCAGCTATGGCGGTGGCGCCGGTGCCTTGGCGACCTTCGCGGGCACCGGCTTTGCCGGCACGCTGGACAGCACCAACGCGCTGGTGGGCAGTGTCGCCACCGACAACATCGGCAACTACGGCGCCATCTCGCTGCCGAACAACTATTACGCGGTGTTCAGCCGCAACTGGGGCGGCACCAAGGGGGCGATCACCGTCATCGACACCGCGCAGGCCCTGTCGGGCGTGCTCAGTTCAGCCAACAGCCTGGTCGGCTCGGCCACCGGTGACTTTGTGGGCAACACCACGGGCGCATTCCGGCAGTTCAGCAACGGCAAGGTGATGGTGTTCAGCTCGCAGTGGGGTGGCGGCAAGGGTGCGTTCACGGTGTTCGACAGTGCCAGCCTGGTCAAGGGAACGGTTGACGCCAGCACCAGTCTGGTGGGTTCCAGCACCTCGGATGGATCCAACTTCTTCGTCCAGAACTGCTTCACTTATGGCAGCTGCGCATCGTATTTTTCGCCGGAATATTTCCTGATCACCAATCCCCAGTGGAACGGCGGTATGGGCTCAGTGACCGTGCTGGACCAGACGGTCTCTGCGGCGTTTCAACCGGTGGGCACCCTTTCTACGGGCAACAGCCTCATTGGAAACGCCGGCGACCAGGTTGGCTCTGGCGGAGTGACGGTGTACGGCAGCAAGCTTTTCGTGTCTTCTCCCACGTGGGGTTCCGGCAAAGGTGCTGTCACTTTTGTTGACGGAAGCAGTGTCAAGGTCAAGGGGTTGGTCAATATCTCCGAGCCCAACACCGTGGTCGGAACGGCGGTTGGCGATTTCAATGGCATGGCTACCTACAGCGGTGTTGTGCCAAACAAGTTGCTCCTGATCGCCCCTAATTACGGCAGTGGCAAAGGCGCCATGGCATTTCTTGGAGATTCGGGCGTCAGCGGTGTGCTCGACGACGGCAAGTCGCTCATCGGCACAAATGCTGGAGACCGTGTAGGCAGCGGCGGTTTCACGACCGCTTCTACTTACTGGGTTTTGAAGAGTCCGAACTGGCAGAGCAATACCGGTGCGATCACCATCTTCGAGCCTGGGGTCACCGGCACCAGTCCCAAAGGCTTTATCAACTCCAGCCTCAACAGCTGGACGGGCTTGAGCCAAGGTGACCGCGTCGGCAGTGCCGACATGACGTTCGTTCCCTTTGCCAACAACAACGCCGTCGTAGTCAACCGGCTTTGGGGTTCTGGCGCTGCCGCGAGCGGCCCTGGAGCCATCACCTTGATCACCCGCGCAAACATGCAGTCCGGTGTGGTTGCCGCCACCAACAGCTGGACGGGAAAGCCCGGCTCCACCGATGGCGCAGGCATGACCGTAAAGGCCTTTTCTTCATCCGGCATCGCATCACTCGGCTACCCCTACCTTACCAACCGGGTGGTGGTCTCCAATCCTGCATTCGACCAGAACCGCGGCTTTGTTGCCATCATGAAGGACTCGGATTTGAGCCTCGCGGTTCCTGGCCCGATATCGTCATCCAACAGCCTCATCGGGGGCTTGGGCGATCAGGTCGGGTCTGTGATCGGATCAATCTACGGTTCCTCAGGCGGAACGTTGGTGATCAATTCCCCGCAATGGGGCGGCGGCTTTGGCGCAATCACATTCTTCAATCTGAACACAGGCACGTTGACGCCTGGCGTGGTGGCTTCCGGAAATAGTCTGGTGGGCACGAACGTCGGTGATCTCGATCTCACTGCTTCGGGCAGTGCGAAGCTTTATGTCAGGGATTACGGTGATAGCAGAGGCCTCAATCGCATTGACAGCATGGACGCAGGGCACGCGCTGCTGGTCGCGTCGACTTATGGCGGCGGCAAGGGGGCCATCGTCAACATTGACTTGAATGCACCACCGCTGACGAACACACTCAATGGCGCGTCCAATGCCTTGCTTGGCGCAGCTGGCGACCAAATCGGCTCCGGCGGCGTCATGCGTCAGCAATATGGGGGAAATCGGGTCCTGGTGTTCAGTCCCTTGCACAACGCCAGCACAGGTGCAGTGACGTCCGTCGACACGGCTTCGCTCTTACCTGTCGGCCAGCAGCTCACGCTCAGCAACAGCTTCCTCGGCGCCTCGACTGGGGACCGGGTCGGCAACGGCGGCGCCAGCTTCGTAACCGAATTTGTTAACGGCAACTTGCTTTTCCTCACGCCTTCGTACAAGGCTGGCAGCACCGCTGGCGCAGGCGCGATGACGCTACTTGCTGCAAACGGCGTCATGGGCACCATCGGCACGGGCAACAGTCTGGTCGGCAGTACCACTGGCGACTTCAATAATGCCTGGGTGTATCGGTACGCCAGCAATGTCGCTTTTGTCGGTTTGCCCTCGTGGAGAAACACGGCAGCAAGCGCCAGCTTGGCAGGTGCCATGGTGCGACTGGATGCTCAGGCTGCTGCGCCATCCGGCGTGATCAGCAACACCAACGCATTCGTTGGCACACATGCAGGCGACGCCATCGGCACGCAGGGTGACCTCAGCGTGTATTTCGACGGCATCAAGATCCAGTCGCAGACATGGAATGGCAACAAGGGCCTTGCAACCTTCACCCAGCTCACATCCCCGCTCGTGGGCAATGCGGACACGCCCACCGGCGGCAGCTCGATCCTGGGCACAGCACCCGGTGACCTGAGCGTTGTTGACTACATATTCAATACCGGCAAACGCGTCATGCTGGCGCCCAATTACGGCGGTGGCAGCGGCGCGATCTTCAACATCGACATCGCCGCAGGCTTCGCCAGCGGGACGCTCTCCAGCATCAATGCCATGGTCGGCAGCACCAGCTCGGACCGCATCGGTAGCGGTGGATATTTCGTGTGGGGCAACAACGGCTACATCGTCGGCAGCCCCAGCTGGAATAGCGCGACGGGCGCGCTCACGCTGTCTGATGCTGCCGGGGTTTTTGCGACAGGTGTCGTTGGCGCCAGCAACAGCATGGTGGGCGCGCAGGCCAACGACCGCGTCGGCAACTCTGTGTCCAGCAGCGTCCCGCTAGAGAACGGAAAGCTGGTCCTGATCAATAACCGCTGGGGCATCGGTGCAAGCACCGCCTCCAGTGGCCTTGGCGCGATCACCCTGTTGCAAAACCCGTCGCGCGCAAGCGGCGTGATTGACGCCAGCAATTCCCTGGTCGGCGTGGCCGTGGGCGACGGCACCTATGACGCTGTGCGGATCTACGGCGACATCACGAATTCCAACTTCAACCGCGTGATGATCACGAACTCCAACTTCAACGGCGGCCGGGGAATGGTGACGCAGATCGACGGCACATCTGCCGTATCGCCGCGTGGCACCATCAACGAATCAAACAGCCTCGTCGGCAGCAATTCAACGGATCGCGTGGGTCTGAACATCGGCATTGATGCGTCTTTCAGGCACAGCATTTTGATCGGTTCGCCCAACTGGTCGGGCAATGCCGGCGCCATCACGTCGTTCGGCATCGCCGATGCGATGCCAACTGGCTTCGTCAGCGCGGCCAATTCGCTGGTCGGTGCCCAGGCGGGAGACCAGTTCGGCGCCTACACCTCTTTCCCGGGCACACTGCTGCCGGCCTACAACTCGGCTGACACTCTTTTCCATACCAGCTACAACACGCTGGCTGGAAACAAGGGCGGCGTGACCTTCTTCCGCACGGGTGCCACAGGCATGCTGTCCGCCTCCAATACGGTCTATGGAACCACAGCGGGTAGCGGCTTCATCAGCGTGAATCCTGACACCGGAACCCGTTACCGCGCGACGTTCTCGCAGGGATCGGGCCGCGTGGTTTATATCGACCCAACGCAAACTGGGCCCGCCGCAAGCACAGTCGCGCCGAACCAGCGCTTTGACGACTCGGCGGGCTCCGATGTCACGGTGACACCGCAATCCATTACGGCAATGACGAACGCAGGCATGGACGTTTTTCTGCAGGCCAACAACGACATCCTGGTGAATGCAGCCATCACCACGGTGCCCACGGCACAGTCAGGCGGCAGCCTGCTGCTGGATGCTGGCCGCAGCATCCTGATCAATGCCAACATCACCACCGCCGGCGGGGACCTGGGCCTCCGGGCCAATTCACCCAACGCGCAAGCGGCCTATCGTGATCCGGGCCGTGGCGGTATTGCGACAGCGCCCGGCGTGACGCTGAACCTGGGCGGGGGCGACATGATCGCCCGCGTGGGCACCGGTGTGGACGGTGCGCCCGGCGGCGACATCGTGCTGGGCCAGATAAAAGGCGCGGACGGCCTGTTCGTGCAGAACCTTTCCACGACCCCTGGCTCAGGCATCTCGCAGGAAGCCTCGACCTTCTGGGACACCCGCGTGCTGGCAATGGAGACCCATGCAGACAACGGCGCCATCGGTACGCTGGCTCAGGCCATTACTTTCAACGGCAAGGCCATGGCCGTGCGGGCCCTGGGCAGTGCGCCCGCCAACATCCACCACACCGGCACGCAGCTTT
>JACMQX010000302.1 GCA_014376765.1 Ramlibacter sp. | reverse complement strand
CGAGGTGATGCGCTCCTGCAGGCGGCCCATTTCCTCGGCCAGCGTCGGCTGGTAGCCCACGGCGGACGGCATGCGGCCCAGCAATGCGGACACTTCAGTGCCGGCCAGCGTGTAGCGGTAGATGTTGTCCACGAAGAACAGCACGTCGCGGCCTTCGTCGCGGAAGGACTCGGCAATCGTCAGGCCGGTCAGCGCCACGCGCAGGCGGTTGCCCGGCGGCTCGTTCATCTGGCCATAGACCATGGCGACTTTGGAGTCTTCGAGCTTTTCCAGGTTCACGACACCGGAATCGGCCATCTCGTGGTAAAAGTCGTTGCCTTCGCGGGTGCGCTCACCGACACCGGCAAACACCGACAGGCCCGAGTGCGCCTTGGCGATGTTGTTGATCAGCTCCATCATGTTCACGGTCTTGCCGACGCCAGCGCCGCCGAACAGGCCGACCTTGCCGCCCTTGGCAAACGGGCACACCAGGTCGATCACCTTGATGCCGGTTTCCAGCAACTCTTGCGAAGGGCTCAGTTCGTCATAGGCCGGGGCCTTGCGGTGAATCGGGGCAGTCAGCGTCTGGTCGACCGGGCCGCGCTCGTCGATCGGCGCACCCAGCACGTCCATGATGCGGCCCAGGGTAGCCTTGCCGACGGGAACAGTGATGTTCGCACCGGTGTTGTAGACGATGTTGCCGCGGCGCAGGCCGTCCGACGTGCCCAGCGCAATAGTGCGCACAATGCCGTCGCCCAGTTGCTGCTGGACTTCAAGCGTCAGGGCGGAGCCTTCCATCTTCAGCGCGTCATAAATCTTCGGCATCTGGTTACGGGCAAATTCCACGTCCACCACCGCGCCGATACACTGAACAATCTTGCCCTGGATGCTTGTGTCCACGAGTGTTTCTTGAGCCATGACCGAATCCTTTTCGTTCTTTAATCTTGTAAAACTGGGTGGCGCGGCTAAAACGGCTTAGACCGCTGCGGCACCGGCGACGATTTCCGAAAGTTCTTTCGTGATCGCCGCTTGACGCGTTTTGTTGTAAATCAGCTTGAGCTCGCCAATCACGCTGCCGGCATTGTCGGTGGCGGATTTCATGGCCACCATGCGGGCGGACTGCTCGGACGCCATGTTCTCGGCCACCGCCTGGAACACCAGCGCCTCGACATAACGAACCAGCAATTCGTCAATCACGGTTTGCGCGTCCGGCTCGTAGATGTAATCCCAGCCGTGCTCGGTTTTGTCGCCCTGCATGCGGTCTGCGGTCAATGGCAGCAGTTGCTCGACCACTGACTCCTGCTTCATCGTGTTGATGAAGCGGGTGTAGCAAAGGTAGACCGCCTTGATCTTGCCTTCGCTGTAGGCGTCGAGCAACACCTTGACCGGGCCGATCAGCTTGTCCAGGTGCGGCTTGTCGCCCAGTTGCGTGGCATGGGCCGCCACCTTGACGCCAATGCGGTTCAAAAAACCCAGGCCCTTATTGCCAATGGCCACGGCCTGCGCATTTTCGCCAGCCGCCTGCATCTCCTTGAGCTTGGCCGTCAACAGGCGCAGCACATTGGTGTTCAAACCGCCGCACAAGCCCTTGTCGGTCGTCACCACGATAAACCCGGTTGTCTTGGCGTCGTTGGACTCCATGAACGGATGGGTGTATTCGGGATTGGCCTGACTCAGGTGGGCTGCGATATTGCGAATCTTGTCGCTGTAGGGACGTGCGGCGCGCATCCGCTCCTGCGCCTTGCGCATTTTGGAGGCGGCCACCATTTCCATGGCCTTGGTGATCTTGCGGGTGTTTTCCACCGACTTGATCTTGCCGCGTATTTCTTTACCTGCTGCCATCTAGAAAACCCCCACGCTATTCACTTCGTGTAATGCGCTGCCCCCCGAGGGGGCCGCTGCGCCTGTGGCCCGGCATAGCCGGTTCCACGGCCCCTGCTTGCAGGAGCGGATTCCCATGGTGATTGCGTCGCCCACCGGTTGATCTCACTTGCTTTACGCAAATGACTTCTTGAACGCAGTCACCGCCGCCGTCAATTCTGCCTCGGCATCCTTGTCCATGGCCTTGTTGGTTTCAAGCTTGTCCATCAGCGGCGCATGCTTGTCCTTGAGCCAGGCGTGCAGGCCGCTTTCGAATGCCAGCACCTTCTTGACGTCGATATCGTCCATGAAGCCCTTGTTCACGGCGAACAGCGTGGCGCCCATGGTGGAAATGGACAATGGCGAGTACTGCGACTGCTTGAGCAGTTCGGTCACGCGGGCGCCGCGGTCGAGCTGCTTGCGGGTGGCTTCGTCCAGGTCGGAAGCAAACTGCGCAAACGCAGCCAGCTCACGGTACTGGGCCAGGTCGGTGCGGATACCGCCAGACAGGTTCTTGATCAGCTTGGTCTGGGCGGCACCACCGACGCGCGACACCGAGATACCAGCGTTGATCGCAGGGCGGATGCCGGCGTTGAACAGGCTGGTTTCCAGGAAAATCTGGCCGTCGGTGATCGAAATCACGTTGGTTGGCACAAAGGCGGACACGTCGCCGGCCTGCGTTTCAATGATCGGCAGCGCCGTCAGTGAACCGGTCCTGCCCTTGACAGCGCCTTTGGTGAAGTCTTCGACATACTTCTCGTTCACGCGAGCGGCGCGCTCGAGCAGGCGGCTGTGGAGATAGAACACGTCGCCGGGATAGGCTTCACGGCCTGGCGGACGGCGCAGCAGCAGCGACACCTGGCGATAGGCGACGGCTTGCTTGGACAGGTCGTCGTACACGATCAAGGCGTCTTCGCCGCGGTCGCGGAAGTACTCACCCATGGTGCAGCCCGAATAAGCGCTGACGTACTGCATGGCGGCCGACTCGGACGCCGATGCGGCCACGACGATGGTGTAGTCCATCGCGCCGGCCTGCTCCAGCGAGCGCACCACGTTCTTGATCGACGATGCCTTCTGGCCAATCGCGACATAGACGCAGGACACGCCCTTGCCCTTTTGGTTGATGATGGCGTCGATGGCCACGGCGGTCTTGCCGGTCTGGCGGTCACCAATGATCAGCTCGCGCTGGCCGCGGCCAATCGGCACCATCGAGTCGATGGACTTCAGGCCGGTTTGCAATGGCTGGTCGACCGACTTGCGGGCGATCACGCCGGGCGCGACCTTTTCAATCACGTCGCTGAGCTTGGCATTGATCGGGCCTTTGCCGTCGATCGGCTGACCCAGTGCATTGACCACGCGGCCCAGCAACTCGGGGCCGATAGGCACTTCAAGAATACGGCCGGTGCACTTGACGGTGTCGCCTTCGGCAATGTGCTCGTACTCGCCCAGGATGACCGAGCCGACCGAGTCGCGCTCGAGGTTCAGCGCCAGGCCAAAGGTCGGCGTGCCATCGGCAGTGGAAGGAAATTCGAGCATCTCGCCCTGCATCACATCGGACAGGCCGTGGATGCGCACGATGCCGTCGGCCACGGACACCACGGTGCCCTGGTTACGGATGTCGCTGCTGGCGGCCAGGCCTTCGATACGGCTCTTGATCAGTTCAGAAATTTCTGCGGGATTGAGTTGCATGACTCTTTCCTTCTTTCTATGTTGTTGGCTAAAAACCCGGACTGCGCAGGAGCGGCAGGTCAGGCGATCAGCGCCATTTTCATTTGTTCCAAACGGGCTTTGACCGAGGTGTCGAGCACCTCGTCACCCACCACCGCGCGAATCCCGCCGATCAGCGACGCATCCAGTTCGACCTTGATGCCGAGCTTGCGGCCAAAGCGCTTTTCCAGCACCGCCGCAATCTCGCTCAAGGCGGACTCGTCCATCGGGAAGGCACTGAAGACGATGGCATCGGTGGTGCCGCCGGCCGCGTTCTTGAGGGAACGAAACTGGCTGGCAATCTCGGGCAGCGCCGCCAGGCGACCGTTTTCAATCACGAGGCGCAGGAAATTCCTGGCAGCCCCGGACAACGGGTCGCTGGCATTGCTGGCCACCCCAGCCACCAGGTCAAACACCTGGTCCACAGTCACCTTCGGGCTGTCGGCGAACTGGAGCAGCTGGGCGTTTTCAGCCACGGCCGCCAGACGGTCCAGCCAGACGGCCGTGCCAGCCAGGTCGGAGCCCTGCGCCTTGAACAGCGCATCTGCGTAAGGGCGGGCAATGGTTGCAAGTTCAGCCATAGTGTTTCTGCCTTGCTCAGAGCTCGGTTTTCAGGCGGCTCAGCAGCTCGGCATGAACCGTGGCATTGACTTCCTTGCGCAAAATCTGCTCGGCGCCTTTGACGGCCAGCAGGGCGACCTGCTCGCGCAGCGCCTCGCGCGCCTTGACCGTTTGCTGAGCGGCTTCTGCCTGGGCGGCCGCAATGATTTTGTTGGCTTCCTCGACCGCACGGGCCTTGGCTTCCTCGACAATGCCTTGGCCACGGCGGTCGGCGTCAGCCAGACGCGAAGTGGTCTCGGTGCGCGAGGTGGCCAGTTCGGCCTCCACGCGCTTGTTGGCGCTGGAGAGTTCCGATTTGGCCTTGTCGGCAGCGGCCAGGCCGTCAGAGATTTTCTGCGCCCGCTCGTCCAGCGCTTTTGTGATCGGCGGCCACACGAACTTCATCGTGAACCAGACCAGGATCGCAAAAACGACAGCCTGCAGGAACAGGGTGGAGTTGATGTTCACGGCTTATTCCTTATCGAACGTACCAGGGAGGGCCGAAAAATTAACGCAGGACAAACGGATTGGCAAATGCGAACAGCAGGGCGATGGCAACGCCGATCAGGAAAGCCGCGTCGATCAGACCGGCCAAGATGAACATCTTGGTTTGCAGGTCGTTCATGAGTTCGGGCTGGCGGGCCGAGGCTTCCAGGAATTTGCCACCCATCAGGGCGATGCCGATAGACGCACCGATAGCGCCGAGGCCGACGATCAAACCACAAGCCAAAGCGACGAGGCCGAGAACATTTTCCATGATTGCTCCAAAAGATAAGAAGAAAGGTAAAAAGAAAAGGGAAAGAAAAACCCAACTACCGCAAGGCAGAAAAGCTTAGTGTGAATCGTGGG
This sequence comes from Ramlibacter sp., assembly GCA_014376765.1. Taxonomy (GTDB): domain Bacteria; phylum Pseudomonadota; class Gammaproteobacteria; order Burkholderiales; family Burkholderiaceae_C; genus JACMQX01. Next base: position 226 of record JACMQX010000302.1, on the reverse strand, counting down.
CCTGCCCCACGTAAATCAACGTCAACATCATGAAGATGAAGGCTTGCAGCGTGATCACCAGAATGTGGAAAATGCTCCACACGGTTCCGGCGACAACATGCCCGAATCCCAGCCAGAACATACCCGTCAGGGGGTTGAACTGCCAGGCCCACACGCCGCCCATCAGGGCGATCAGCATGAAGACGAGTTCGCCGGCAAACATGTTGCCGAACAGCCGCATGCCGTG
>JACMQX010000301.1 GCA_014376765.1 Ramlibacter sp. | reverse complement strand
ATGATCTTGATGTTGGGGTGCGCCAGCATCCGCTCAAACATGCGTGTGTAGCCGTGCAGCGGCATCGCCTGGAACTTGTCGTTGAAATAACGGCCGTCGCGGTTGGTGCGGGTCGGCACGCGGGCGGTCACGCTCGCGTCCGGCTCGGACGGGTCCAGGCCCCATTGCTTGCGGGTGTAGCCGCGAAAGAACTTGTTGTACAGCTCCCGGCCCACCTTGCTGACCACAGCGTCTTCAGAGGTCTTGATCTCATCCTTTTTTTCCGCGACGGACTCAAAGAATTTTTCAACTTCAAAGGAGTTGAGGCTGAGACCGTACAGCTTGTTGATGGTGTCCAGGTTGATCGGGATCGGCAGCTGCTGGCCGTCCACACTGGCCAACACGCGGTGTTCATACGGCCGCCACGCGGTGAACTGCGAAAGGTGGTCGTAAATGTCTTCCGAGTTGGTGTGGAAGATGTGCGGTCCGTAGGGGTGGATCAGCACACCGGCGTCGTCATACCGGTCATAGGCATTGCCGCCAATGTGCGAGCGCTTGTCCACAATCAGCACGCGCTTGCCCATTACGTTGTCCAGGCTGCGGCCACCGGTGAAGACAATGTCTGCAGCGCGAAACAGCGCGGCTTCCTGCTCAAGCAACCGGGGCGGCGCGCCCTTGAACAAGGACAGCTCGTCCATGCAGTCGTAGATCACCCCTTCGGGCTCAAGTGCCTCGGCGAATGGCAGGGCCATGGGGGTGTAGAACCAGATCCAGTAATCCTCGATCTTGCGCTGGCGCAGTGCCTGCGCGACCAGGCGTTGCATGGCGGCCTTGTGGGCCAGGTGCATGCGGTGCTCTGCGCCGCGCAGGTGCGGCCGCCACACTTCAACGCCCGGTGCAGCGGCAATGAACTCGATGCGGTCTGACGGGGCGCCCGGGACGGGTTCTTCAATGAAAATCACGGGCCAACGCCAGTCAGCCGGCACATCACATGTTGCGGCCTCTGATAAACGAAATTCCAGCGCAGATGCGAGTAGACGAGCAGTGCGTTCATGAGTACAAACTTTCAAGGTTGAATCAAGACCGGCATGACCAAGTTTCACCTTGCACTGCATCATGAGATGTAGGATTTTTTCTTGGTTTGTCGGGAGGTTTTCTGACAGGGAGCGTCGGTACGGCCAGGGAAGGACGCTCCCCGAAGCGCACCCGCCGTCGCGCCGCTTGAGGTGCATGCCTTAAAACAGCTGGTCCGTCGTAGCCTTTGCTTCTGCCGCGCCCTGCCGCGTAGCGCCGTTTTCCTGCGGTTTCAACTGCCCGGCTTCCAATTCTTCCAGTTTGGCCAGCGTGCCCACCCTCACCCCCAACAGCCGCAGCCGCTTGTCCAGCGGCACGCGCTTCAAGCACAACCCTGCATTGAGCCGAATCGTTTTGCCATCCGAAGTGAAGTGATCAATCGTGATGTCGCGCGTCACGCTCTTGAAGTTGTCATAGCGCAGCTTGATGCCAATCGTCTTGCCCACATAACCCTTGCGCTGCAAATCGTCGGCCACCTTAAGGCACAGCTGGGTGAAGATGGCGCCCAGCTCGGCCTTGTCGCGTACTGCGTGCAGGTCGCGGTCGAACGTGGTTTCGCGGCTCATGGAGACGGGCTCGCTTTCAGTCACCACCGGGCGGTCGTCGCGGCCCCAGGCGGTCTCGTGCATCCAGGCGCCGTAGCTCTTGCCGAAGTTGTCGATCAGCCACTCGCGCGTCTGGCTGGCCAGATCGCCGATGGTGTGCAGGTGCAGTTTCACGAGTTTTTCTTCTGCCTTGGGGCCAATGCCGTTGATCTTGCGGCAGGGCAGAGGCCAGATTTTCACCTCCAGATCTTCCTGGTAAATGATGCTGATGCCGTTGGGCTTGTTGAATTCGCTCGCCATCTTGGCCAGCAGCTTGTTGGGCGCCACGCCGATGGAGCAGGTCAGGCCCGTCACGTCAAAAATCGCTTTCTGGATCAGCCGCGCCAGCACGCGCCCGCCCTCGCGCTGGCCGCCGGGCACCTCGGTGAAGTCGATGTACACCTCGTCCACCCCGCGGTCTTCCATCAGCGGCGCAATCTCGGCAATGGTGCTTTTGAAGAGGCGCGAAAAGCGCCGCACTTCATCAAAATCCACCGGCAGCAAAATCGCCTCGGGCGCGAGCTTGGCCGCCTTCATCAAGCCCATGGCCGAGCCCACGCCGAACTTGCGCGCTGCATAAGTGGCGGTGGTGATCACGCCGCGCCCGGTGTAGTCCTTCAAACGCGGGAACTGGTCCAGGGGCAGTTGGGCGCCTTCGTCCAGCACGTCGTCGGCCTTGCGCCGGCCCCCGCCAATCACCACCGGCAGGCCCTTGAGCTGCGGGTACCGCAGCAGCTCGACCGAGGCGTAGAAGGCGTCCATGTCGAGGTGGGCAATGCGGCGGCGTGGCTGCGCAGCTGCGCCGGGCTGCACAGGTACGGAGATGGGGGAGGGGGTGTCGGGCACTGCTTGCGTCACAAGCGCTATTTTGGCGGGGTTCATTGCTGGTGTAGCATTTGTCGTCAACCCGGTGGTTTACCCGCCTGCATTTTTTTTATGCAGGGACTGCCGGCCATTTCAGGAGGTGACTGTGAAACTTGGATTCCTGGTTTTTTCATTGGCCCTCTTCATGGCCGGTTGCGGCGGCGGCGGGGGCTCGCCAGGCGCCACAACGGGCAGTTCTGGCACCAACATCGGTGCTGGCGGATCAGCCACCACCAGCCAACAGGTGCTGGACCTGGTCCTGCGGTCCAGCACCTCAGGCGCTGACCTCTCGGCTGTTCCGGCCGGCACCAACGCTGATTTTCTGGTGGTGGGCTCCACCACCACCAACGGCTCCACCACGCTGTCTGTTTCGGGTGTCAGCGGCAATTGCAACACCGCCACCCTGTGCCAGCGCACCGACGGCTTTCCCAGTGTTTCCACTGTCGCGCTGTCCAGCACGGCGGCAGTCAGCCTGATTTCCGGCTCACCCATCAGGCTCACCGTGCCGTCCTCGGTCGTGCCGGGCTCCACCCTCACGCTCACCGTGACCGAGACCACGGGCCGGCAGGTCACGCGGTCCTTCCTCACCTCTTGAGAACTTGCCTGTGCTGACTTTGCGCCGCCACCGTTTGTTCACCGTGCTTGTTGCACTGGCGAGCCTGCTGTTCATGCAGCTGGCCGTGGCAGGCTATGCATGCCCTGGAATGGCCGCGAGGGGCGAGGCCCGGTTGCAGCAGGCCGCAGCCATGCCAGGCACGGCGCATGCCGGCATGCCGTGCGCGCAGGCCATGGGCGTTTCTGGCGCGTCTTCCGCGCCCACCAGCATGGACGCGCAGCAGCCTGCCCTGTGCCACGCCTACTGCCACGGCGGCAAGCAAATGTCTGATGGCTACCACCTCGAGCTGCCCGCATTTGCGCCTGAGCAGGGCCTGGCTTACCTGATCCTTCCCTCGGTCGCGTCTGCATTACTTGACGCGCCGCAGGCCCCCCTGCTGGCACGCGCCGCCGCGCCGCCGCTATCGATACAGCACTGCTGCTTTCGCATCTGATCTCTACAGGCGCATAGCGCTGCGGGCCGCCTTGTGGCGCGCCGGCAGCCGGTTCATGTCTTGTCTGGAGGTTTTATGTATTCACGTTTTCATGGTCTGTGCGCGCCGGCAGTGGCGCTGTTTGCCCTGTGCGCCATGGTGCCCGCCTGGAGTCAGGGCACGCTCAGCCTGGATCAGGCCATCCTCATCGCCACCGACCGCTCCAGGCAGCTTGTCGCGACTGAGGCCTCGGCTGTTGCCTCGCGTCACATGGCCGAGGCGGCGCTGCAACTGCCCGACCCGGTGCTGAAGTTCGGCGTTGACAATTTTCCTGTGACGGGGCCGGACCGCTTCAGCCTCTCGCGCGACTTCATGACCATGCGGCGCATTGGCCTGATGCAGGAGTTGCCTACCGAACAAAAGCGCCAGCTGCGCGCCCAGAAATTCTCCTGGGACGCCCTGCGCGCGCAGGCCGAGCGGCAACAGGCCCTGGCGCTGGTGCAGCGGCAAACCGCACTGGCCTGGCTGGACACTTATTACGCAGCCGCCACGCGCGAACTGGTGCAGCAGCAGTTTCAGGAAACCGGCTTGCAGGTGCAGGCGGCAGACGCGGCATACCGTGCAGCGCGCGGCACGCAGGCCGAAGTGTTTGCGGCACGTTCGGCCGTAGCAATGTTGCAAGACCGCCTGGTGCAAACCGACCGGCAAGCACGCAATGCCACGCTGATGCTGGCGCGCTGGGTCGGCCCGGACGCCAGCCGCAAGCTGCAAGGCGTGCCGCCCTGGCGGGACACCTACCTGGACAAGAGCCTGACGCTGGACCACCTCAGGACCCACCCCGATGTGGCTGTGCTGCAGGCGCAAGTGCTGGCCGCTGAGGGTGAGGCCCGCCTCGCAGAAGCCAACAAGCGCCCCGACTGGACGGTGGAGGCCAGCTACAGCCAGCGCGGCAGCGCCTTCTCCAACATGGTGTCGATAGGCGTCTCGGTCCCGCTGCAGCTGGATCAGGCCAGGCGCCAGGACCAGGAGGTGGCGGCCAGGCAGGCGCTGGTGAATGAAGCGCAGGCCCGCTACGACGACATGCTGCAAAGCCATGAAGCAGAAGTACGTGTGATGCTGAACGACTGGCGCACCGGCAAGGACCGCGTGGCCCGCTATGCAGACGAGTTGATCCCGCTGGCCGCGCAGCGCACGCAGGCGGTGCAGCTGGCCTACCGCACCGGCAAAAGCGATCTGGCCAGCGCCCTGGCCGCGCGGCGCGATGAACTCGACATGCGGCTGCAAGCCCTGGCCGTTGAAATGGAAACGGCCCGCGCCTGGGCCCAGCTGAACTATCTGTCTGCAGTACACGGCGGCGGCGCCGGCCATCAGGAGTAAACAATGAACAGGAAGAACATCCTCATCGCTGTTGCTGTGGCGGCTGTCTTGGCTGCTGCCGCGGGCTATGGCCTGTACCGGCTCGGCACGCAACATGGCACAGCCATCGCTACAGCGGGCAGCGCCCCCGCGCTGATGACCATGGCCAAGGACCCAGCCCCCACCATGGCAGTGGCTTCATCACCACCGCCCATGGGCAAGTTGCCGCAAGGTATCCCGGAGGGCGAGGCCGCCACGCGCCGGCACATCGTCTCGGGGCTCAAGGCGGGTGACATGGACACGCTTGTCGGCCGCAACATCCTCTACTACCACGATCCCATGGTGCCGGGCAACAAGTTCGACAAGCCGGCCAAGTCACCCTTCATGGACATGATGCTGGTGCCTGTGTATGGCGAAGCACCCAACGCCGCAGCCGGTACCAGTGCCGATACAGGCAAGGTCAGCATCAGCCCGCGCGTGCAGCAAAACCTGGGCGTGCGCACGGCCCTGGTCACGCAGGGCATGCTGTCGCCCGAGCTGTCGGCCGTTGGCAACATTGCTTTCAACGAACGCGACCAGGCCATCGTGCAGGCGCGCGCCGCTGGTTATGTGGAGCGGCTCCATGTGCGCGCCACGCTGGACAAAGTGACCAAGGGCCAAGCACTGGTGGACCTCTATGTGCCGGAATGGATCGCCGCGCAAGAAGAGTTCCTGTCGCTGCGCCGCATGGCGGGTGCAAGCGCAAACAACGGCCTGGCCAGCCTGGTAGATGGCGCCCGCCAACGCATGCGCCTGGCCGGCATGAGCGATGCGCTGATCAGCCAGGTGGAGGCGTCTGGAAGGCCGCAGGCGCGGACCACCATCACGGCCCCGGTAAGCGGCGTTGTGGCCGAGCTGATGGTGCGTGAAGGCATGACCGTGACCCCAGGCACCACCTTGTTCCGCATCAACGGCCTGGGCACCGTCTGGGCCAATGCCGAAGTGCCGGAGGGCCAGGCGGCCTTGCTGCGCCCCGGCACCCGCGTGGTGGCCCGCACGCCTGCTGCGCCGGGTACGGCTTACGAGGGCACGGTGCAGGCGCTGCTGCCTGAAGTGAATGCAGCCACCCGCACGCTCAAGGCGCGCGTGGAGTTGCGCAACCCTGGCATGCAGCTCGTGCCCGGCATGTTCGTCTCCATGCAGTTCATGGACAAACGCAGCGGCGCGGCCCTGCTCATCCCCACGGAGGCCGTGATCCAGACCGGCAAGCGCAGCGTCGTCATGCTGGCTGAAGACAACGGCCGCTTCCGCCCGGTGCAGGTCGAGACGGGTATTGAGTCGGCAGGGCAGACCCAGGTGCTGCGCGGCCTGCAGGCGGGCCAGCGCGTGGTGGTGTCGTCCCAGTTCCTGATTGATTCGGAAGCGAGCCTGCGCGGCTTTGAGGCCCGCCTGAATGACGTCCCGGCCACAGGAGCCAGGCCATGATCGCGCGGCTCATCCGCTGGTCCATCGCCCGCCGCCTGCTGGTGTTGATGGCCACCGTGTTCATCGCCGCGTGGGGCGTGTATTCGCTCATGCGCACGCCGCTCGATGCCTTGCCCGATTTGTCGGATGTGCAGGTCATCATCCGCACCAGCTACCCCGGCCAGGCGCCGCGCATTGTGGAAAACCAGGTGACGTATCCGCTCACCAGCACCATGCTTTCGGTGCCCGGCGCCAAGACGGTGCGCGGCTACTCATTCTTTGGCGACTCCTTCGTCTATGTGCTGTTTGAAGACGGCACCGACCTGTACTGGGCCCGCTCGCGGGTGCTTGAATATTTGAGCCAGGTGCAAGGCCGTCTGCCTGCGGGCGCCAAAGCCTCGCTGGGCCCCGATGCAACCGGCGTCGGCTGGATCTACCAGTACGCCCTGGTGGACCGTGGCGGCACGCAGGACGCGGGGCAGCTGCGCGCGCTGCAGGACTGGTTCCTCAAGTTCGAGCTCAAGAGCGTGCCGAACGTGGCTGAGGTTGCTTCAGTCGGCGGCATGGTCAAGCAGTACCAGGTGGTGCTTGACCCTGATCAGCTGGCCGCACGCGGCATCCCCCACACCCGCGTGATCGAGGCGCTGCAAAAAGCCAATCAGGAAAGCGGCGGCTCGGTGCTGGAGCTGGGCGAGGCTGAATACATGGTGCGCGTTTCGGGCTACCTGCGCACGCTGGACGACTTCAAACAGATCCCGCTCACCACCTCGGCCGCCGGCATCCCGGTGCGCCTGGGGGATGTGGCGCGGGTGCAGGTCGGGCCTGAAATGCGGCGCGGCATTGGCGAGCTGGACGGTGAGGGTGAAGCCGCGGGCGGCATCATCGTCATGCGCTCGGGCAAGAACGCGCTGGAAACCATTGCGGCTGTGAAAGAAAAATTGCAGTCGCTGCAGGCCAGCTTGCCCAAAGGCGTGGAGATCGTGCCGGTGTATGACCGGTCGGGGCTGATCGAGCGGTCGGTCGACAACCTGAAGGACAAGCTGCTGGAAGAGTTTGTGGTGGTGGCGGTGGTGTGCTTTATCTTTTTGTTCCACCTGCGCTCTGCGTTTGTGGCTATCGTCTCTTTGCCGCTGGGCATTCTGGCGGCCTTCATCGTCATGTACTACCAGGGGGTGAACGCCAACATCATGTCGCTGGGCGGCATTGCGATTGCCATTGGCGCGATGGTGGACGCAGCGGTGGTGATGATCGAGAACGCGCACAAGCACCTGGAGCAATGGGCGCATGCCCACCCTGATGACAAGCTCGAAGGCGAGGCGCGCTGGCGGGTGATTGGTGATTCAGCCGCCGAGGTGGGGCCGGCGCTGTTTTTCTCATTGCTGATCATCACGCTGTCTTTCGTGCCGGTGTTCACACTGCAGGCACAGGAGGGCAAACTGTTTTCGCCGCTGGCCTTTACCAAGACCTATGCCATGGCGGCAGCGGCAGGGCTGTCGGTCACGCTGATTCCGGTGTTGATGGGCTACCTCATTCGCGGGCGCATTCCTGCCGAGGCGGCCAATCCTTTGAACCGTGCGCTCATCGCGATGTACCGGCCTGTGCTCGCCGCCGTGCTGCGCGCGCCCGGACTGGCCCTGGCGTCTGCCGGCGTGGTGCTGTTGATCAGCCTGTGGCCGCTGTCGCAGATCGGCGCGGAATTCATGCCCCGGCTGGATGAAGGCGACCTGCTTTACATGCCCTCGGCCCTGCCGGGCCTCTCGGCCGGCAAGGCCGCGCAGTTGCTGCAACAGACGGACAGATTGATCAAGACCTTGCCCGAGGTGCAGAGCGTCTATGGCAAGGCGGGCAGGGCCGAAACGGCAACGGACCCTGCACCGCTTGAAATGTTTGAGACCACCATCCAGTTCAAGCCGCGCAGCCAGTGGCGCGCCGGCATGACGACCGACAAGCTGGTGGAGGAGCTGGACAAGCTGGTGCAGGTGCCGGGCCTGTCCAACATCTGGGTGCCGCCGATTCGCAACCGCATCGACATGCTGGCTACCGGCATCAAGAGCCCGGTGGGCATCAAGGTGGCGGGTACTGATCTGGCGGAAATCGACAGGGCCGCTGCCGCGATCGAGCAGGCGGTAAAGGATGTGCCCGGCGTGAGCAGCGCGCTGGCTGAGCGGCTGACTGGCGGGCGGTATGTGGACATCAACATCCGGCGGGATGCGGCTGCGCGCTACGGCCTCAACATCGCTGATGTGCAGTCGGTCATCAGCGCGGCCGTGGGCGGCGAGAACGTGGGCGAAACGGTGGAAGGCCTGCAGCGCTTTCCGATCAGCGTGCGGTACCCGCGCGAGGTGCGCGACTCGCTGGAGAAGTTGCGCAGCCTGCCCGTCATCACCGAGCGGGGTGCGCGCCTGGTTTTGTCGGATGTGGCCGATGTGACGGTAAGCGACGGCCCGCCCATGCTGCGCAGCGAGAACGCGCGTTTGTCGGGCTGGGTGTATGTCGACATTCGCGGACGCGACCTGCGCTCGGCCGTGCAGGACATGCAGCGTGCCGTGGCAGACAAGGTGAGGCTCGCGCCCGGATATTCGGTGTCATGGTCAGGGCAGTTCGAATTCCTGGAGCGCGCCACCGCCCGGCTCAAGGTGGCTGTGCCTGCAACCTTGCTGATCATCTTTGTGTTGCTGTACCTCACCTTTCAGAGTGTGGGGGAGGCGCTGCTCATCATGGCGACGCTGCCGTTTGCGTTGGTGGGCGGCATCTGGCTGCTGTATTTGCTGGGCTACAACCTGTCGGTGGCGGGCGCGGTGGGCTTCATTGCACTGGCGGGTGTGTCGGCGGAGTTTGGCGTGATCATGCTGCTGTATTTGAAGAACGCGTGGAAGGATCGCGTGGCGGCGGGCACTGTCACCACGGCTGATCTTCTGGCTGCCATCAGCGAGGGCGCAGTGATGCGGGTGCGGCCCAAGGCGATGACAGTGGCCGTGATCCTGGCCGGCCTGCTGCCCATCATGTGGGGCAGCGGCACTGGCTCGGAGGTGATGCAGCGCATTGCAGCGCCGATGGTGGGCGGCATGATCACCGCGCCTTTGTTGTCGATGTTGCTGGTGCCTGCTGCTTATTTGCTGATGCGGCGTCGTCGGTGAGCTGCACTGTCAGCAGCAGCGCCTGCGGCGCTGGGTACGGGTGCCACGCTTTCGCGCGGTTTCTCTCTTTGTCTTGTGTAGCCTGCAGTGAGCGGTGTGTGCGCCGTGCGGGCCAGACGCGACTACCAGCCTGCCAGCGCCGCAGGCGCTGTTGTCGAAACGGCAGCAGCGTGTATCAACGCTTAAGGTAGTGCCATGACGCTCTGACCTCAATGCGTTGAGGCGAGAAGGTCGGCATCAGTGTCTGACGCCAAAGCCAGGTTTCGCCGCTCCGGAGATGCGAGGCGTCAAACCACATGCGCCGGCGCAAGGGAACACATCTTCCCGGTATTCCCGATCTCGACCTGCAAGGTCACGTGGTGAATCGAAAACTCACGCTCCACCGCCTCGGCACAGTTTTGCAAAAACTCATCCCCCGGATGTCCGCCCGGACACACCAGATGCGCAGTCATTGCGTTTTCTGTCGTGCTCATTCCCCAGATGTGCAGGTCATGCACCTCACTCACGCCAGGCAAGGCAGTCAGAAAGGCCTT
>JACMQX010000300.1 GCA_014376765.1 Ramlibacter sp. | reverse complement strand
TTCGACAACCGCGGCGCTGGCGCGAGCACGCAGGTGGATGAACCCGTGAGCACAGAAGATCTTGCACGCGACACGCTGGCCCTGATGGACCACTGCGGTATACACAGTGCGCATGTGGTGGGCCGTTCGATGGGCGGCGCCGTGGCGCAGCACATGGCATTGCTGGCGCCACAGAGGGTGCTGTCACTGGTGCTGTGCGCTTCATTCGCCCGGCTTGACCCGCTGGGTAGCCGTGTGCTGCTGAACATGCGCGAGGCGCTGGAGTGGCGCGGCAGCTGGGCCGACCACGCCCGGCATTCGGTGCAAAACTTCGTGTCGGCCGGCTTTTTCAACGGCCAGCCCGAGCGGGTGGCCATGATCGAGAAGTTGCTGGGCGGCGAGACCCGGCTGCCTGCGTGTTACAGCCGGCAAAACGAAGCCTGCCAGCAGCACGACACCGTGAGCCGCTTGCACGAGATCAAGCAGCCCTGCCTGGTGATGGGCGGCGCGAGCGACCCCATCTGCTCACTGACGGCGACGGCAATGTTGAGCAACGGCCTGCCCGATGTTCGAACCGAAATTTTCGACGACGCCAGTCACTTCTTTTTGATGGAGCAGCCGCAGAAGTTCATGGCGCTGCTGGGCGGGTGGCTGCAGTCGCACTGAGTTCAACATCGTACGAACCGAAGACTTCGCGAGACGTGCGGGTTTCCGGCAAGATGTAGACGATGCCGTTGGTGCCGGTAAATGAAGAACGCACCACGGTTTCATAAAACCTGGCTGGCACATTGATGCAGCCAAATGAAATCCTGTTGTCCAGAGGCGTGGGCGTTGCAAGGCGCTCTGCACGGCGCTCCCTGGCCGCGGTCGTCACCACAGGGTGCAATGACAGGGCGAGGTCGTAGTCGATCCAGAGAAGCTCCCGGCCGTGAAGGTCGCGGTCCAGAGAAGCGACAAAACGGCCGGCAGGCGTGGTGCGCTCGTGCGGGCGAATACTCGAGAGCTTGCGCTGGCCGATTCCGGGAACGGAGTCATCGCCCGTAGCCAGGCCCAACAAAGCGGCCGCAGCACCACGAAGTTTTCCCTTTGCGTCAAACACAAAGACCTGCGCCTGCAACTTGTCCACGATCATGAACGGCAAGCTGCCGTTATCGGCGGAGTCCACCACCCAATCGGCCAGTTTGCGGGCCTGCACTGAAGGAACGGCACCCGCGAAATTGGCGAGCTTCGTTTTCGGCGCGGACACCATCGCAGGCGCCGCAGGGGCCTGCTCCATCATGGGTACCGCAGGGGCCTGCTCCATCATCGGCGCCTGCTGGTCTCCCGGCGAAGCGGCTGCGTCCGCAGCCACCGCCAGGGCAGGCAACCACGCCGTGCAGGCAGCGATCACGCCTGCGAGGAGGATGCGAGCAGGAATGCGAATGGGCGCGACTCCTTGAAGCCTGGCGTTTTGGGCCAGCGGGAACACGCTCAATTGCGGCCCAGCTTGGCTGGCCGAACCGGTGGCTCATAGGCCGGTGCGGGTGCAGGCGCTGGCGGCGGGGGCGCAACATACACGGGGGCCGGCGGCGGGGGTGGGGGCGGGGCAGACCGCGCCACAGGTGCCGGCGGCGGCGAACTCACGACCGGCATCGCCGCGACACGCGTCTGCGCCTTGGGGCCGAGGTGGTACACAAGGCCGACCGAGGCCATGTCGATGTGTCCGCGATTCCTGATCGGGTCATTGATGCGGTAGCGCTCCAGTTCCCCGCGCACGGCCAGCGCCTCGTTAATGGCGTATTCCACGCCCACGCCGACCTTGAGATTGGTGCTGTTGCGCGTGGTCGAGCCGGCCCCGGGCACGAAGCCGGTCGTGGTGTTGTCGACCCGGCTTCGCGCGTAGGCGGCGCCGATTCGACCGAAGACTGAGAAACGGTCTGACACAGGGGCGATACCCACCAGGTCGAGGTTGAGGCCTCGCACCCGCGTGCGCCCGCTGTAGCTTCCCGGCGGCGCCGTGTTGAAGGTGTAGCTCGTCTTGCCCAGGTCAAAGAACCCGGCTTCGACCGCGAAATTGCGGCTGATATGGTAGCCGCCGTACAGCTTGTAGCCCGTGTCCCTGTCGTCCTCGGTGCGCGAGGTGACGGCAAAGCCAGACGCGGCCAGCCTCTGATTGATGGCTGCGTTGCCGAAGTCCGTGTCGGTGCGGCCCAGGTTGCCACCGATGTACGTGCCGGTGTCCCGATGCATGTCCTGCGCCATGGCGGGCGCCACGGACGCCGCTCCAAGTGCTGTCAAAGCAATA
>JACMQX010000299.1 GCA_014376765.1 Ramlibacter sp. | reverse complement strand
GCGCGGGAGACGTTCTGCTCCACGATGAGAATGGCCACGCCCGCGTCGCGAATTTCCGCCAGCGCCTTGAACACCTCGCTCGTGAACAGCGGCGAGAGGCCCATCGACGGTTCATCCAGCAGCAAGAGGCGCGGCTGGTTGATGATGGCGCGCGCCACGGCCAGCATCTGCTGCTCGCCGCCCGAGAGGTTGCCCGCCAGCTGCTCGCTGCGCTCCAGCAAGCGCGGAAAGCGGGCATACACCTTGGCAAGCGCCTGCTCAAAGGGCACGGCGGTCGGCCGGATCTCCCAGGCCAGTTGCAGGTTCTCTTTCACCCGCATGGTCTGCAGCGTGCCGCGGCCTTCGGGCACATGCAGCATGCCTTTGCGCGCCAGTTGGTGCGCGCCTGATTTGCCGATGTCGGTGCCGTCAAAAGTGGCGCTGCCGCCAGAGATGGGGAGGATGCCCGAGACAGCGCGCATCAAGCTGGTTTTGCCCGCACCGTTGGCGCCCACCACGGCGACGGTTTCCCCCTCGCGCACTTGCAGCGAGACGCCGCGCAGCGCGCGGATCGGGCCGTAACTGGCGCTCAGGCCCTGCACATCCAGAATGATTTTGTCCGTGGCCATGCTATTGATCCTCGCCCAGGTAAGCCTTGAGCACTTCCGGGTGCCGCAACACCTCGGTCGGCGTGCCCTCCGCGATTTTTTTGCCCGCATCCATGGCGACCAGCCTGTCTGACAGCTGGCGGATCAGGTTCATGTCGTGTTCCACCAGCAAGATGGCGTCCACCTTGTCTTTGAGCCTGTGGATGTCCTTGATCAATTGCCCGGTCTCTGACTCGTTCATGCCGGCAGCCGGCTCGTCCAGCAGCAGCAACCTGGGCTGCCCCGCAAGCGCCCGGGCAATCTCCAGCCGCCGCGCGTCGCCGTAAGACAGGGAGCCGGCCGAATGGTTGGCCTTTTCTGCCAGTTGCAGCATCTCCAGCCAGTGCATGGCTTGCTGCTGTTCGGCGCGGTTGGAGCCTGAGCGAAAGATTGAGGTGAAGAGGTGGGTGGTGTGCTGCTTGTAGGCAACCAGCACGTTTTCCAGCACCGACATGCGCTTGAACAAACGGATGTTCTGGAAGGTCCGCCCCACGCCCAGCCGCCCGATGGCGTGCATGGGCATCGAAGTGATGTCAGTGCCGTCCAGCACGACGCGGCCGGAGGTGGCGCGGTAAAAGCCGGTGATGGTGTTGATCAGCGCCGTCTTGCCCGCGCCGTTGGGGCCGACAACGCCCAGGATCTCGCCCTGGCGTACATCAAGTTCAAGGCCATCGAGCGCGCGCACGCCGCCGAAGTATTTGCACAGCGCCGAGACGCCCAGGACTTGCCGGGAGTTGGTGGTCATTTCTTCTCCGCCCCAACAGGTTCAGTGCGCCCAGCGCTTTTCCAGCGCGAGCTCAGTGTGCGGAAAGACAGCAGGCCCTGCGGCTTGAACAGCAGCATCAGCAAAATCGCCAGGCCAAACACAGTGGGCCGCCACTCTGCCAGCACGCGGAAATATTCAGGCAGCAGCGTCATCACCGTGGCGCCCAGCAGCGCGCCCCAAAGGTTGTTCACACCGCCCAGCACCACGTACAGAACCACGTAGACCGACAAAAGAATGTCAAAGCTCTCGGGCCGCACAAAGCTCATGTAATGCCCGAACAGCGAGCCTGCAATCGCCGCGATGAAGGCGCCGCCGCAAAAGCCAATCAACCGCACCACCGGCACGTTGATGCCCAGCGAGGCCGCGACGCGGTCGTCTTCCCGCACCGCATCAAAGGTTCTTTGCAACGGGCTGCGCGAGAGCCAGAACAGCGCCCCGCCGACCAATGCCACCGCAATCAACGCAGCGGTGAGGCTGCCGCCCGTCATGCCGCCAAAACCTGCCACACCGCCGATGTATTCGAGGTTCTCCAGCAGCACGCGGCCACAGAAAGTTATGCCGATGGTCACGAGGATCAGGTACACCCCGCGCAACCGTAAGGCGGGCCAGCCCACCACGGCCGCGATGACTGAGGCGAGCGCCGCGCCGGCAAGCGTTGCCGGCAACAGGGGCCAGCCGAATTTGACAGTCAGCACACCTGCCGCATAGCAACCAATTGCCATGAAGGTGCCTTGCGCGAAAGACAGGCTGCCCGTCATCAGCACCAGGTAAACACTCCAGGCCAGCAGCACATTGACGGCGGTGAAAAACAGCTGGTCGGCGATCATGCGCGCTGCTCCCTGGCGTGGATGCCGCCGCCGAAAATACCATTGGGCCGGAACATCAGCACGGCAATCAGCGTGACCCAGGCCGTCATCTCCACCAGCCGCCCAAGACCCATCTGGAACATCAGCGCTTCCAGCACGCCGATGAGCAAGCCGCCCACCAGTGCGCCGCGCAGGTCGCCCATGCCGCCGATCGCCATGATCGCCAGCGACTTGAGGCCGAAAGACAAACCAATCTCGGAGCTGGCCGCGCCGCCCCGCAAGGCCACCAGCAGGCCACCCACGGCGGCCAGAGCCGACGACACGAAGAACACGGTCTGCGTAACGCGCCGCACATTGATGCCCAGCAGTGAAGCCGATGTTGTCGATTCCGCCAGGGCGCGAATCTGCCGGCCCATGCGCGTTTTTTGCAGCAGCAGGTGCAGCAGCCCCATCAACACGAAAGCGACGACGAGGATCATCACCTGCAGGTTCAGCACCGTGGCGCCAAAGAAGGTGTGGCCAGTCTGCAACCATTCGCTTTGCATCTTGAGCGGCACCGGTTCTGTCCCCCAGACCTTGTGCACCAGGTCCGTGATGATGAGGCCGAGCGCCATGGACGCAAGTGCCGCCGTCACCTTGCCTTCGTTGGTCTGAAAGCGGCGGAACGCAATGAACTCCGTTGCAAGGCCGAGCAAACCTCCCGCCAGAAAAATCACGATCAAAGCCAGCTGCCAGGGCAGCCATGCAACTGCGGCCACCGCAATGAAGCCGCCCACCATGAACACCTCCGAGTGGGCAAAATTCAGCTTGTCCAGCGTGCCAATGACAAGCGAGAAGCCGATCGCCACCAGCGCGTACATCGCGCCTGTGACGATTCCATTCAATATCTGACCAGCCAGCATGAGCAGTCCCTCGATCAATAAAAATTCATGGTGCAAAAGTCATGGTGTGCAGGCCTCATTTTTCGAGGCGATGCAGCACCTTGAGCATCAATTGGCTGAGCGTGGCGCGTTCGTCCACAGTGAGCGGTTCCACCAGCCATTTCTGCTGGCCCATCACGGAGACCGAGGCGCGTTTGAGCAGCGCCGCGCCTTGCTCCGTGAGGTCGAGCAGGCGAAGGCGCCGGTCATCCGGTGAGGGGCGGCGCTGGATCAGCCCGCGCGCCTCCAGCCTGTCCAGCACGCCGGCAATGGTGGAGGTGTCGATGTGTATCTCGCGGGACAGCGTGCTCTGGTCCAGCCCGGGGCGCTGGGAGGTGGTCATCAACGCGGCCCACTGGATGGGCGTGAGGCCGGTCTCATCCATCTCGGCGGTGAACCGGGCGACCGCGAGTTGGTGCAGCCGGCGGAACAGGTGCCCCGGCATGTCGTCCAGCTTGATGTCTTTTTTAGCTGCCATGGCTAGCGGGTGAATTCATAGTCGGCAGGCTTGAAGCTTGCCGTGATGTTCCAGTAGTCCATCAAGCTGTACGGCCAGGTCTGCGCCGCACGGCCCTTGCTGTTTTTGTACCAGCTGGTGGTGCGCGCGGCGCCCCAGGCGCGCTTGAGGTTGCCCGCGTCGACCCAGGTGTTGTAGTCGGTGAATGGCTGCGCCTTGCAGTCCAGCGCCTTGTTGCCGCTGGCCAGCAAATGGCCGATGGCGCGCATGGCGTATTCCACCTGGCACTCTGAAGAAAAGATGGCGCTGCCGTTGATCACGACCGCCGTGTTCGGGCCACCCGTCATGAAGAGGTTGGGGAAGCCCGGCACCGTGATGCCCAGGTATGCGCGGCAGTCGCCTGCCCAGCAATCGCGGTGCAGTTCGCGGCCGTCACGGCCGGTGATGGTCATCGGCGCCAGGAAGTCGGAGGCCTTGAAGCCGGTTGCAAACACGATCGCGTCGAACTCATGCAGCGCGCCGTCTTTGGTTTTGATGCCCGTAGCGGTGATCTGCTCGATGCCGGTGGTGTTCAGCTCCACATGCGGCTTCTTGAGCATGGCGGCCCAGGCGCCGTTGTCCCGCAGCATGCGCTTGGCGGCAGGCGGGTAATCGGGCGTTACCTTGGCCAGCAGGTCAGGGCGGTCGCCGTACTGGCCCGCCATCCAGGCGAGGCACCCCTGGCGCAGTTCTTCATTGGCGCGGCCGACGGATATGGGATGGTCCCAATCGTCTTCCACCTCGGTCAGCGGCAATCTGCCTTCCACTGCGATCCAGAACTGCCAGAAGCGGAACCACCGGCCGTAGAAGGGCACGTGCCTGAGCAACCAGAGCATGCCGGGCCTGATGTCGTCGTGGTAGGTGGGCGTCGGCAGCATCCACGGCGGGTTGCGCTGGAACACTGTGAACTGCGACACGCTGTCCGCAATCGATGGGCCGATCTGGAACGCGCTCGCGCCCGTGCCCACCATGGCCACCCGCTTGCCGGCCAGCTGCGGGTCTTGCGGCCATTTGCCTGAATGGATGACCTGGCCTTTGAAGCTGCCCAGGCCGGGAATGTCCGGAAAACTCGGCCGGCTCAGGATGCCGACTGCGGTGATGACCGCATTGAATTCTTCTTGCGTGACAGCACCTGACGCGTCGCGCACGCTGAGCGTCCAGCAGCTGCGCGCTTGGTCAAACTTCATCGCGTCGACTTCGGTGTTGAAGCGGATCTTGCTGCGGATGCCCGCGCTGCCTGCGACCGTGGCCAGGTAGGCGTGGATCTCAGGCTGGCGCGAGAACTGCTGCGGCCAGTCGGGCTTTTGCGCGAAGGACAGGCTGTAGGCAAAGTTGGGCGTGTCCAGCCGGCAACCGGGGTAGCGGTTTTCCCACCAGACGCCGCCGACTTCATCATTCTTTTCATAGACGCTGAAGTCCACGCCAGACTGTTGCAGCCGGTAGGCGGCAGCAATGCCGGAGACGCCTGCCCCGATCACGGCCACGCGAAAGCTCGCGTTGGGTGCAACGTCGCCCAGCGTCCAGGCCGGTGCGCCCATGTCCCGGGTGATGCCCAGTTCATGCTCCAGCAGCGGCCGCAGTTCGTCCAGGTCACCGCGTACGAGGTAGGCCACGCACTGGTCGATGAGCGCTTGCGGCGGTGTGGCCTGCACCTGCTGGCCGCTGTCCCGGAACTTGATGAGGGCTGCAACGGCGAGGCGGCGCGCCTCTTCCTGCGCTTCCTTGGGCATGCCGCCCTGGGGCGCGATGACCGTCATCATCGGCGGGGTGGGGGGCTTGAGATCGGGCGCCAGCATGGCGGTGTCGCCCGTGATCATGGCGAGCGTGGCCATCAGTGCGGGGAGGTCGGCCTGGTCCACCGCATTGCGGATGAACTCGTCGTTCGCGTCGATCTTCTCGACGTGGCTGAAGCGCGCCATGCCTTCAGGCGCTGCACTGTCTTGGCTGTCTCCGGCTACCTGTGGCTGCATCATCGGAATTCCCCAACTTGTACGCATGGTCATTATTTGCATGCGTATGAATTGGGTGGATCGTAGGCCGCTTTCAGCCGGTGCGGGCTATGGTTTTCCCTAAAGCAGTCCAGGCCTTACAAGTGCAGATCACGCCTTAGAAGTTGCGACGCCCGCTCGCCAATCATCATGGCCGGTGCATTGGTGTTGCCCGAGACGATACGCGGCATCACCGAGGCATCGGCTACCCGCAAGTGACGCACACCGTGCACCCGCAGCCGCGCGTCCACAACAGCATGGCTGTCGCTGGCCGGCCCCATGGCGCAGGTGCCCACGGGGTGGTAGATGCTGCTGCTGCGCTGCCTCACCCAGTCCAGAATCTCGGCGTCGCTTGTCAGGTTGCTGGCGGGCTCATGAGCCTGCGTGATCAAACCTGCAAGAGGCGGCGCGGCCGCAATCTCGCGCATGCGCCGCACCAGTTCCACGGCGAGGGACTGGTCTGCTGGGTCTGACAGGAAGCCAGGGTGAATCAGCGGATGCGCCAGCGGGTCGTTGCTGGCGATCTCAATACGGCCCCGGCTGGCGGGCCGTAGCAGGCAGGCCGACAAGGTGACACCGGGAAAGGTGTGGGGCGGCTTGCCGGGGCCATCAAAACTGAGCGGGCCGAAATGTATTTGCGCGTCCGGCCAGTCCTGCGCACTTTCAGTTGAACTGAAAAAGGCGCCGGCGCGAAACACACCATCGTTGAACACGCCCTTGCGCGTCAGCAGGTATTTAAAAAGCTCGCGCGCGCCCTTCACGCGGCTGTGGGCAATGTCGTTCAAGGTCTCCACGCCCTGGCAGCGGAACATGGTACGGACCTGAAGATGGTCTTGCAGATTCATTCCCACGCCGGGCAGGGCCGCAACGGTGCGGATTCCCATTTTCTGCAACAGCGGTGCGGGCCCGATGCCAGACAGTTGCAGCAGTTGAGGCGACTGGATCGCGCCTGCACACAGGATTACTTCTGTGGACGCATGCGCCTGCAGCACCTGCCCTTGCTGGAGCAGTTCCACGCCCGCCGCCTTGTCTCCTTCAAACAGGATGCGCGTGGCCATGGCGTGGCTGACGATCTGCAGGTTGGGCCGCCCACGTGCTTGCGTGAGAAAGGCTCGAGCGCTGCTCATGCGCACGCCGTTGAAGGTGGTCATCTGGAAGTATCCGGAGCCCGCGTTGTTCCCGGTGTTGAAGTCCGGGGTCGGGCTGATGCCTGCGCTTGCCGCTGCCCGCAGGAACGCATCAGACAGGGGATCGGCCGGTAATTTGTACAGCCGCAACGGCCCCTCGCTTGTGCGGCCATCGCTGCCTGTGGTGTGCAGCGAGTGTTCAAAGCAGGGCAGCACATCGTCCCAACCCCAGCCTTCGTTACCCAGAGCGGCCCAGGCGTCGTAGTCCTTCTGGTGCCCGCGCAAATACAGCATGCCGTTGATGAGGCTGGTGCCGCCCAGCCCCTTTCCGCGGGGCCAGTTCATCTGGCGGTTCGCGGTGCTTTCCTCAGGCACGGTTTTGAAGCCCCAGTCGTACTCCGGATTGCCAACGATTTTCATGATGCCGATAGGCACGTCGATCCAGAAACTGCGCGCTTCGCCGCCCGCTTCGATCAGCAGGACCTCACACGCCGGGTCTTCGCTCAGCCTTGCCGCGAGGGCGCAGCCGGCTGATCCGGCGCCAACGATCACGATGTCTGCGCGCAGGGATTGCTTGGTGTTTGTCATGCGCGGTTTATATCAGCCGCCGCATGTATCGCCGCATGTATCGGCGCCTGGACACGGCGACCCGATCAGCCGTTTGAACTGCGAACCACTGCGGCACCTCTCAAGCCTGCATTGCAGGAGACAATGTGTCTCTTGCAAGCCATATCGCCCAAAACCCCTGCCCTGTCGGCCGCCCTGACTCGCCGCCAGCTCGTGCCCTTCGCCGCGCTGTCGGCGACCTATTTTGCGCACATCGGATTCTTCAACCCCTACCTGCCGCTGTGGCTCAAGGAACTGGGCTTGCCCATCCTGGTCATCAGCTTGCTTACCTCGGTTCAGTCAATCACCCGCGTGTTTGCACCGTATGCCTGGGGTTGGCTGAGCGACCACACCGGCGAGCGGGTACGGCTGCTGCGGTTCAGTGCCTGCATGGCGCTGGCCGCTTCGGCCGGGCTGTGGTTTTCAGGCGGGCCGGTGTGGCTTGCCGTGGTGTTGTTTGTGATCTTCATCCACACGGGCTCGATGATGTCGCTGACCGAGGCGGCCATGGCCCACCTTGTGGCGGGCGACTGGGGCCGCTATGGCCGGGTGCGCTTGTGGGGTTCGGCCGGGTTTCTGGTCACGGTGTTTGCGGCCGGGGCCTGGTTCGAGCACTTCGGCATGCGCCACTTCCCGGCGTGGACGGCGCTCACGCTGGCCGCCGTGCTGTTGTGCACCTGGTGCCTGCCGGACACGCGCGAGCAGGTGGTGGCCGACAGCGCACCCAAACTTCCTGTGCTGCCGGTACTGCTGGAACCCGTAGTGCGCTGGTTCTTTGCTTCGCTGTTCTTTCACGTCATGGCGCACTTTGCAATCTACGGTTTCCTGTCGCTGTATCTGGACTCGCTGGGCTACAGCCATGGAATGATCGGGGCGATGTGGGCCGTGTCGGTGCTGGTGGAGATCGTGTGGTTCTCCAGCCAGGGCCGGCTGCTGGGGCGCCTGTCGATGCCCGCCTGGCTGCTTTTGTGCGGCGCGCTGATGGCGCTGCGCATGTCCATCACCGCCGGCATGGGGCAGTTGTTGTGGGCGCTGCTGCTGGCGCAGGCGCTGCACGCCATGACCTTTGCCGGGCACCACACGGCCTGCATGGCGATGGTCTCGCAGTACTTCCCGGGGCGCCTGCGCGCCAGGGGTCAGGCCCTGTTCACCATCATCGGCTACGGTCTGGGCGGCACCCTGGGCGTGCTGGCCGGCGGGGCGGTTACCACCCGCTTCGGCTTTGTGACGATGTTCTGGCTGGCGGGCTTGCTGGGCTTGCTGGCCACGCTGTGTGCCTGGCGGGTGTGGCGGCTGGAG
>JACMQX010000298.1 GCA_014376765.1 Ramlibacter sp. | reverse complement strand
GTCGTTGCCCCAGTGTGGCTTCCACACGGAGCCAGCGCGCTGCGACGCGCGGCATGGTCAAGGTACTGTTGGCCGACTCCTCTGCGCCGCTGCCCAGCCTGAAGACAACGCCCTGCGTCAGTTGCCGCCATGGCTCGGAAGCCTGGTTGCGGCCCATGACACGCACCGGCACCAAAGTGTTGGCCCGTGAGGTAGCCAAAGTCAGTGCAGACAGTGGCAGTGCCGTCGCAAGCTCCCACTCAATGGCCTGCGCGCCATCGCGCCGGGGCTCGGGCAAGGCGGCCGTCAACCGGGAAAGTTGGGCCTGTGCGGGCGCGATCAGTCCCTGCAGTGACTCCACTTCCACGCCGTCCTGCCCTTGCCAGTCAAGGCGCAGGTAGTGGCCCTTCAGTACGAGGGGGGTGTCCAGCTCAAGCGTGCCGTTGGCAGGCGCGTCATTGCCCTCAAAGCGGTAGAGCCGGCCCCGCAGCGGCACCGGCGTCCACTGTGCCAGGTCAGTGCTGCTGGAAAGTGTCATGCCCACCGGCGCATTGGCCGGTAATCGTGCCTTGATCACGACGGCCGTGATGGACTGCTCAAGGCCGCGCGCATCGAACAGCGCGGACTGAAGCGGGGTTGCGCCCGCTGCTGCAGTGAAGCTGGACGTAGCGCCATCCATCTGGACCCAGACAGAACGCTGCTGCCCACCCTGATCCACACGCAATTGCACGCCAGACGCAGGAACTCGCAAGCCCGAACGGGCGCTGAACAGCGGCAGGGCGTTTAGAAACGCAGTCGCCTGGCGGGCCGGGCGGGGCTGGTCCACAGGCGCGGTCAACGCGAAGGGCACCGGTTGGCCCTTGGCGTCAAACACGCGCACATCAGCGGCCTGCGCGGATCGCAACCGCAACAAAGCCTCGGCAGGCAAGGCAGCGCGGACCAGGCTGGCCTGAGGCGGCACCTCCAGTGTGGCGCGCCAGGCAAATTCGGCGGGCGCCTGCGCAGAGGCTGTCCCCGGCACCACCATGCACGCCGCCATGCATGCTGTCATGCACGCTGTCATGGCCAGCTTTGCCATGCCGGCTGCGCGCGGCCGCTCTGGCAAATTGAATGAGCGGACTGTCTTCATGCGGTTTCTCCTTCATTTTCCGCACGACCCGCCGGCCGCGTGGTCGCCGGCGGAAGGGGCGCAAAGTAACCCACCACCAGCATGAGCAGCCCCACGGCGATGAATACAAATATCCGCTCCGATCCGCCCCGGTTGGACAGGTCGATGATGAACAGCTTGAGCACCGTAAAACCCAGCAGACCCGCGCCCAGCATCCATAGCGTGCGGGCCGCGCGGCGGTGCGCGGTCACCATTAGCGCCAGCGCGATCAGTGTCCACAAAATCGAGTAGCCCGCCTGCACGAGAAAGGACGAGAACAGTGCGCCCGCATCCCAGGGCACAGCGGCAAAATGGTGCGCTACACGCAGCCACACCGTGTTGATGGCGACAAATCCGATGGCCGCCATCGCAGCCATGGGCTGGTAACTGCGGACCCACAACGGCAGTCGCAAGGCGCTCGCTCGCAGCCGCATCAGCCACAAGGCGCAGGCGGCCAGCGCCAGGCCTACAGCGAGGTCAGTGGGGTTGAGCAGCGGCAGATAGGGCAGGGGGTGTGCGTTGCCCCTTGAGTACATGGCAACGATGAGCGCGCCGGCGGCCAGTGCAACGGCTAGCGGCGCGGCGGCGCGCCAGATGTAGTCGGGCGCGAAGCGGTCCAGGGGCCAGCTGACAATGGGGCCGGTGGTGCCCTCGCGGGTTTTGTCGCTCCCGGCTGCCTCAACAATGCGGCCGCTGCCCAGCACCAGCATCACCGCTGTGCCCGCCGCCAGCAAAATCACCGTGGCCCAGCCTGTTTGCCACAACGCCGCCTTGCTGATCCCAAACACCAGCAGATTGCCCAGCAGCAGGACGGTCAACCACACCCCGCCGGCATGCACCCAGCGCCACCAGGGCCGGGGCGCGCCAGCGTCGAGCCGGCGCAGCATGATGAAGTGCATCACCAACACCACGGGCCAGGCCAGCCAGCCACCGGACTGAAACACCGGGTCCGAAGCCACCAGGCCAACGAAGGCATGGCCCAGCATCAGCGGCAGGGCAGTCCAGGCCGGCGTCGCAGCGATCGGCCACGGTGCCGGGCGCGAGGGCAACGCGAGGCGGTGCGCAACAAAGGCGCTGGCCACCCAGGCAACGAGTTGCAGGTGCGACTGAGCCGAAGCGTCCAGCAGTGGTTGTGCCACGCCGTTGGCATCCAGCGACCTGTATGCGATCTCGCCAAACAGCGCGAATTGCCACCACATGAAGCCCACCCAGAACAGAACCGGAGACAGCTGCAACTCCGCCGTGTTGAAGGCCGCAGCCGCAGGACTCATGCCGCTGCGGTCCAGGCTCTGGCGCGACCACCATGCCAGCGCCAGCGCGGCGCATGAGAGCATCGTGCCCCCCACAAAACGCGGATTGGCAAATAGCCAGTGCCCATGCTGGGCAACCTGTACCGAGTCCAGAAAGAACATGGCGGCCATCAGCTGCAGGGCCAGCCCCGCCGCCCGCGGCAACCAGCGGTCCTGTCGGCGGCCCATCCAGTAAACGCCGGCGCCTTCCACCGCCCACACCGCGGATGTCAATTGACCGTCCAGCGCCAGCGGCACAGCCAGCGTGACAAAGCCCAGCCCCAGCGCCCCGAAGCATTCGGCCAGCCATTGATTGACTTCGCGCTGGCCTGCGGGGCGCCTGACGAGCCACAAGCCCAAGCCAAGATAGAAAGCCCCCAACGCCAAAGACGAAAACGCCATCGCGTATGGCAGGTCATGCACCAGCGCCGACTGCAAGCAAAATGCCGCGATGGGTGTACCAAAAATCAGCGTCGCGTCCACCGCCTGTTTGGGCGCATGCGAATGGCGTAGCGCGTAAAGTAGCGCAGCCATCACGTAGATGAAAAAGAAGCCAATGAGAAAAGGCTCGGTCGTTGCCAGATGCTGTGTCTCGTACTTCAACGCACCCCACAGCGTCGCAATGCCAAAGGTCGCGAAAAAGCCCAGCAAGTTAAGCGAGCGCCACGCCCGGGCCCAAGCAATGGCTGCAATGGCAACCCCCAGGACCGTGTAATAGCTGAAGAGGCTGACATGGCTGCCCTGGCCTGTGGATGCCAGAATCGGCGCTGCAAAGCCGCCGGCAAACCCGATCAAGGCCATGGCCTGCGCGTTCTGTGCGATGGCAATCACGGCGGAAAAAGCGCAGATCAGCCCCAGTGCTGCAAATGCGGCGCCCGCCGGGAGGAACTGGTACAGCCGGAACGCGGCGAACACCGTGAGGTACAACACCGCCACACCCGCACCCTGCAGCGTCAACGCATAGGCCTGTTTCCCGCTGGCGTGATTGCGCAGGCGCAACCCCGCCAAAAACAGTCCGATGCCAACCGCGCCAATCGCGGCCAGGCGCAGCTCCGGCGGTAACAAGGCGTTTTCCACTGCGTACTTCGCCAGGAAGGCCAGCCCGATGAACAGCACCAGCACACCCATGCGCACTACGGTATTGCCGCCAAAAAGCCAGTTCCGTGCGCGGTTGAACAGCACGCTGACAAGGCTGGACTGCTGTGCAGCAGCGGGCATCAGGGCGGCGGGGGCTTGCGCGGCCACTGCCGGTGAGGCTGCGTGGCTGACTGACATGGGGCTGGTTGCCGGCATGAACGGGGGCGGTGGGGGCACAGCCTCGCTGGCAGTCGGAGATGGCTGATGCGCATGCGCAGACGTGCCCGGCGCCGCGTTGACCGCTGCTCGCGCTGCGTGCACCTCCTTGCGCACCACCCGCCGCAGACTCCACCCCGCCAACAGGCCCAGCACTGCGCCTACGACGACATTGAACTCTGTTTCGTGCCCACGCCAGAACAGACCCAGTAATGCACCCCAGAATGTGCCCCATATCAACATCGCCGATCCCTTCACCCTTGTTGTGATGGGCCGTAGTGTGCAGCACGATGACGACACCAGGTAGGTGGCGTGTGCTTGGTAGAGGCCCCTGCTACCCGTGGTTGCCGCTGGCGCGACTGTCCGATCAATATGAGCTCATGCAAAAGCCGGTGCGGTTTTGCCCAGAGCAGCAGTTGCAACGCGATCTTGAGCAGGAACCTGCCGGACTAAGCCGCCAGAGACTCCAGGTGCGCCAGCGTGTCTTCCCAGCTGACGTACTCATCGGTCTTTTGCCGCAGGAACTGCCTGATCGCCTCGTGCTTTTCTATCGCGGCATCAGCCACGCGGTCAGAGCCCTTTTTATATTCGCCGACCTTCAGCAGCAGCTCGATGTCCTGGTACTTCGCCATGAGCTCCCGGATGGTGCCCGCCTGCTCCCTGTGCTCAGGCGTGATCAACGCGTTCATCACGCGGGAAGCAGAAGCCAGCACATCAATGGCGGGGTAGTGGTTCGCCGAGCCGAGCTTGCGCGACAGGATGATGTGACCGTCCAGGATGGAGCGGGTCTCATCGGCAACGGGCTCAGTCATGTCGTCGCCCTCAACCAGCACGGTATACAGCG
>JACMQX010000297.1 GCA_014376765.1 Ramlibacter sp. | reverse complement strand
GTGCGGCCATGGGCGACGCGCTCACCAAGCGCCAGGCGGCTGCGGGAGGCGGATTGTGGGACGCAATCCCATCGCTTCCTAAGGACCCGAGCCCGATCCTCTTCGAAATCGCCAACAAGCTCGCTGCGGATGCAAAGGCCCTGGAAGACGCATCCGACCAAAAAGCGCGCGTGCCTCTCGCGCTTGAGCTCGCCGAGTTGACGGCGCGCGAACGGCTTTCGGAGCTGAAGACCCACGCCCTGGACTGCCTCGCGAAGTTCGTTCTCATCGACAAGCATCGCAAATGCGAGGAGGACACCGGGACCACGGCGATTTCGCGTCAATCCACGACGCTCTCAACCACCATGGTGACGCAAGAGGTCGCCGACGCTTTGAACGCGGAGCTCAAGAACCTCAACGTGCATGAGCTGCAAATTGTCATGAAGCCTGAGTCGCCAGGGGGCAAGACGACATTTAAACTGGCCTTGCAGTTACCGGGTGGAGGAGCGCCGTCGGCGATTCTCAGTGAAGGCGAGCAGCGCGCGATCGCCATCGCGTCGTTCTTGGCGGAGGTCCGCCTAGGCAAGGGCCGTGGAGGCATTGTGTTCGACGACCCCGTGTCGTCCCTGGATCACCGCCGGCGTTGGGAAGTGGCGCGGCGTCTGGCTGAGGAAGCCAAGACGCGGCAAGTGATCGTATTCACCCACGACATCTACTTCCTCTGCGTTCTTCAACAAGAGGCAGAGGGAGCGGGCGTGGATTCCACTACCCAATGCATCCACCGCACCGCGCAAGGCTTCGGCGTCCAAACTGACCGGCTGCCGTTCGATACGTTGGCCACTTCCAAGCGAGTCAAGGCTTTGCGGGACAAACACCAGCGGGTGGCTGCCCTGCACAAGGCGGGCGAGGAGGAACTGGCCACTTTAGCGACCCGCGATGCTTACTCTCACCTGCGCGAGGGGTGGGAGCGGGGCGTCGAAGAGGTGTTGTTCCAAAACGTGGTGGTGCGGTTCCGCGAAGGGGTTTCAACACAGGCGCTGAAGGGCGTCACCGTTGACGACGACGATTACAAAGCCATCGACGCGGGCATGACGAAGAGCTCCAAATTCGCCGGCCACGACCCGGCGCAGGCCGCTCATTTGCCCAGGCCACATCCCGATGAGCTGCTCAAGGACATTGATGCGTTGGAGACGTGGCGCTCAAGAACAGACCAGCGAAGCAAGGCATTGGCGGCAGCGCGAAAATAGAGGCAAGTCCGGCCGCCCATTCGTCGAGTAATCGTTTGACAGGCCAAGCAAAAGCGAGTTTCATGCCAAAGCCCCATTCCACCGAATCGACGGGCGGCAACAGAGGAACGATACGGGTCGTTGAAAACATGGGAAATAGCATTGATTGATAAGGAAAAAACCAGCTCTCCACAGGCGAAAAATGCGCATTTTTCCGCGCATACCCCAATGATGGCCCAGTACCTGGGCATCAAAGCAGACTTCCCCGACACGCTTGTGTTCTACCGCATGGGCGATTTTTACGAGCTGTTCTGGGCCGACGCCGAGAAGGCTGCGCGCCTGCTGGACATAACTCTCACCCGGCGCGGCCAGTCCGCTGGCGAGCCGGTGGTCATGGCGGGCGTGCCCTTTCACGCGATGGAAAACTACCTCGCCAAGCTGATCAGGCAGGGCGAGTCGGTGGCCATTTGCGAGCAGGTGGGCGAGGTCGGCGGCAAGGGCCCGGTGGAGCGCAAGGTGATGCGCGTGGTCACGCCCGGCACGCTGACCGACAGCGAGCTGCTGAGCGACAAGACCGAGTCTTTCCTGCTGTGCATTCACCAGGGTGCGCGCAATACCTGTGGCCTCGCGTGGCTGAGCGTGACGCAGGGCGAGCTGCACCTGGCCGAATGCGCCAGCGACGAGGTCGAGGCCTGGGTGACGCGCATTGCGCCCAACGAATTGATCTACAGCGCGGGTATCACCACAGCCTTTGAGCAACGGCTCAAGGCCTTGCGCTTTACTTCGTCCTTGTCCCTCACCCCCAGGCCCGAGTGGCAGTTTGAGGCGGCGCTCGGCCAGCGCAAGTTGCTGGACCAGCTGAAGGCCGCCAGCCTGTCGTCCTGGAATGCCGATGCCCTCACCCATGCCCACGCAGCGGCCGGCGCGTTGCTGGGTTATGCAGAGCACACCCAGGGCCGCGCCCTGTCGCATGTGCAGAGCCTGCGCGTGCAGCGCAACGACCAGCTGATCGGCTTGCCGCTGTCCACGCGGCGAAACCTGGAACTGACCCAAACCCTGCGCGGCGAAGACTCGCCCACCCTCTTCTCGCTGCTGGACACCTGCATGACCGGCATGGGAAGCCGCATGCTCAAGAGCTGGCTGCTGGAGCCTTTGCGCGAACGGGGGGAGGCAACGCAGCGGCTGAGGGCGATTGCAGCGCTGCGCGGGGATTCGAGTGGCGATGCCAGCGCATGGCAAAAGCTGCGCGAGCAACTCAAGGGCACGGCCGATGTAGAGCGCATCACCGCGCGCCTGGCGCTGCGCCAGGTACGCCCGCGTGAACTCGTCGCGCTGGGCATCACGCTTATCAAAGCTGAATCACTGGGCGCGGCCAGTGAGATACCCGCCCTGCAGGCGTCCCCGCTCCTGGCGGCGCTGGCCCGGAATCTGGAGCCGCCTGCAGGCTGCGCCGAACTGCTCAAGCGCGCCGTAAAGGAAGACCCCGCCGCCCTCGTGCGCGACGGCGGCGTCATCGCCACAGGGTTTGATGCCGAGCTGGACGAGCTGCGCGCCATCAGCGAGAACTGCGACGCCTTCCTGCTCGACCTTGAAGTGCGTGAGAAAGCCCGCACCGGCATTGCCAACCTGCGCGTGCAGTTCAACAAGGTGCACGGCTTCTACATCGAGATTTCGCAGGGCCAGCTGGACAAGGTGCCTGACAACTACCGCCGCCGCCAGACGCTCAAGAACGCCGAGCGCTTTATCACGCCCGAGCTCAAGGCCTTTGAAGACAAGGCCCTGAGCGCGCAGGACCGGGCGCTGGCGCGCGAGAAGTGGCTTTTTGAAAAGGTGGTGGACGACTTGCAGCAACACATCGCCTGCCTGACTCAAGTGGCGCGTGCGATTGCCTCGCTGGACGCGCTGTGCGCCCTGGCGGAACGCTCGCTCACCCTGAACTGGTGCGCGCCGCAGTTCAGGCCCGAGCCGGGCATTGAGATCACGCGCGGGCGGCACCCGGTGGTGGAGGCGCGGCTGGCCGAGACCAGCGCGGGCAGCTTCATCGCCAACGACACCTCGCTGGGCCCGAAGCAGCGGATGCAGATCATCACCGGGCCGAACATGGGCGGCAAGTCGACCTATATGCGGCAGGTGGCCGTGATTGTGCTGCTGGCCGGCATGGGCTCTTACGTGCCGGCCGATGCATGCCGGCTCGGCCCGATTGACGCGATCCACACCCGCATCGGCGCGGCAGACGACCTGGCCAATGCCCAGTCCACCTTCATGGTCGAGATGACCGAAGCCGCGCAGATCCTGCACACGGCCGGGCCGCATTCACTGGTGTTGATGGACGAGATTGGCCGCGGCACGTCCACCTTTGATGGCCTGGCGCTGGCCTCCGGCATTGCCTCGCACCTGCACAACAAAACGCAGGCCCACACCCTGTTTGCCACGCACTACTTTGAGCTGACGGAGTTTCCAGCCAAACACCACGCTGCCGTCAACGTGCATGTGAGCGCGACCGAGTCGGGCTCGGACATCGTGTTCCTGCATGAAATCCAGGCCGGCCCGGCCAGCAGGAGTTACGGCATCCAGGTCGCGCGCCTGGCTGGCATGCCAGTTGCAGTGCTCAACCATGCGCGGCATGCCCTGGCGGCGCTGGAAACGCAGCAGACCACAAGCCGTGAGCAGGTAGACTTGTTTGCCCCGCCACCCGAGACAGCATCAGCCGGGCCGGGCCCGCTGGAAACCGCACTGGCGGCCATCGACCCGGACGCATTGAGTCCCCGCGAGGCGCTGGATGCGCTGTACGCCCTGAAAAAAATCAATCGCAAGGCCTGATGTTCCGGCCTTGCGTCTACCGGAGCCCCTCATGACTTACTGCGTCGGCATCAAACTCAACGACGGACTGGTGTTCCTGTCCGACTCCCGCACCAATGCGGGCCTGGACCAGATCAGCACCTTCCGCAAAATGATCATTTATGAAAAGCCGGGCGACCGCTTCATGGTGCTGCTGTCGGCCGGCAACCTGAGCATCTCGCAGTCGGTGCGCGAGATGCTGCAGGTCGAGCAGTTGAAGGAAACCGAAGACAGCGCGCCCATCACCATCTGGAACGCCAAGAGCATGTTCGATGCGGTTCGGGTGTTGGGTGCAGCCGTTCGCCATGTGTACGAACGCGATGCTGCGTCGCTCAAACAGTCGGGTGTGGACTTCAATGTCTCGCTGATTTTTGGCGGGCAGATTCGCGGTGAAGGCATGCGCCTGTTCCAGGTCTACTCGGCCGGCAACTTCATTGAAGCGACGCCCGAGACGCCTTACTTCCAGGTGGGCGAGTCGAAATACGGCAAGCCGGTGCTCGACCGCGTGCTCACCCCCGAGACCCCGCTGGACGAAGCCGCCAAGTGCGCCCTCGTGTCGATGGACTCCACCCTCAAGTCCAACCTCTCGGTCGGCCTGCCGCTGGACCTGGTGGTGTATGAGACCAACCGCTTTGAAACCGACAAGGTGGTGTGCATTGACGAGTCAAACCCCTACTTCAAGCTGCTGCGCGGCAACTGGGGCCTGAAGCTGCGCGAGGTGTTTGACAGCATCGAAGACCCGACCTGGGACGGCGGCCACACTGAGGTCCCGCTGATCGTGCCGGCTGGTCGCAGCAAGCCGCTGAAGAAAATCTCTACGCCGGATGAGCGCTTGATTTAAGTCCTAACCATCCAGTTTCTGCGCAATCAAACTCGCGTTACTCCCGCCAAACGCAAACGAGTTGGACATCACATGGGTCAGGTTCTGCACCTGGCGGCCCAGTTGCGGAACGTAGTCCAGGTCGCACTCCGGGTCGCGGCAGGCCCAGTGTGTCGTGGGCGGCACCACCTGGCGGGTCAGCGCCATCAAGGCCGCAATGAACTCCACCGCCCCAGCCGCACCCACCAGGTGGCCATGCGCCGACTTGGTGGACGACACCGGCATCTGGTAGGCATGGTCGCCAAACATCATCTTGATGGCCTTGGTCTCAGTCACGTCACCTGCCTGCGTCCCGGTGCCGTTGGCGTTGATGTAGCCGATCTTGTGCGGCTTGCCGCGCATCATCGCCATGGCGCGCTGCATGGCCAGCACCTGCCCCTGCGGTTGCGGCCGCGACATGTGGCTGGCGTCGTTGCTCACCCCGTAGCCGACGATCTCAGCCACGACGCGCACGCCACGCTCGCGCGCCGCATCAAGCGTCTCCAGCACCACAAAGGCCGCCCCCTCGCCCAATGAAAAACCGCACCGGTCGCCGCTGAAAGGGCGGCAGCCCGTACCGGGCGCTGATTCGGGGTCGTCACACAAAATCCGCATGGAATTCCAGCTGTCCAGCACACCTGGCGACAGCATGCTCTCCCCGCCGCCGGCCACTGCCCGGTCCAGGTAGCCGTCGCGCACGCGGCGAAAAGCCTCGCCAATTGCGACAGCCGATGAAGAGCAGGCGCTGGAATACGTCTGGCACTCGCCCCGTATGCCGTAGCGCATGGCCACCTGTGAGGCGGGCGCGTGCGGCATGGCCGACAGGATGGTCAGCAACTTCTGGTCATCATTGCCTCGGCCAAAAAAGCTGGCGTACGCATGCTCGATCGACTCAATGCCCCCAGCGCCGGTGCCGAAAAACATGCCCGCGTCGTTGCCCAGCGGTCCCACAAGGCCGGCCATGCCAAGAGCCTGCCGCGCGGCCAGCAGCGACAGCTGGCTGACCCGGTCCAGGTCCAGCTGCTGGAGCTTTGTGAAATGACCAGCCACCTCCCCCTGCACCATGCCAACCGGCTTGGCCACCTCGGGGTTGGGGTGCGGCGCGATGCCCGTCCCACCTGCAATGAGCTTGTCAAAAAAGCTGTCTGGCGTGTTGCCCAGCGGGCACAACAGCCCCATGCCGGTGACGACAACGCGGCGGGTCTTCATGCCGCGGCAAGCAGGGGCAAAGGCATGAAGGCTGCGCGGCGCAGCGGCCTGGCGCGGGCACTGTGCTGGCGGACCACGGCACGGGCCAGTTCACAGGCGTCCAGCCGGCTGCCCGCCCTGCGCGCATGAGAGGGAATGTCGATGTCAATCTGAAGCTTGCGCTCCAGCAACATCACAAGCTCCAGCAGGCACAATGAGTCGAACAGCTCGGCCAGCGGTATGCCGCCCTGCAGGCGGTTTTTCTCGACACCCATGTACTTTTCGGCCAGCTCGGCGAGGCTGGCCATCACCGATTCAACATTGATTACCTGCGACATGGCGACCTTCACTTCAATTGATGTTCTGCAGCGCGGCGCAGAGCCCGCATCGTGGGATGCAGGTCATGAAAACCGGGCTGATGGCATGCCCCCGAAACGCTTGACGCATCATCGGCCAGGCCAGCGAGAA
Organism: Ramlibacter sp.; assembly: GCA_014376765.1. Lineage (GTDB taxonomy): Bacteria > Pseudomonadota > Gammaproteobacteria > Burkholderiales > Burkholderiaceae_C > JACMQX01. The sequence continues at coordinate 6,513 of JACMQX010000297.1, read as the reverse complement.
TGCCCTGCCAGACCCCCTGTCACTATTGACAGGTTACGCAGGTAATAAGGGTTATCACCTAGTAGTTATCAATTCGTTTGTCTTCTTTTAGATACGCACAAGTAATCTCTTTCACTCAATGCTCATCGTTTTTTCACATGGCAACAGTTTTCCGGCCAGCACTTACCGGGTCCTGTTGAAAGACCTGCGCTCGCGCGGCTTCACCGTCAAAGCGGTCGATAAATTCGGGCATGACCCGGCCTACCCCGTCACCAACAACTGGCCCAACCTGGTGCGCCAGCTGTGCGACTTCACCCGCGAGGAAGTGCAAAAGGCCGGCGAGCCTGCATTCCTTGTAGGCCACTCGCTGGGCGGATTCCTGAGCCTCATGGCCGCTGCGCGCGAACCGGCGCTGGCACGCGGCGTGCTGCTGGTGGACGCGCCCATCCTTGGCGGTTGGCGTGCCACCACACTGGGCGTAATCAAGCGCACCCAGCTGGTCGGCACGGTATCGCCCGCCGCCGTCAGCCGGAGGCGCCGCAACAGCTGGCCCAGCGCTGAAGCAGCACTGGAGCATTTCCGCCATAAAAAAGCTTTTGCCCGCTGGGACCCGAAGGTGCTGGAAGACTACGTCTGCCATGCCATGCATGATGAAGATGGCAAGCGGGTGCTGAGCTTCACCCGCGAGGTGGAGACCGCCATCTACAACACGCTGCCCGACAACCTGGACGCCCTGATCCGCCGGCACCCGCTCAAGTGCCACGCCGCTTTCATTGGCGGACGCCAGTCTGCCGAGATGAAACGGGTTGGCATGGCCATGACAGAGCGTGTGACAAAGGGCCGGGTGATGATGCTGGACGGCACCCACCTGTTCCCGATGGAAAAACCGATAGCGACTGCCGCTGCCATCGAGGCAGCACTGCGCGGATTCGATTTCTGATCCCCGGCGAGGGCCAGGCGCGGCCAAGGTGCGCCCTGATGTTGGGCGGGTGCCTGGGTCCGTCCTACAACTCACGCCATCGAATTCCCACAGGCAGGTGCGTTTGACGAACTTACGATTGGAAGCATTACTTACCTATGCCACTGTGCAAGGACCAGGATGCGTGCTGTTTCGAAGTCAATTGCGCCTGTGGCGCCTTCCCTGGTCCTGCTGGCGCTTGAACCCCTGCGGGGTGTTGCAGATTACTGCGCATCACTGCTCAGCCCCAGCCCCAAGGCACGCGGCGACGGCCACCCGGTCATTGTGTTTCCGGGCTTGGGGGCCGGGCCGTTCAGCACACGGCCGCTGCGGCGCTTTCTCGACAAATCAGGCTACGTGGCCCACGACTGGGGCCAGGGCCTGAACACCGGGCCCGAGGGCGACTTCGACGACTGGCTGGACCGGCTGGATGACCTTCTGGTTGACGTGCACAGCGCCCATGGCCGAAGTGTCAGCCTGATCGGCTGGAGCCTGGGCGGCATTTACGCCCGTGAACTGGCCAAGCGCTCCGGCCCGATGGTGCGGCAAGTCATCACCCTGGGCACCCCCTTCGGCGCGCTGGCCGACGCCAACCACGCTGCGACGGCCTACCGGCTGCTGAGCGGGGACACCCAGCAGCTCACGCCCAATCTGCAAGCCCGCCTGCGCCAGACGCCGGACGTGCCGACAACAGCCATCTACAGCAAGACGGACGGCATCGTGCCCTGGCGCGCCTGCATGGAAAAAGAAACCTGCAGCTCGGAGAGTGTCGAGGCCTCGGGCGCCAGCCATCTGGGCCTGGGCACGCACCCGAAGGTGCTGCAAATTTTGGCCAACCGCCTTGCCCAGCCTGAAGGCCAGTGGCGCCGTTGGGATGCGTGAGGCAAACAGCCTCACGGACAAAAGGCAGGCCCCACCTGCTTCAGTCCGCCCAGTTCACCAGGCCCAGCCACGCCGTGAGCAGTACCACCACACCAAAGGCAATGCGGTACCAGGCAAATGGCACGAAGCTGTGGGTGGAGATGTAGCGCAGCAGCCAGCGCACGCAGATCCAGGCGCTCACAAACGAGAACAGCAGGCCCACGCAGAACATCGGCACATCGGCGGCTGACAACAGCGCCCGTTCCTTGTAGAGGCTGTACACGCCTGCGCCCACCAATGTGGGAATGGCCAGGAAAAAAGAGAAGTCGGTTGCCGCCTTGCGCGACAGGCCCAGCAGCATCCCGCCGATGATGGTGGCGCCGCTGCGGCTGGTGCCGGGGATCATGCCCAGGCATTGCACAAAGCCGACCTTGAGCGCGTCCATGATCGTCATGTCGTCCACCGACAGGATGCGCGGCGCGGCCACGTTTTGCCGGCGCCCGACCCACAGGATGATGAAGCCGCCGACGATGAAGGCAGCCGCGACCACGCCCGGATTGAACAGGTGGGCCTTGATGGTCTTGTAGGCCAGCAGGCCAATGATTGCAGCGGGCAGAAACCCCACCAGCACATTGAGCGCAAACCGCTGCGCCTGCCGCTGCGTGGGCAGCGCAACGAGCGTGGCGCGGATCTTCTGCCAGTAAACAATGATCACGGCCAGGATGGCGCCGCTCTGGATGGCGACGTCAAACACCTTGGCTCGGGCGTCATCAAAACCCAGCAGCGAGCCGGCCAGGATCAGGTGCCCGGTTGAAGACACAGGCAGGAACTCGGTCAGCCCCTCGACGATGCCCATGAGGGCGGCCTTGACCAGCAAAACAATATCCACGCGGGCTCCTTGGAAAGACGCTGGATTATCGCTGCGGGCTGCCGGCAGGGGACGCCACCTTAAAGCCCATTCATCTTCCTGGCGAGCGCCCCTGGCTCCAGGTAGTCGCGCACCCGGTCGAACTCGGCTTGCAGCGTGTTGAACAGCCAAGGCCTGGAAGGCAGGCTGACCACTGTCTGACTCTTTTTTATCCGGATTGAATCCAGCAGCGTAAACCAGGCGTAAAGATCAGGCAGCGGCATGTTCTGGCGTTGTAACCATACATAAGGAATCCGGATCATGACGCTCAGCCATCTCACCCGCACAGCCCTGGCCGCATCGGCCGTTGCTCTCATCTCTGCCTGCGCCAGCAGCCCGCCGATGATGGCGTTTTCGCAGGACGGCCTGCCCCCTACCGTGCAAGTGCCGGCCGGCAACAAGGTCGCCATGGAAACCGTGGGCGTGGGTGAGATCACCTACGAATGCCGCACCAAAGCCGGCATGCCTGGCCAGGCCGAGTGGGTTTTTGTGGGCCCGGACGCCAAGCTGATGGACCGCAGCGGCAAGCAGGTCGGCAAATACTACGGCCCGCCCGCCACCTGGGAAAGCATGGACGGCTCCAAGCTCACGGCAACGCAAGTTGCTGTCTCGCAAGCCATGGCCGGCAACATCCCGCTGCAACTCGTCAAGGGCAACCCTGCGGTGGGTGCAGGCGCCATGCAGGGCGTGACCTACATCCAGCGCGTGGCCACCAAAGGCGGCGTTGCACCTGCCAGCGGCTGCGACGGCACCACCATGGGCAAGAAGGAAATCGTGAAGTACAAGGCCGACTACATCTTCTGGCGCGCGGTCTGAGACACGGCTGGCGGCCGGCGGCTGGCACTTGGAGCCGCTGCACCGCCGCCCCGCGCAGCGCCTGTCTGCAGGCAACCCTCCGAATGTCTTTGAACCATCAACTTTCAGGGTACGCCGACTGGGCATTGATCCAAAAGCTCATCCGGTTCCTACGCCCGAGGACTTGACATTTGCGGGCTTTTTTCGATGTCAAAACTGTCCGTCAAGCGCATGGGAATTCGTCCTACACACTTGAGGAGGCGACGAGGTTCTACTACACCTTCGCTCCCCCCACCTCCTCCCTCCACCGGGAGCGACGCTGGACCGGTGCCAAGGCACCGCGTTAGGCTGATTGGCCCGCAGGCTTCACGTCTGCGGGCTTTTTTTTGGCTTAACGGTAACCGTGGTAACGACCGCCATAGCCACCATTGCCGTAGTAGCCCCGGCCGCCGTAATAGGTCGCGCCAAAGTACACAGGGGCGGGCCGGTAATAGACGGGCGCGGGTTGGTAGTACACAGGCGCCGGCTGGTAGTAGACAGGCGCCGGCTGGTAGTACACAGGAGCAGGCTGTGAATACGCCGGCTGTGAATAGACGGGCTGCGAGTAGACGGGCTGTGAATAAACAGGCTGCGAATAAACAGGCTGTGAATAAAAGGGCTGCGGCTGGTAGTAAACAGGCGCGCTCTGGTAGTAGCTTGAGTTGCTGACCCCCAGCGCCACGCCTGGAACGCCAATACCAATTGAGAAATCAATATTGGACCGCGCCTGCGCGCCGCTGGCAGCCGCAAGGCCCGCAACTGCCAATGCGGCAACCGCACCAGCCCGCGCAATCATGCCGAAGGTGGAAGACTTGTCGTTCATGGCGAAACTCCTTTGATTGGGACAAACAGCATCCTATACCCTCATTAGACGCGCCCCAGGTCAGACCAGTACGGCAGCTACGGTCAAACCCGTTGCCAGACGTAACGATGCCGGGAGTGGAAACCCTAGAATCAAAGGCATGAACGTTCCTTCTGTCAAAGAAACCACAAAACCCAGCAACTTCCTGCGCCAGATCATCGAGCACGATCTGGCCAACGGCACCTACACCACCCGGCAATGGGGCGGCACCCCGGGCGACGCTGCCCACCACGCGCAAGGCAAGCTCGACCCCGCCAAAATCCGCACCCGCTTTCCGCCCGAGCCCAACGGTTACCTGCATGTGGGCCACGCCAAGAGCATCTGTTTGAACTTTGGTTTGGCGCGCGACTATGGCGGTGTCTGCCACATGCGGTTTGACGACACCAACCCCGAAAAAGAAGACGCCGAATTTGTCCGCAGCATCATCGACGCGGTGCACTGGCTGGGCTTCGGCTGGCAGGCCTTTGGAGACGACAACCTCTACCATGCGAGCGACTATTTCGACTTCATGTACCGCGCCGCCGAGTACCTGATCGAAGCGGGCCTGGCCTATGTAGACGAGCAAAGCGCCGAAGACATGCGCGCCAATCGCGGTGACTTCGGCAAGCCCGGTATGAACAGCCCCTTTCGCAGCCGCACGGTAGAAGAAAACCTGGCCCGCTTTCGCGAAATGAAGGACGGCAAACTGGCCGATGGCGCTGCCGTGCTGCGCGCAAAAATCGACATGGCCAGCCCCAACATCAACATGCGGGACCCGACCATCTACCGCATCCGCCGCGCGACGCACCACAACACCGGCGACAAGTGGTGCATCTACCCGATGTACACCTTTGCCCACCCGGTGGAAGACGCGCTGGAGCAAATTACGCACAGCATCTGTACGCTGGAGTTTGAAGACCAGCGGCCGTTTTATGACTGGCTGCTGGAGCACCTGGCGGAAACGAAGACCCTGCCGGACGGCCGTGTCGTGGGCGGCCTCATCAGCCAGCCCGTGCCGCGCCAGTACGAGTTTGCAAGGCTGAACCTGACCTACGTCATCACCAGCAAACGCAAGCTCGCGCAGTTGGTGAAAGAAAAGCGGGTGAACGGCTGGGACGACCCGCGCATGCCAACAATAGTCGGCCTGCGCCGGCGCGGCTACACGCCCGAGAGCCTGCAGGTGTTTGCCGAGCGAATTGGCGTGACCAAGAGCGACAGCTGGATCGACTACAGCACGCTGGAAGGCTGCCTGCGTGAAGACCTGGACGTGAAGGCCCCGCGCGCGATGGCGGTGCTGGACCCGGTGAAGCTGGTCATCACCAATTGGAATGAACTGCATGGGGCCGGCACCCTGGACGATTGCAGCGCGCCGGTGCACCCGCACCTGCCGGAGATGGGCAAGCGCAACTTTAAATTCGGCAGGGAGTTGTGGATTGAAAAGACCGACTACGAGCCAGTGCCGCCCAAGGGCTACAACCGCCTGTACCCCGGCAACAGGGTGCGGCTTAAATACGGCCACGTGATTGAATGCACAGGCGCCAAGCTGGACGCAGCCGGCCAGGTGAGCGAAGTGCATGCGACGCTGGTGCCCGACACCAAAAGCGGCACGCCGGGCGCAGACGGCATCAAGGTCAAGGGCGTGATCACCTGGGTGAGCGTGGCCGATGCATTGCAGGCTGAAGTGCGCTTGTACGACCGGCTCTTCAGCGTGCCGCAGCCCGACACCGGTGAGCAGGATTTTCTGGAAGAGTTGAACCCGGACAGCCTGAAAGTTGTCACGGCGTATGTAGAACCATCACTGGCCCTGGCCAAGGCGGACGACAGGTTCCAGTTTGAGCGGCACGGGTACTTCGTGGCGGATCGGGTGGATCATCTTGCGGGCAAGCCGGTGCTGAACAAGATCACGGGGATGAAGGACAGCTGGGCGAAATAGTGACTACAACACCAGTTAGTCAAACGGAACGTAGCTCGAGGCGCTTTCCCAGAACGTTCAAAGCCGCATCGATTCCATCAATCTTGGTCGCGTGAGTCAGGTGCGTCATCCGGTTGATTTCCTGGGCTGTGGTCCCCAGTCGACGGGCCAACTCCGCGGGGCGAATTTTCTGTCTGACCATCTCGTTCAACAACAACACC
>JACMQX010000053.1 GCA_014376765.1 Ramlibacter sp. | reverse complement strand
CACATTCACCACATAGCGCGTCGCCTTGCCAACGCCTTCCACCAAGAGCAAGTCCTTTTGCAGCAAGTCGGCCAGGTCACGCGTGGCGGTGGCCTTGGAGGCGCCAGTGATCTTGCTGTATTTGTCGGCCGTCATGCCGCCAAGGAAACCGCCGTCCCCGGCCTCCATCAGGCGTTCAAGGATCTTGCGCTGCCGCTCATTTACCGCGAGTGCCGCGCAGCGGGTGCGCAAGGCGGATTTGCTGATCGCCTGGCGCACCACAGCCCTCGACTTGTGACAGCCCTGCGTGAGGGCGCGAATGAACCACTCCACCCAGGGCGTCACATCGAGCTCCCCCGACTGTGCGTGTTGCAGCGCGTCGTAATAGCCGGCACGCGTGTCCAGCAACTGGCGCGACAGGCTGAAGACGCGTGTTGGCGAGTTCAGGTCCTGCGCAATGGCCATGTCGGCGATGGCCCGGCCAAGCCGTCCGTTACCGTCTTCAAAGGGATGCACAGTCTCAAACCACAGGTGGGCTAAGGCAGCCCGCACCAGGCCGTCGAGTGGGGGAAAAGGCGCCCGTGCGTGGCCTGGCCGCGTACCGTTGAACCATTGCAGGAACAAGCGCATATGGCTGCGCACCTCACTGGATGCCGGTGCGGTGTAGTGCACCACCTCACGCCCAGGCAAGCCGCTCACGATCTGCATGGGCTCGGCATGGTCGCGAAAGCGCCCGATGGCGATACGCCGTATGCCTGCGGTACCGCCGGGAAACAACGCCGACTGCCAGCGGCACAGCCGGTCTTCGTCCAGCGCCGCATCGTGGTTGGCCGTGGCGTCCTGCATCACCTCCACCAAGCCGTCTACATGCCGGTCGTACGTGGAGAGGTCGGCCAGGCCAAGCCGGCGCGTGACGGAGGAGCGAACAGCCGACAAGTCCAGCCGCTCGCCCTCGATCGCCGCGGTGGCAATGGCCTCCTGGATCCACAGGTCGCGCCCCAGGCCGCGGGCCTCCTCCAGGCCAATCGCTTCAAGCTGGCCCAGCAGCTGACCCTGGGCCAGCCTGGCTGCCTGCAGTTCCGGCGCCAGGCGGGCAGGATCAAAGTGCATCGCCGGCCAGGAGGTTAGCTGCCAGATGTGGGTTTTACTCAGGGTGAGGTTGGGCATGAGCCGAATTTTAGCAAATACGGCTCAAGGAATGAGCCGTATTACGAAAAATACGGCTCAGGAATTGAGCCGTAATAATGGATTTACGGCTCACCGACCGGAATTACCTGTCTGAATTACCAAGCTCTACGGCAGCTCCGCATCCCCCATGCGCGACACGATCGTCGACGCGCGGCTGGACAGGTAGCCGGAGTTGGGCACCTTCTCGAAATACTTGGGCCGGGGCAACATCACCGCCAGCCGGGCACTTTCATAGGCCGTGAGCCGCGCCGCCGGCTTGCGGAAGTAGTGCTGCGCGGCGGCCTCGGCGCCGAAGACGCCTTCACCCCATTCCACGCTGTTCAGATAAATCTCAAGGATGCGCTGCTTGCTGAGAAAAGCCTCGAGCAGCAGGGTCAGCACAAACTCCTGGCCCTTGCGCAGCAAGGTGCGTTCGCCAGACAGCATCAAATTCTTGGCCAGCTGCTGGCTGATGGTGGAGCCGCCGACGATCTTTGGCGCGCGCGCCGCACCGGCCTTGGCCGCCTGCAGGCGCTTGGCGGCCTGCTCTTCGGCCTTGGCGTTTTTTTGCCAGGCTTTCTCCACCGCTTCCCACTCAACGCCGTCATGGTTGATGAAGTCGCCATCTTCAGACGCGATCACCGCGCGCTTGAGGCTGACCGGCAATTGCGCATACGGCACCCACTGCTGGCGCCAGCGCAAGGAGCCCTTGGTAGTGGCGAGCTGCCAGGCCTCCGAGCGCTGGAAGGCAGTGGACTGCGGGTCGATGACGCTCATCGCCGCGATGCGCACTACAAAGAACAGCTCCAGCAGCAGCACGGCCACCACCACCAAGCCAAGCCATCGCATGAAGGGTTTCATCACATCAGGCCAGGGCGGCGCGAAGCTCTGCCAACACCTGGGCCGACGGCGGGCGCACGCCGCGCCAGAACACGAAGGACTCGGCGGCCTGCTCCACCAGCATGCCCAGCCCGTCGCGCGGGACCGCGCCATGCACACGAGCCCAGTCCATGAAGCCTTTCGCGGCGGGGCCATACATCATGTCGTAGGCAAGGGTGCCTGGCTTGAGCACGGCCGCGCTCACCGGCACCTCACCACCGGCCAGGCTGCTGGCTGTGCCGTTGATCACCACGTCAAAGGCCTCCTGCATGTTCTGCAGGCCGCAGGCAAACAGCTCGGTCCGGTGGCGCAGGGCCAGGGTGGTGTGGCGCGCCGCCAGTTGCGCGGCTTTTTCAGAGGTGCGGTTGGCAATGACGATGCGCCCCGCGCCTGCTTCGATCAACGGCCCCAGCACGCCGGCCGCCGCCCCGCCCGCGCCCAGCAGCAGTACGCTGCGCCCGGCCAGCGGCACGCCGGCATTGCGGGTGATGTCGCCCACCAGCCCCACGCCATCGGTGTTGTCGGCATGGATGCCGTCACGGTCAAAACGCAGGGTGTTGCAGGCCTGCGCCAGCGTCGCGCGCGGGCTGGCATGCTGCACCAGCGCAGCCGCCTGGAACTTGAAAGGGACGGTGACGTTGCAGCCCTTGCCCCCCTCGGCCATGAAGCTGCGCAGCCCCGCCTCAAAACCGTCCAGCGGGATCAGGCGCTTGCCGTAGTGCAGGGTCTGATGGGTGAGTTCAGCAAAGCGGGCGTGGATCCACGGCGACCTGCTGTGCTCCACCGGGTTGCCCATGACGCAATAGGTATCCATAGGGAGCGGCCGCCACTAGCGGCTGGTGAGTTTGGTTTCCAGCGTCTCGTCGCGCGTGAACTTGAAGCGCGAGACAACAACGATCTGGTCGGCCTTGCGGCGCATCGCGTCGGTAAAGTAGCCGAACGGCCCGGCGTTGCGGGCAATGGCCTGCGCGCGGCGGTCCAGTGTCAGGCTGCCGGATGTTTCCACCACCTCGGTGGCCAGCACCCGCCCGTCGTAGTTGACAGTGACGATCATGGTCAGCTCGCCGTAGAGCTTTTTCCCGGCCGCCTCGGGGAAGTTTTCGGTTCCCTTGTCTTCGATCTTGTGGCGCAGGCTGTCGTAGTACACCGCGTACACCTCTTCGCGCGTGGCCGGGCTGATGTAGCGCTTTTTCGGACGGGCGTTTTCTTCATTGATGCGGCGTTCAATCTCGGCCAGCAGTTTGATCAGCTGGCGCCGCTTTTCCTCGCGCGCTGCAGCTTCGGGGTTGCTGCTGGGCGTTTTGGGGTCGGGCGGGGGCATGGCGGCCAGGGCCTGCTTGATCTGCGCCAGCAGCAGCGTCTGCTGCTCCTGCATGGCCTCGATCTTGCGCTGTGCGTCTTCCGTCGCGTCGCCGGTTTCGGTCATGGCGGACAGCGGCAGCGGCGTGGTGGCGCGGCCCTTGTCGGCCTCTCCACCACCTGCGAGGGACGCCTGCGCGATGGCCGCTGCCTTGTCAGGCCGCTCGCTGGATTTGGCGTTGACCAGGATCACCTCAAGCGGTGTTTCCTGGAAGATGCGGTTGAAACTTTCAGGGTCTACAAATCGCACTGTCAGCAGCACCGCATGCACGGCGACAGAGACGCCGAGGGCAATCTGGAGGGTGCTGAGGGACCGCAGGTTCACGGGTTGGGACTATCGCCCGCCGGGGCCTCGGATTCACTGACATCCACCGCAATCGCAATGGGGCCGGAGGCGACGTCATCACCGTCGTCTTCCTCGCTTTCCTGCGCATCCGCGCTCGCGCCCTCTGCCGCAGGCGCTGCGTCCAGCCGCTCGATCACGGTGCCGTGCACGTCCAGCGTGATCTCGTCGATGCTGCCCAGCTTGACGCGCACGCGTGCATTGCGCGGCAGGTCCTGTGCGCCCAGCACACCCAGCACCAGCGGCAACTCGTCGGCCCGCACCAGGCCTTCGCGGAAAGCGGTGGCGGTGAGTTCGGTGATGCCCTGCTGCTCCAGGTACTTGAGTGTCCAGAAGCGCTCCATGCCGGCCTGGTAACCGTTGTAGGCGCTGTAGGCCGCGTCAAAGCTGGAGATGATTGAGAACAGCTCGGCGTCCTTGGGCTTGAAGGGCGCTGCAAGCGCCGCCGTTTTTCCATGCCGCGCGCAGGCAATGATCTGCCACTGGTTGACGAGGTCGGTGTAACGGCGCAGCGGCGATGTGCTCCACGCATAACTCTTAACGCCCAGACCCGCATGCGGCAAGGCCTTGGTGCCCATGCGCACCTTCACGCCCGGCGCCATGCTGGCCTGGCTGCGGTAGATGCCCGGCACGCCGTGCTCGCCCAGCCAGTTGCCCCAGGTGCTGTTGGCCAGGATCATCGCCTCGGCCACGATCAGGTCCAGCGGCGCGCCGCGCTGGCGCACGCTGATCCGGACCTCTTCGGTGCCTTGCGGCTCTGCACCGTCATTGCCGACGAGGCGGAAGTTGTAGTCTGGCCGGTTGAAGTTCTCGGGCTTGCCGCGCACCACTTCGCGCCCGGCTTTCAAATGGTTGGCCAGCCGGAACAGAAACGCCAGCGACTCGCGCGGCACGTTCGGTGGCGTGGTGCCCGCCGGCGGCTGAACGGACGGGTCCGTCAGCCATTCGTGCGTGACGACGCCGTCCAGCTGGTCATGCCGCAGGTTGGCGGCGATGTGCACGCGCTCGATCTTCGTTTCACTACTCTTGATTTCCAGCGTGGCTTCGTCCAGCGTCACGTAAAGCGAGACGGCAGGGCAGTCGCGCCCCTCCATCAGCGTGTAGCCCTGCACCACTTCGTCGGGCAGCATGGTGATCTTGTAGCCCGGCATGTAGACGGTCGAGAGGCGATTGCGCGCCACGTTGTCAATCGGGCTGGCCGGTTGCACCGCCAGGCCGGGCGCGGCAATGTGGATGCCCACGGTGACCGTGCCGCTGCCAAGGCCCTGTACCGACAGCGCGTCGTCAATCTCGGTCGTTTGCGAGTCGTCGATGGAAAACGCCTGCGCGGTGGAAAGCGGCAGGTCGTCCTTGACCGGCGGCGCCGAAAGTGCGGGGAAGGCCGTGCCTTTGGGGAAGTTCTCAAACAGGAAGCGTTTCCAGTGGAACTGGTAGGGCGAGGAGATCGCGCCGGCTTTCTGCAGCAGGTCCAGCGGCGCCAGGTGCGTGGCGCGTGAGGCGTCCACCACGGCCTTGTACTCCGGCGCATTCTTGTCGGGCTTGAACAGGATCTTGTAGAGCTGCTCGCGGATGGGCGCGGGGCAGGTGCCTGCGGCCAGCTCGTCTGCCCAGCCGGCGATCTGCGCCTGAAGCAACTTTTTCTTTTCAATGGCGGCCAGCGCCTGCTGCAGGATCTCGGCGGGTGCTTTTTTAAAGCGGCCTTTGCCGGCGCGGCGGAAGTAGTGCGGCGCTTCATACAGCCGGAACAAGGCGCCGGCTTGCTGCTCAAGCGAGGCCTTGTCATTGAAATAGTCGCGCGCGAGGTCGGCAAAGCCAAACTCTTCTTCAGACGAGAACTCCCAGGCCAAATCCAGCTCGATGGTCTGCGCTATGGATTGCGCCTGCGCGAGCATCTGCTCAGGCGAAGGGGCCTCGAATTTCAGCAACAGATTGCCGGATTTGACCTTGACCCGCTTGCCGCTGGACAACTCCACCTGCGCCGAAGACTCCGCTTCAGAAAGGACACGTCCGGCCATGAATTTGCCGGCTTCTTCAAACAATGCATACATGCGAGGGATTGTCACACGAGGCCTGATTCCCTCCCCCTCTGGGGGAGGGTTAGGGTGGGGGAGGGAGAAGGAGCAACAACCTGCAGAAACTGGAACAGCTCATTTATATGCGCATCAAAGTCACTCAAGGCATGGTCCCCGCCTTCCAGCAGCTTGATCCGCGTACCGGGGTAGCGGCCTGTCATCTCGCGCCAGTCCAGCACCTCGTCGCCCTTGGCAATCACGGCGAAGTAATGCTCGGGGTGGGCCACCGGGCCATGGGCGAGCGCCTTGAGTTCATCCACGTAATCGGCCTTGAAGAAAAAGCGCTCCTCAGGGTCATGCCAGGAGGTCTGCTCGCCGATGTATTTATGCAGGTCGCTGGCCGGGTCCACCGCGGGGTTGAGCAGCACGGCCTTGCAGCCGGTGAGCTCCGCCACATGCGTCGCGTAGAAGCCACCCAGGGATGAGCCGACCACGGCCATGGACTCGTGCGGCCAACTGGCAATGTGGCGCATCACCATTTCCATCGCCTCTCGCGGTGAAGGCGGCAACTGCGGGCAATACCAGGTGATGCCCGGATGCTGCGCCGCCACGCGGGCTGCAACCATGCGCGCCTTGACCGACTGCGGTGAAGAGCGAAAGCCGTGGAGGTAGAGCAGGTGGGTCGTCAGCACGGCTACATGGTACGGGCGAAAAAAAGCCCCACCGAAGCGGGGCCTTGGTTGTCACGCGGAGAGATGCCTATGGCCTGGGCGTAAGTTTGTACAAGGCGTAGAAGTTCGCGTATTCACGTCCATCCGAGTCGCGTGCGAACAGGTGCAGACCGTTCATGGTGGCGCCTGATGCATAGCCCGTTGGAACTGTCGTGCTGCAATGTGCATCAGTTACGCCATTGGACTGGCAGAAAACGGTCGTCTTGCGCTGTGACGAACCGAAGTTGACCGCATCGTCCCAACCCACGCCGTTGTAGCGGCCGAACAGGCGTACCTGTGTTGGTGGCAGTGCGCCGGCGGGTACTGTCCAGGCATCGCCACCCGTGCCGGTGTCGATGGAGACGGGCACGTTGGCGCTCAGTCCGATGACACCGGTCGTGGTGCCGGCATTGGTCGCAAAGTAGGTCGTGATCTCAGGTACCAGCTTGGCAAAAGATTTCACCCTCAGCTCACCGATGGTCAGCGCGCGGGCCCGCGTCCTGTACACCTGGCTCACGTCTGCAATCGTGGTGGTGTTAGCCGTGCGGAAGTACTTGAACGTCCACACGCTTTGCGCCGGGATAGCAGCGAGTTGATCGTCAGTGCGTTGCGGGCTGGCAAAAAACAGGGCGGTTGAGTCTACTGTGGAAGGTGCCGCAGTCAGGCCCGTATTGACGAATGCGGAGCCCAAACGGATGAAGTTGGTTCCGGTCGTCACGCCCCCGATCTTGAACACCATGAAAGAGGTGCCGGCGGTGGGCCAGAGCGTGACGGTGCTGCCGTTCGGAGTGGTCACTTCGACGTGGTGGTACTTTCCATTGTTGTCCACATTGACGGTGTAGCCGCTGCTGTAGTAGTCGTTGGCTGACTGGTTCAAGGTGGCGAAGTTGCGCAACTGGTGATAAGCGGAAACGCCGCCCGGCTCGGTGTACAGGTTGCCGATGGCACGCAGCTTGCCATCAGCTTCCTTGCGCACCGCCAACGCGTCAAAGTTTTCGTTACCGGCCGCGTCCCGGGCCTTGTAGCTGATAACCAGGTCGCCGTTTGCCCGGGCGAACTCGTAATTGCCCTGGCTGAATACCACGCCCGTAGCGCCGCTACGGAACAGACCGGCAAATGCGCCCGTGTTGCTGGAAGTACGTTCCACCACAAAACCGTTGTTAAGGTAGGTGGCCGGATCACTGTTGTGGAACATGGTCCTGCATGCCGGCGCGATGACGGCCGACGCTGTACCTACAACAGAAGTGACCGTGCCACTGACACCGCTCACGCGGCTTGCGAATGGCACTGCGAAGCAATTGGTCAGACCCTGCAGAAACTCGGTGACCAGCACCGAAGTGCCGGCTTCCACCAGGTTGGCAGATGTAATGGCCGTAGTCCCCACCGTGTTGGCCGTGATGTTGTTGGTTGTCGTGATCGCGGCAATGCTGTCACCACTCCTGAACTGGATGACGACGGGCGCGGCACCATCAGCGCCACCGGTGGTTTTGACGCCAATCTCGATGTTGGCCGAGGTCGCGCTTGCCGGAATGATGTTGATGTTGAGCGAGTCCAGCAGGCGGTCGTAGCCCGCGCCATTGGCCGTGAAGGCGCTGGTCAACGGATTGGTGTCCGATTGACCGGTCGCAGCAAGCATGGGCGCGAGGATGGCCCTGATTTCTGCCACGACGGCCGCCACGGAAGCCGGAGAGATCCTTGCAGTCCCTGCGGCCAATTCGGCGGCCAGCCTGGACGGATCGCCCGAGGCGCTCAGGCGAGAGGCAATTAGGTTGGTCACGGGCGTCACGTTGAGCGTGGTGACGCTGGAGGATTCAGCGACGCTGACCAGGGATTCTGTTTGTCCATCCGCGTTCGTGCGTGAGGCGGTGACGATGAACGGGGCCACGGCACCGATTTTGAGTTTAACTTTGTAGACGCCATCCGCGCCGGTTGGATCGCTGGTGCCGACCAGCTGGCCCCGGCTGTCCAGTACAGTCACGATAGCGCCAACAAATGCCGCGCCGCTTGCAGCTGTTCCCGTGAAGCTGACTTCGGCTTCGGCTTCAACCGCTGCCACAGGCTCCGCGATATCGCCACCGCCGCAGCCGTGTAAAAGCATGAGTGCTGCGCTTGCGAAAGCAAGGGCGACCCGTTTGAAGCAATAGTTCATGTTTATCTCCTTGGCGGACGGGTACGCGATCAGGATCGTCCGGACCTGACGCTGTTGTCACAGCTACTTGCCACTCAATATATGCCAATCCAACTACTTTCACATCCCCACAATTGGGGATGGGCGTGAGGGTAAGTCCCAACAAAAAAGCCCCGCTTTTCAGGGCGGGGCTTTGTCAGGAGCGGGGCTGCTGCCCAACTCATGGGCAGCGGGCGCTGGTGCAGGTTGGACGCAAATTTACCTGCGTGAGCCCGAGATTGCCACAGGACTCTGGCTGGTCGGCGTGAAGTTGCCGCTGGCAGCACCTGTCAGGAAGTTGAATGTACCGGTGAAGGTGCCGCCGTTAACAAGGTCCGGGAATGTCAACGTGATCGCCCCTGCGGCGGGCGTAATACTGCCCGTGCAGCTTTTACCACTGATGACACCCGTATTGTCAGAGTGAGAGCAGGCAATAGTCCCGTCATTGTTGACTTTGATGATTTCAAAGCTGTCATCAAAGTTATCTGACATTTTCCATTCACCGGCATAGGACGACTGTGTGAGCGCCAGCGTGGCATTGACGTCCAGAGACGGGATGCTCAGCTGTTGCGCGAGCGCATTGAACGCCGTAAGGTTCAAACGGGCTGCCGGCGTGGCAACGGTGCGGTTCTTGTAGCCGAAGAACACCTTGCCACCACGCTGGACAAACACGCGCTCGTAGGTCAACGATGTAAACAACGCTGGCTGGTTGCTCAGTAACAGGGTGCGCGCGTCACCCACGGTTGAGATTGTGTAGGTGCCAGTGCCGAGTGAGTCGCAGTTGCGTGGCGAGCCATCTGTGGAGCGTTGCTTGCATGAATAGTACTTGGCCGAATTGCCAGCGCCGAAAGCTACGCGAAGGTAGGTGTTGTTGGTGTAGAAGCCCGACTGGATGCCGCCGGTTGTTGCGGTGCCCAAGGTGCCGACCGACAGTGAGCTTTGGCCCCACCATTCATTGCGCGGACCGCTTGAGACGGTTGTGGTTGCGGTGCCGCTTGCGCTGCTGGCAGTGATCTGGAGGTTGCCCTGACCAAATACGCAAGGCGTACCGCCTGCGCCGGCGATCATCACCTCCAGAGTCGCCGGTGCAGAGGTGAAGCTGCTTTGCGGTGTCGACGGATTGATCAATGCGCAGGCCGAGGTGTTGTCTGTGGATGTGGTCTTGCCTGCGGAGACAGTCGGCTTGCTGACAAAGACCTTGTTGGAGTCGCCCGGATAGAAAGCAGGGGCAGTGGTCAAGGCAACGCTGGTCTGCAGGAACATCTTGGAGTTTGCCGGGAAGGTAGTCGCAGCCAGAACCAAAGTGGGCGAGCCGTTAATGGTCAGGTTGGTGTAGCTGGCGTTGCGGATCTGGTCGTACACGCTGATCATGGTGCGGCCGCTGATATCAAACGCGGCGCGCGATGAGCGGCCAAGTTCAAACTTGTCACAGTAGTCGTAGTTGCTGTTGCCGCCCGCGTCGCGCAAGGTCTGTACACCTTCAGCATTGAAGCCGCAGGTGACCCAGGCCGTACCGTTGAAATGCAGATCGGACTGGCGTTGTGGATCTTGCCCGCTGTTCCAGGCTTGGGTGATGGAGCTTGGATTGCCGGGATTCACCTTGCGGTAACGCCGCTCTGTGTACCGGACGTTACCAGCAGAATCCGGCGTATTTTGGGCCACTGTGGAGCCAAATGTACGGACGAACCACTGATTTGCGTTGGTGTAGTTGAGATTCGCCAGGGCTGCACCTGCGGTGACCGGATCTGCATTGCCAGTTCCCGTGGTCGCTGCCTGGTTGTTGACTGCAACTACTGTGGCTACAGACGATGTGGTCAGCCCGGTGCTGGTCACGATGGTGGTGGCGGCAGCAAGCAGCGCGGCTTCCTTGGCAGCCGGCGTAGATGCGGCGGTAACGGCCGGGTCATTAAGTGCAAGCAGAAGTGCAGGCAGCAGTTCGAGCAACTTGCGTTGAACCGCATCGTCGAGGTCCGCCTTGGTTACAACGGAATTGTCAATTGCTGTGGTGCCCACAGATGAACTGATGGCAGCGTTTTGCTGCTGCGTCACGACCACGACCATGCGTGCGACCGTGCCGGCCGTCTGGCTGTCAGCCGTGGTGCTCTTGGTGTAGTCCTGGAACAGGGAGACATTCAGGCCGGTCTGGCTCTTCACGGTGGTTTCAGCGTCGGCACTGGAGGCGCCGGTAGCGGCGACCACCGTCTGCACGAGTGTGGTGAGCGGGCTCACCACTGCGGACTTGTCAGCGGGTGCCTGCATCGTGTACGGGATGGTGATGGGACCGTGGTCAACGTCCACAGCGTCCGTGCCAATGATGGCGAGGACCGGATACTTGCCGACGTCGGCATTGGCCACCTGCAGGCTGACATTGCCGGCTGCATCGGTTTTGCCCGAGGGCTCGCCTGCGTCGCACAGGCCGTTGAGGTTCTTGTCCAGACAAACCGTCGCGTTGCTGATCGCGCCGTCCACTACGGTAACGGGTACCGCTGTCATGGTGGGAGCTGGTGGCGGCGGAGGCGCTGCTGCATCGTCTGTGCCCCCGCATGCTGTCAAGGCCATGACGGCGGCACTGGCAAGTGCGAGGCTTGCCAGCCTGAGAGTTTTGTTCATGGAATTTCTCCAGTTGAGGGAAAGGTTGAGCGTCCAAGTAACTGGACTTACTCACTTGCACATTGT
>JACMQX010000296.1 GCA_014376765.1 Ramlibacter sp. | reverse complement strand
CGCACTGAATATCATCGTTATCAAATTCACCATGACCGCGATGGTCGGCCAACCGCCGAGTCATATCAATATGCCACGCCCAGCCGCTTACAAAGCTGGAGCGAAAACCATGCGGAACCGCGTCCACTTTCATGCGGCGCATGACCGCCAAGAGAGTCATGTCGCTCAGCACTGTTTTCTTGGTGGACGGGAACACAAGATCAGTGCCCTTAATGCGAGGCAAGCCTTGAAGCTCTTCCACGGCTACGCCAGCTAGCGGAACCCGGTGCTCCTTCCCGGCCTTCATTCGCTCGGCCGGCACAACCCACTCTTTCGCCTCTAGGTCCACTTCAGACCATGTCGCTCCGCGAACCTCACCAGATCTCGCGGCCGTGAGGATTGCGAACTCCAGCGCGCGGGCGCCGCTGCCTTCATGCTGCCGAAGAGCGGCAAAAAAAGCCGGCACTTCATCGATGGGCACTGCCTTGTGGTGCTTGACCGTAAGCGACCGGGCAAGTCATATTGAATTCGGATGAAGAGACAGGCATTGTGTCCACATGAACAATGTGGACACAATAAATACCGTCATCAAGAGAGCACCGCGGCGCAAACACAGCGCCGAGTTCAGGGCGAACGTGCTTCGGGCGTGTAGTCAGCCAGGCGCGTCGGTGGCAACGATCGCGCGGTTGAATGGACTCAATGCCAACGTCGTGCACCGGTGGCGTGTCGATGAACGCAACGCCATGATGCCTGCGATGCAGGAACCGCCGTCGGGCTTTCTAGCCGTCAACCTCATTCCTGAAACCCGCACGGCTCCCGATCCCCTGCCACTTCCCGACATCCGGGTGGAAGTCACTCGCGCCAACACATGCATCGTCGTAAAGTGGCCGCTGCAGGACAGCGCTGCTTGCGCGGTGTGGCTACGCGAGTGGCTGCGATGATCCGCATTGACGCGGTCTGGCTGGCCACCGAACCCATGGACATGCGAGCCGGAACCGACACCGCACTAGCGCGTGTCATCAAGGTGTTCGGCGCCGCCCATCCTCATCAGGCGTATCTGTTCGCCAACCGCAGGGCCAACCGAATGAAGGTATTGGTGCATGACGGCATCGGCATCTGGCTGGCCGCCAGGCGTTTGCATCAAGGCCACTTCGTCTGGCCGACTTTGACTTCTGCAACGCAAGCCAGCCTGAGCCGCGCACAGCTCGACGCCTTGGTACTGGGTTTGCCGTGGCAGCGCATTGGCGAGGGCGGCATTATTACGCTGGTTTGATTGGACCCTCGAGCAGTGCGGGCTGTCTATCGGTGCATCTGCCAATAGCTGCCAAAGGCCAGCGCGGGCACACTTGCCTGCATGGTTATCTCCTCTGAATCACTGTCAAATCTGAACGCCCAGGAGCTGCGTGAAATGGTCACGGGATTGATGGCCAGAATCACTGAGCATGACCGGCAAATTACGCAGCGTGACGCGCAAATAGGCCAGCTTGACGAGACCATCGCCAGCAAGGACCGCGAGATCAAATACCGCCAGGCCAAGATTGACCAGCTCACGCACGAGATGGCGGTCTTAAAGCGTTGGAAGTTCGGCAGGAGCCGCGAGCAGCTCGATTCGGCCCAAGCCAGCCTACTCGATGAGGCCATTGATGCGGACATCGCGGCCATTGAGCTGGAACTGCAAACGCTGGCACCCGCACTACCGGCGGACGCGGCACCTCGCCAGCAACCCAAACGCGCAGCGCTGCCGCCAGAACTACCCCGCATCGACCAGCACCACGAACCCGACTCCACCACCTGCACCACAGCAGGCTGCGGCTGCACCTTGAAGCGCATCGGTGAGGATGTCAGCGAGAAACTGGACTACACGCCCGGGCTCTTTACGGTGGAGCGCCACATTCGCGGCAAGTGGGCTTGCGTCCAGTGCCAGACCTTGACTCAGGCGCCAGTGCCCGCGCAGATCATTGACAAGGGTATTGCGACAGCAGGCTTGCTGGCCCAGGTGCTGGTCGCCAAGTACGCAGACCATTTGCCGCTGTACCGCCAGGAGGGCATCTTCGCGCGGGCCGGCTTGGGCATACCCCGTTCAACGCTCGGCGCCTGGGTGGGCCTGTGCGGCGTGCAACTACAGCCCTTGGTCGATGCCTTACGGCAGGAGCTGCTTGGGCACCGTGTGCTGCATGCCGATGAAACGCCCGTGGCGATGCTCAAGCCAGGCAACAAGAAAACGCACCGCGCGTACCTCTGGGCCTATGCGCCGGGAGCGTTTGAGGGCATGAAAGCGGTGATCTACGACTTTTGCGAAAGTCGCGCAGGTGAGCATGCGCGCGCTTTCCTGGGAGAGTGGAAAGGCGCGCTGGTTTGTGACGATTTCTCGGGCTATAAGCAGTCATTTACCCTGGGCGTGACCGAGGCAGGGTGCATGGCGCATTCAAGGCGCAAGTTCTTTGAGTTGCATGAGAGCAACAAGAGCCAAATTGCCGGCCAAGCGCTAAGCTACATCAGCGCACTCTATGACGTTGAGCGCGAGGTTAAAAACCTGACAGCGGATGAACGGCTGCGAATACGCCAAGTCCGCTCCCGGCCCTTGGCTGACGGGCTCCATCAATGGATGGAACTGCAGCGCAGGCAGATCACGGACGGCTCGGCCACGGCCAAAGCTATCGACTACAGCCTCAAGCGCTGGGGCGCACTCACGCGCTTTGTGGATGATGGGCATCTGCCGATCGATAACAACTGGGCGGAGAACCAGATCAGGCCAATCGCCATCGGGCGAAAGAACTGGCTGTTCGCAGGCTCCTTGCGAGCAGGCCAGCGTGCGGCTGCGGTCATGAGTCT
>JACMQX010000295.1 GCA_014376765.1 Ramlibacter sp. | reverse complement strand
GGAATCGCCTTGGCCAGCTTGAACATGGCGCCCAGCAGCGGGATCCTGAAAATGCGGTGGTCCATGACGAAGCGGATCGGCCTGGGGCTGGCTGCCATCAGCAACACCGCGTCGACAAAGCTCACGTGGTTGCACACCAGCACGGCAGCGCCCTGCACCGGAATGTGCTCGTCCCCCACCACCTTGAAACGGTAGATGAAGCGCGACGCCACCCAGGCCACAAAGCGCAGCAGGTACTCCGGCACCAGCATGAAGATGTAGAACGCCACCACCGCGTTGGCCAGGCCCACAAACAGGAAGATCTGCGGAATGCTGAAGCCCGCCCCCAGCAGTGCACCGGCAATGACTGAACTGGCAATCATGAACAGGGCATTGAGGATGTTGTTGGCCGCGATGATGCGGGCCCGGTGCGTCGGCTGGCTGCGCAGCTGGATCAACGCATACATGGGTACGCTGTACAAACCGGCGAACAGGCTGAGCAGTGCGAGGTCGGCCATGACGCGCCAGTGCGCATGGATCGCCAAAAACTGCCCCAAGGTGAGCTCGCTTGCAGGCGGCAGGCCGCTGGACGCGAAGTAAAGGTCCACCGCAAACACGCTCATGCCGATAGCGCCCAGCGGCACCAGGCCGATCTCCACATGCCGGCGGCTGAGCACCTCGCACAGCAGCGAGCCCGTACCAATGCCCACCGAAAAAACCACCAGCAGAAGCGACGCCACCTGCTCGTTGCCGTGCAGCACTTCCTTGGCAAAGCTGGGGAACTGGCCCAGAAACACCGCGCCGAAAAACCACATCCAGCTGATACCCAGCAGCGAGCGGAACACCACGATGTTGCCGTGCGCGAGCTTGAGGTTGTGCAGGGTCTCGGTCACCGGGTTCCAGTTGATCCTCAAGCCCGGATCCGTTGCGGGCGCAGGCGGAATGGCTTGCGCAATCGCACGCCCGGCCAGCGACAGCAGCACGCATGCCACCGCCACATCCACACGTCCGACCTCGGGAATCGCCACGATCAGGCCGCCCGCGAGGCTGCCCAGCAAAATGGCGACGAAGGTGCCCATCTCCACCATGCCGTTACCACCGGTCAGCTCGCGCTCGCTGAGCACCTGCGGCAAGTAGGCAAACTTCACTGGCCCGAACAGCGTGGAATGCAGCCCCATGAGGAAGGTGCAAAACAGCAGCACGGCAACGCTGTCGGCATAGAACCCCCAGGCGGCGATCAGCATCACCACGATCTCCAGGTTCTTCACGAAACGGATCATCAGCGTCTTGTCGTACTTGTCGGTGAGCTGGCCGCTGGTTGCCGAGAACAGCAGGAAGGGCAGAATGAACAGCGCGCCAATCACAAGACCCGCCATGGCCGGCGGCAACCAGCTGATCTGCAGCTGGTAGGTCACCATCACCGTGAAGGCGAACTTGAAGAGGTTGTCGTTGGCGGCGCCCGCAAACTGGGTCCAGAAGAAAGGCGCAAAGCGCCGCTGCCTGAGCAATGCGAACTGGTTGGGATGCTCGTGCGCGGCCGGCTGGCCAGGTTCATTATTCATGCGCTCAATCCTTGATTTGATTTGTTGTTCATGCCTTGCCCGGCAAGCTGATGCCACGACGTTCCTCAGCCGCACTCCGGCTGCGATTGTGCACGCAGGAGCGGCTCAGACTGAAGGCTGAAATGACAGGCCATGCCGCAAAGGCAGCAACCAGGTGCTTGAGGCTATGGCCAGAAACCAGGCGGCCCGTGAGTTCGTAGATTTGATGGTCGCCAAGCTCCATCAGCTTGGCAAGTGCATAGACAGCAACCACCAGCCCGAGCCGAATGCCCAGGCCTGCCGCCACGGGCTGGCGCAAGGCAAGACCACAGACCAGCAGCATCCCGCCAAACTGAACAACGGCCCAGGGCAGGACATTGCCGGCCTGCGCCCATACCGCCACACTCAGCGGGCCCAGCACCAGGATCGTCAAACCCGTAGCAACACCCGCGCGGTTGCTCACGCGATCGGCCACCGCCAGCCCCAGCAGGCCCGCGAACGGCAACACCATGCCGAGGCGGTCCATCACCAGGCCTGCATCGTCGGGCCGCAGGTGATACACGCCGGATGCTGCTGCGGTCACGATCAGGCCGGCAAAAAACAGCGTGGCCATACTGCGCTGCGCACCCTGCGCCACCGCAACCGGTGCGCCCCGGACGGCAACCAGGCCGGCCACACCCCAGAGCGCGAATGGAAGATTGCTCAAAACGTCCAGCGCACAAGGAATGCCCAGCCACGCGCGGTGATCGGCAAAGTCATGATGCAGCGACGATTGCGCAAGCGCGGGGCCAAAAACGGCAAGCGCCAGCAGTACAAGGCCGGCACCCAGCAGGGTCAGTTCAGAAGTTTGAAGTCGGGGTTTCACAGAAAGCTCCGTTGGTTGAGGACGGCTGCAGTGTGTGCGCAGAGTCGTGGCCAGCCGCTTCAATCGAAGGGGGAACATATGCCGGTACGGCCGGTGGCAAAAGCCGCTACTGGGCCAAATCCCGCCGATGAGTGGTCAGTCTGCGCCCGCAGTAAACACCGTCAGCACGCCGGTATAGCCATACAGATGGTGCCGCGCAATCTCGCCACCGGCGAAGAAGCCCACCAGCGGTACATCGCCCAGCGCACGGCGAACGATCTGCAGCTCGGCACTGGGCGCGCCAAAGTGCGGTCCGCCACGCCCTGCACAACTCACATAGATCGCACCGGCAATGCGCCGGGCGGGGTGCGGTGCCGACTCGGCCTCGGGCGCCGACAGCGCGGTGGCCATCTCCACCGTCAATTCCTCTGGCTCCAGTTCCTCGCGGATTTCAGCGCAGATACGGGTCAGGTCAGCGCGCGCCGCCTGCATGTCGCGCCGGCAAAAGGCCAGCCGCATGCCGGCCTCGGCATTCTCGGCAATGGCCACCCCCCGACGCGTCGGGTCCAGGCCGATGATGTGGCGCACGATCACGTCGCTGCCGAAGTTGCCGGTGCGCCCCACGCTGTCACTGTCGGAGTCGCTGAGGCCCACCAGCGTGGCCCGCACAACGGTCAGCGCCTCGCGCGGCTGGTCAAGCGACACATTGAGGTCGCGCAGCATGACGTCCAGCGCCGGCTCACCGTCCAGCTGCGTCACAACGTTTCCTTCCACGCCCGTGATAACGCGCACCGGTCCGACCGGCAGGCAGCCCTGCGTCACCCGCGACACGAGGTTCACGCCCTCGCCAAACGCCACGCCGCTCAAACCGCCGCTGAACACGCCACGCGCAGCGCCATGGCCCTTGATGTTGCCGTTGCCGCCGATGGCAAACTGCACAGCCGTGGTCCGGCTGGACGCCAGGCCGCCAAAGAGGTAACCGGTTTCAGTGCGCCCGGCCATCTCATCGATCAGCCCCGACACATCCGGCGTGGCAGAGTCGGCATGGATCAGCGCGGTGTGCGCTTCAAAAGCAATGCCCAGTGGTGCCACGCCCGAGAAGACCCGGTACTGGTCCACCGGCAATTCGCACAGCATGACGGACAACGCCGGCTCATCAAAATACTCCACATTGTTGGCCGCGATGCCCACGCCCACAGTGCCCGACCAGTCGGTGATTTCGGGCAGCTCGGCCCCCAGGTGGTCCAGGATGTCCTGCGCATCTGCTGCGTAATGGTCCGTGATGTACAACAGGCCCAGGGTCGGCGCCCTGGCGTAGTCAGGCAAGGCCATATGGGCGCGCAGTTGCGCCAGCACCAGGCCAGCCGCCATTCGCCACTGGGGATGCGTGGCATGGCCATAAGGAAAGAGCTTCACCGCAACGACTCCCGGGGTTTTCAGCGCGCGCGGCGCGTGGATTTTTTGGCCGCTTTTTTGGCTGGTGCGCGGGATGCACGGGTGCTGTCATCGACTGATTTTTTCGCTGCCTTGGCCAATCCGGTCGCGGTGTTGAACGCGCCTTTGGCCAGGCCGGTTGCCATGTTTTTCGTCGTGTCCATGGCAGTTTGTTTGGCCGCTTCCTTCATGGCCGTTGCGGCGATCTGCTGGAACTGCTGCGTGAGCGATCCCCACCATTGCACCGGGTCAATCACGCCAGGGGCCGGAGCCGCAGCCTTGGCTTTCTTGCGGCGCTTGCCGGCAGGGCTGGCTTCATCTTCACCATCATCGGCATCAGCCGCATCTTCAGCGGCATTCGCTGCAGCAGCGGAAACTGCCTGCGCCGCATCAGCCGCCCTGCCCGCCACTTTCTGCACGCCGCCAAATACGGTGTCGGCCGCCTTGAGCTTGAAGGCATTGGCCACATCACCCAGATTGAAGTTCATGCCCTTGAGCGTGGCCAGCGTCATCTTCTGCACTTCCAGCGCCTGGATCGTGGCCTTGAGCGCGGTGGCATTCTGGTCCAGCCAGAACTGCACCGCCTTGAGCTCGTCAATGCGCTTGTCCAGCTCTTCCACGTTGATGGTGGGCGCGATCCAGTTGCCCAGTTTGGGCATCTGCGGCATTTGCGGAATGCCCTGGGTGGCACCTTTGGCCAGGCTTTGCAGGAAATCAAAGCCGGGAACGAATTTACCGAAGCCGGAATTCTCTGAGTCGCTCATGCCTGGCTCCTAAAGGTTGCTGTCATCAGCACAGCTTACCCCAAGCGGCTGCCTCTGGCACGTGCCTGGACTCAGTGTTTGTGCTGAGCTTCGCCCTTGGGTGCAAGGGTGCTGACCGGCACCTTGATTTCAAGCTTGCTGTCG
>JACMQX010000294.1 GCA_014376765.1 Ramlibacter sp. | reverse complement strand
GCCGAATGGTCAGACGACCGCATCTGGCACGAACTGCACAAGCGGCTGGACGTGCCCGGCATGCCGCCGCTCAATGAAGGCCCCATCACGCAAAAGGGCGTGACCGCCATGCGCAGTTTTTTGTCGGTACCCATGCAGTACAAGCGCCTTTTTCTCGCAGGCGATGCGGCGCACATCGTGCCGCCCACGGGCGCCAAGGGCCTGAACTCCGCGCTGGCCGATGTCAAGGTACTGGGCCGCGCGATGGCCGGGCATTACAAGCGCGGCAACAAGCAAGGTGATGGCAATCTCGCACGGTATTCGCAAACCTGCCTCAAACGCATGTGGCTGGTGCAACGCTTTTCTGCAGGGCTCTGTACGATGAGTCATCAGTTCCCGCAAGACAACCCCTTCGTGCGCCGCCTGCAACGCGCGGACCTGGACTACATGACCGGGACCCGTGCCGGGCGCCTGCAGTTTTCTGAAAACTTTACCGGTCTGCCGATTGACGCCTGACGGGAACACCATGCCCTACCTGCCCACCACGTCCTTCTCACCAGAGCGCCGCAGCCTGCTGGCCGCCGCCCTTGCGGCCTCTTCCTGGGCCGCCTCGCCTTCAGCTTTTGCCCAAAACGATTCATGGCCTGCCAGGCCCATCAAGCTGGTCGTCAACTTTCCGCCGGGCAGCTCGCCCGATGTGCTGGCCCGCGCCATTTCGCTGCCGCTGCAACAGGCGCTGGGCCAGCCGGTGGTGGTGGAAAACCGTGCAGGTGCCAGCGGCATGATCGGCGCCGAGCTGGTGGCCAAGGCCCCGGCTGATGGCTACACCTTGCTCATGACGGCGGGCAGCACCATCACCACCAATCCGTTCATCTACCCGAAGATGCCTTACGACACCGCCAAGGACCTGGTGCCCGTGGCCGCGGCGGCGCGCATCGTGCTATTTCTTGAGGTGCGGCCCAACCTGCCGGTGAAGGATGTGAAGGAATTCCTCGCCTACCTCAAGGCCCATCCCGGCAAGCTGTCTTATGGCTCGGCGGGCAATGCCACCGGCTTGCACCTGGCGGGGGAACTGCTCAAAAGCGAGGCTGGCGTGTTCGCCGTGCACGTGCCCTACCGTGGCGCGTCACCGGCCCTGCAGGACCTGCTGGCCGGACAGATCGACTTCTACTTTGACCCGGGCATTGGCCTTGGCCAGGTGCGCGCGGGCAAACTCAAAATGCTGGCCGTGGCGAGCGCGAAGCGCGTGGCAGCTTTCCCCGATGTACCGACGCTGGCTGAAGCGGGCCTCAAGGGTTTCGATGCCGGCCAGACGCACGGCGTGTATGCGCCGGCAGGCACACCGCCTGCCGTTGTAGAAAAGCTCAACCGCGAAATCAACCGCGCGCTCGATCTGCCCGCAGTGCGCAGCCAGATCGAGACGTTGGGCGCAGAGCCCACGCCGATGACGCCCTCGCAGTTCGCAGCGGTGATGGCCGATGACGCCCGGCGTTACGGGGCCATCATCAAGGAACGGCGCATTCATGCAGACTGAGCCTGCGCCTGAGCATGCCTGACCTCCACCTCGCCGTCATCGACGTCAAACCCGGCGCTTCTCTGGAAAGCCAGTCGGGCCTGCAGATGCTGCGCCCGCGCATCTACGGCGCCTTGATGGCGCCGCCCGGGCCGAAGAAGGTGGCGGCCATCGTGATGCACCCCACCAGCAATTTCATGGGCCACTACCTGATCGCACCGCTGGCGGCGCGCGGCATCGCCTGCATGGGCCTGAACTCCCGCTACGCCGGCAACGACACCTTGCTGCTGATGGAGCGGGTGATCCAGGACCTGGGCGCGGGCGTGCAGTTCTTGCGGGCGCAGGGGTATGACAAGGTGGTGCTGATCGGCAACTCGGGCGGCGCCTCGCTGGCGGCTTTCTACCAGGCGCAGTCAGAGCAGCTCACGATAGAACGCATGCTCGATGGAGACCCTGCCGGAATCTCGCCTGCGGACTTGCCCCCCGTTGACGGCCTGGCCTTGTGCGCGGCGCACGAGGGCCGCTCCACGCTGATGCGCAACTGGATCGACCCCTCGGTGACGGATGAGCATGACGCATTGAGCGTGGACGCGTCGCTGGACATGTACGAACCGCGCAACCAGCCCTTCACGCCAGAGTTTCTTGCACGCTTCAAGGCGGCCCAGCAGGCGCGGCTCGCCCGCATCGAGAACCGGGTGATTGCGCGCCTGGCCCTGTTGCGCGGCATGCAGGCGCCCGGCCATGCGCGCGACGAGGTGTTCACCATCTACCGCACCCATGCCGACCCGCGTTGCCTGGACCTGTCGCTGGACGCCAGCGACAGGCAGCTCGGCAGCGTCTGGGCCAGCGGGGCGGCGGGTGCGCGCTCGGTCAACTACGCGGCCAGCCAGATGGGGCGCGTGACTTCGCTGACTGCATTTTTGTCACAGTGGTCGTCGCAAAGCCGGGCGGACGGCCCGTCCAATCTGGCGAGGACCCGTGTGCCGGTGCTGCTGTGCACGTACACAGCTGACCAGTCCACTTTCCCCAGCACGCGCGATGCCTGGCTGGCTGCGCGGGGTGGGGCGGAGGCCGGGGCGATTCGTCATGTGAACATACAGGGCGGCAATCATTACCTGGCGGGCCAGCCCGAGCTGGTCGCACAAGTGGCGGATCAAATGGCCGCATGGATGCAGACTTTGTAACGCCGTAGGAGCCGGCCGACACGCTAAGTCGGTTCCTGCTGGCTCAGGGCAGACGGGGGCGGCGATAAGGTTGAGCCTCACCAATGTCCTTCAACAACGAAAGGTATGCACCATGAACAAAGACCAAGTCGCAGGCAAGATCAAGGAAGCCGCTGGCGAAGCGCAGGAGCATCTGGGCCGCGCCATTGGCAGCAAGAGCCAGGAAGCCAAAGGCCACGCTACTGAAATGGAAGGCAAGATTCAGAAGAAAGTTGGCGATGCAGAAGAGGCGGTTGACGATGCTGTCGACAGCATCAAGAAGCGCATCTGATCTTCAGATTTTCTTTCTCCCCAAAAAAGGCTGCGCTCATACCGCAGCCTTTTTTTATGCTGGTTGTTCATACGTCCGGTCGCGGCGATGAGCACGTGTGAGCAGACGCGAGAATGGGGCCATCAACCCTGAACACTCATGGCCTTTGCACTTACTGGCGCTCAACTTCCCCGTTCCTTTTTCCCGCTGGCCGCTGCCAACCTCGCCGCGCAGTCTGCTGAACAACTCAGCCTCGCCGCCGTACCCATCGTCGCCGTCCTGACGCTGGGATCGGGCGCTGGCGAGATCGGCACGCTCGCCATGGTGCAGACGCTGCCGTTTTTGCTGCTGTCCATTCCCCTGGGCCTGGTGGCCGACCGGACGTCGCGCAAGTGGTTGATGATTTTTTCAGAGGTGCTGCGCACGGGCTCGCTGCTGGGTTTGCTGGCCGTCGTGTTGATGGGCCGGCTGTCGATCCCGTTGCTGGCGGTGCTGGGTTTCATTGGCGCCATCGGCACGGTGGGTTTCAGCGTGGCGGCCCCGGCGATGGTGCCTTCCCTGGTGCCGCGCGAGTTGCTGGGCCGTGCCAACGGACGGCTGGAACTGGCGCGCAGCGCGGCCTACGCGGGCGGGCCGGCTCTGGCCGGTGCGCTGGTGGCGTGGGCCGGGGCATCTTCGGCCTTCGTGATTGCCGCCATGCTGTCCGCTGCGGCCGTTGCGTTGTTGATCAACCTGGTTGAAGCACCAAGGCCCGCGGCCATCCAGCGGCATCCGCTGCACGACTTGCGCGACGGCGCGCTCTTTGTGTGGCGTCATGACATGCTGCGGCCGATCTTGCTCACCGCCATTGCGTGGAACATCTCGTGGTTTGTGTTGCAGGCGGCGTATGTGCCTTATGCCGTGCGCGTGCTGGGCTTGAGCGCGGGCGGCGTGGGTACCACGCTGGCGGTGTATGGCGTGGGGATGATCGCCGGCGCGCTGGTGGCGCCGCGGCTGATCGGCGCCATGCCATTTGGCCGCGCGATCCAGTTCGGGCCCATGGTGTCGGTGCTTGCCTCGGGGACGATGGCTGCTACTTTGTTGTGGCCGACGCCCGTGTTGGCGGTGTGCTCTTTCTTTCTCTTCGGTTTCGGCCCGATCATCTGGACCATCACCTCGACGACGCTGCGCCAGACCGCGACGCCCAGCGAGTCCCTTGGCCGCGTGGGTGCCATTTTCCTGACCGTGAATGCAGGTGCGCGGCCTTTGGGCGCTGCGCTGGGTGGCTTCATTGGTGCGGGGTGGGGGGAGTCGGCCTGCCTGGTTGTGGCGTTTATGGGCTTCTGTTTACAGGCTGCCGTGATTGTTTTTTCGCGGGTGAGCGGGTTGAGGGAGTTGCCTGCGCATGCGGGATGAAGGGCGTTGATTGGAGCGCCGGGCGGTAAGACGAAAAGGTCCGACACCCAACCGGGCCTGACACAACCAACTCACCGATTCAACGCCAACAAAACATTCTCAGCGGTAGCCGGCGCATCCATCTCCACAACCGCCCCAGGCCCACGCGCAGAAGCAACTGCTTCACGCAAAGCCTCCCACACAGAAATCGCCAGCATGAACGGCGGCTCGCCCACCGCCTTGCTGCCGAACACGTTGTCCTCACGGTTTGGCTCATGCCAGAAGTCAACCTTGAAGTGCTCGGGAACGTCGCCTGTCGCCGGGATCTTGTAGGTGCTTGGCGCATGGGTGCTCAGGTAACCCTTGTCGTTCCACACCAGCTGCTCGGTCGTGAGCCAGCCCATGCCCTGCACGAAGCCGCCTTCAATCTGCCCCATATCAATGGCAGGGTTGATGCTGCGGCCCGCGTCATGCAGGATGTCGACCTTCAGCACGCGGCTCTCGCCGGTGAGCGTGTCAATGGCCACCTCGGTACACGCCGCGCCGTAAGCGAAGTAGTAAAACGGCCTGCCGGTCAGCGTGCGCTTGTCGTAGTGAATTTTGGGCGTGCGGTAAAAGCCGTCGCTCCACAACTGGATGCGGTTGTTGTAGGCCGCGCTCGTCACATCGCCAAAACGCCGCGTGGTGGTGGGCGAGATCACCTGGCCGTGCTCAAAGCGCACCGCACCCGCGCCGCAGCCGTCCAGCCCCGCGACGAACGCTGCCAGGTTGTCACGGACATGGCGCGCTGCAAATTGCGCTGCCCGCCCGTTCAGGTCTGTGCCGCTGGAGGCGGCCGTCGCGCTGGCGTTGGGCACCTTGCTTGTGTCGGCTGCGGTGGACAGCACGCTGGCAAAGGGCACACCCAGTTCATCCGCCACGATCTGCGCAATCTTGGTGTTCAGGCCCTGGCCCATCTCGGTGCCGCCGTGGTTCACGGTGACGCTGCCGTCCGTGTACACATGGACCAAAGCGCCGGCCTGGTTGAACTGCGTGGCGGTAAAAGAGATGCCGAATTTGACCGGTGTGATGGCAATCCCGCGCTGGATGACGGGGCTGGCACTGTTCCACGCCGCAATGGCGGCGCGCCGTTTGCGGTAACCCGAGGTCTGCTCCAGCCTGGCAAACAGCTGGGCGGTGATGTTGTCTTCCACCTTCATCTGGTAGTGCGTGGTGTCGCGCCGCCGCTCGGGCGTGCCGGGGCTTTGGGACGCCACCAACTCATCGCTGTACAAATTGCGGATGCGCACATCCAGCGGGTCGATGTTCAGGTGCCGCGCAATGTCGCCAAGAATCGTCTCAATCGCAATCACCCCCTGCGGCCCGCCAAAACCGCGAAAGGCCGTGTGGCTCTGGGTGTTGAGCTTGCAGCGGTACGAGACGATGTCCACGTCTTCCAGAAAATACGCGTTGTCGCAATGAAAGACGGCGCGGTCAGCCACCGGGCCGCTCAGGTCGGCGCTGAAGCCACAGTTCACAGCCAGCATCAGCTCCAGGCCGCAGAGACGGCCGGTGTCGTCAAAGCCCGCCGTGTATTCGTATTCAAAGGGGTGGCGCTTGCCGGTGACCATGAAGTCGTCGTCCCGGTCCAGGCGCATCTTCACCGGGCAGCCCAGCTTGTGCGCAGCCAGCGTTGCCCATACTGCCAGGTGGCCGGCCTGCGTTTCCTTGCCGCCAAAACCGCCGCCCATGCGCCGGCACTCCACCGTCACTGCATGGTTGGCAATGCCCAGCGCGTGCGACACCCAGTGCTGCACTTCGCCCGGGTGCTGCGTGCTGGAATGGACCAGCCACTGGCCCTGCTCTTTGGGCACCGCGTACGCCACCTGGCCCTCCAGATAAAAGTGCTCTTGGCCGCCCACTTCAAACGCGCCATGCAAGCTGTGGGGCGCGCGGCCAATGGCGCCGGCGGCATCGCCTCGCTGCACCCGCACGGGCGGCAGCACGAAGTTCTTCGCCTCCAGCGCCGCCTTGACGGTGAGGGTGGCGGGCAGCTCTTCAATGTCCAGCCTGACCCGGCGCGCCGCGCGTCGCGCCTGCATCACCGTGTCGGCCACCACGATCGCCACCACCTGACCGACGTGCTCGACCAGCGTGTCGGCCAGAATTTTTTCGTCATGCATGAAGGTGGCAAACACCGGCTCGCCCGGAATGTCGGTATGCACCACCACGCCGCGCACACCGGGCATGGCCAGCGCAGCGCTGGCGTCCACCGCCTTCAGCTTGCCGTGCGCCACGGGCGACAGCACCGGCGCCGCATGCAGCGTGCCGGTGATCTCGGGGATGTCGTCGATGTAATGCGCCGCGCCTGCCACCTGGGCGTGGGCGCTTTCGTGCGGATGGGAGTGGCCTGAAGCGCCCGGGGGCGCAATCTGTGGCCGGGTCTGGCCCAAAAAGCTGTCAGGCGCGTTCATGCGTCTTCCCCTTCCAGCTGGAATGACTCGAGGTTGATCTGCCTGATCCCTTGGCTCTCCAGCCAGAAGCGCTGCATCAGGTTGCCCAGCACCTCGCTGCGGTACGCGGCTGAGGCCCGCATGTCAGAGATCGGCTGAAATTCCGCTCGCAATGCGGCGGTGGCGGCCATGGCAGCGTCCGCGGTCCAGGGCTGGCCCCGCAGCGCTGCTTCGGTCTGCATCGCGCGCACCGGCGTAGCGGCCACGCCGCCTGCGCCTATGGAAATCTCGCTGACCTTGCCTGCTTTCACCGTCATCTGGATCACCAGGCACACGGCAGAGATGTCGTCGTCATAGCGCTTGGAGATTTTGTAGGCGCGCAATTGCTGGGCCGCCAGCGGGAGCGGCACCTTGATCCAGGCCAGCACTTCGTCTGCCGCCATGACGCTTTTGCGGTAGCCGGTGTAGAGCTTTTCCAGCGGCATTTCGCGGTGGCCACGGGTGCTCATCAACACCACATTCGCGCCCAGGGCGATCAACAGCGGCATTGAGTCGCCAATCGGCGAGCCATTGGCCACGTTGCCGCCCAGCGTGCCGGAGTTGCGTACGGTCAGGCCGGCAAAGCGGTTGGCAAATGTCCTGAGCTGCGGCCGGTCTTGCACCAGCGCGGCACAGGCGTCGGTGAGCGTCACGGCTGCGCCAATGGCGATGTGGTGAGGGTAGCGCTCAACGCGGCGCAGCTCCCTGACCCGCGTGACGTCCAGCACCTGCGCAAACTGCCTGTGCATTTTGGTGACCCACAGGCCCACGTCGGTGCAGCCGGCGACGATCTGGGCTTGCGGGTTGGCAGCGCGGGCCTGGAGCAGGGCGGCGAGAGTGCGCGGCGCAAGGTAGGCGGGCGTTGCTGGCAGGCCCTGGGCACCCGCAGGCGGCGAGGAAGGGGAAATGTCGGGCCGTTCCCCCAGCGCCTTCAACTGGGCCAGCAGCTTCTTTTCATCCACCTGCACCGCCGGCAGGGGCGCCATGGCCTGCGCCGCATCCAGGATCGGCCGGTAGCCGGTGCAGCGGCACAGGTTGCCCGAGAGTTCTTCCACCGCCAGCTGCCGGGTGATGGTGTGGCCCCGCACCACATGGTTCTGGTACATGCCGAACAGGCTCATCACAAAGCCCGGCGTGCAAAAGCCGCACTGGCTGCCGTGGCACTGCACCATGGCCTCTTGCGCCGGGTGCAGCGCGCCGCCTGCGCCGGCAAGGTCTTCCACCGTCCACAAGGCCAGGCCGTCAACCGAATGGGCCAGGCGGATGCAGCTGTTGATGGCGCGGTATCTGATGGTGTTGCCATCCGCTTCGCCCAGCACCACGGTGCAGGCGCCGCAGTCCCCCTCGCCGCAGCCCTCCTTGGTGCCGGTGCAGCGCAGGTCCTCCCGCAGCACTTCAAGCAGCGTGCGTTCGGGTGGTACATTGACCAGCAACACGGCCTCGCCGCGCCGGATGAATTGAATGGTTTTGGTGTCCATCGATCCAAGTATGATTTATTTCAAAATTATTCGCGCCACGGCCTTGCGGCCCTGAAAAAAATAAAACGAGGACGCTTCAGTGACCGCTGCCCGGCTCGAGTTAGTGAACATCACCAAACGCTACCCGGCCGTGGTGGCCAACAGCGGCGTCTCTTTGACCGTCCAACCCGGCCAGACCCATGCAGTGCTGGGCGAGAACGGCGCCGGCAAATCCACGCTGATGAAAATCATTTACGGCTCGGTCAAGCCCGACGCTGGCAGCGTGCGCTTCAATGGCCAGCCGGTGCAGGTGCGCAACCCGCAGGAGGCGCGGGCCCTGGGCATCAGCATGGTGTTCCAGCATTTCAGCCTGTTTGACACGCTGACCGTGGCCGAGAACGTCTGGCTCGGTCTGGACAAGCGTCTGCTGCTTTCGGAGGTGACGCAGCGCATAACAGCCAAGGCCGGTGAATATGGCCTGGACATCGACCCGTCCCGGCCGGTGCACACCCTGAGCGTGGGGGAGATGCAGAGGGTGGAGATCATCCGCGCGCTGCTCACCAACCCGCAACTGCTGATCCTGGACGAGCCGACTTCGGTGCTCACGCCGCAGGCGGTCGAAAAGCTGTTTGTGGTGCTCAAGAAGCTGTCGTCCGAGGGTTGCAGCATCCTCTACATCTCGCACAAGCTGCATGAAATTCGCGAGTTGTGCACCGCCTGCACGGTGTTGCGGGGCGGCAAGGTCACGGGGGTGTGCAATCCGCAGGAAGAAAGCAACGCCTCGCTCAGCCGCTTGATGATCGGCGCGGAGCCGCCCGCCCTGGAACACCGCGAGGTCAAGACCGGCGGGACGGTGCTGCGCGTGCAGGCGCTCACGCTGGCGCGCGAGGATCAGTTTGGCGTGGACCTTCAAGCCATTGCGATGGATGTGAAGGCCGGAGAAGTGGTCGGCATTGCCGGCGTGTCGGGCAACGGGCAAAAGGAGTTGCTGTATGCGCTGTCGGGGGAAGACACCCGGGCCGGGCCGCAAATGATCCAGGTTTCCGGCAAGGACGTAGCGCGCCTGGGCCCGCAGCAGCGGCGGGAGTTGGGCCTGCACTTTGTGCCCGAGGAGCGGCTGGGCCGCGGCGCCGTACCGACGCTGGGGCTGGCGCACAACCTGCTGCTCACACGGGATGATGCGCTGGGCCAGGGCGGCTGGATCAACCTGAAGGCGCTGCAGGCGCAGGCGGCCGGCATCATCGGCCGCTTCAACGTGAAGGCGGGCGGGCCGAATGCGGCGGCCAAATCGCTGTCGGGTGGTAATTTGCAGAAGTTCATCGTCGGGCGCGAGATTGATGCGAAGCCGAAACTGCTGATCGTCTCTCAGCCGACCTGGGGGGTGGACGTGGGCGCCTCGGCGCAGATTCGCGGCGAGATCCTGGCGCTGCGTGATGCAGGTTGTGCGGTGCTGGTAGTGAGTGAAGAGCTGGACGAGCTGTTCGAGATTTGCGACCGGCTGCATGTGATTGCGAAGGGGCGGCTCTCGCCTTCCATTGCGCGTGCTGATGCGACGGTGCCGCAGATTGGGGAGTGGATGAGTGGTTTGTGGGGTACGAGTGAAGGAACGCTTCATGCTTAAGCTGGAACCCCGCCCCGAACCTTCAAAGTCCTGGGGCCTGGGCTCCCCCCTCCTCGCACTCGCCATTACCGTCATCATCGGCGTCCTGCTCTTCGCGGCACTGGGCAAAGACCCGGTGCGCGGCCTGCAGGTCTTCTTCTGGGAGCCCATCAAGTCGCCCTATGCCATCGGCGAGTTGATGGTCAAGGCCACCCCGCTCCTGGTGATCGCGCTGGGCCTGGCCGTGTGCTTTCGCTCCAACGTGTGGAACATCGGCGCTGAAGGCCAGTTCATCATTGGCGCGGTGTGCGCCGGCGGCGTGGCACTGCTGGCGGAAAAGGACACGGGCCGCTGGATTGTGGCGGCCATCGTGCTGGCGGGCATTCTGGGCGGCATGGCCTGGGCAGCCCTTGTAGCGCTGCTGCGGGACCGCTTCAACGCCAATGAAATCCTGGTCAGCCTGATGCTGGTCTACGTGGCCGACATGGTGCTCAACCTGCTGGTCTACGGCCCGTGGAAGGACCCGGCCGGCTACAACTTCCCGCAGAGCAAGACCTTTGAGGCGGTCACGCAGATCCCGCGTTTGATGACCGGCTCGCGAGTGACCATCGGCTTGGTACTGGCGTTGCTGGGGGCGGCCGCGCTGTGGGTATTCCTGTTCCGCACCCGGGCCGGTTTTGCGCAGCAGGTGGGCGGGCTTGCGCCGGCTGCAGCGCGATACGCAGGCTTCTCTTCCCGCAAGGCCTTGTGGATTGCGCTGCTCGCCTCCGGCGGCGCAGCCGGGCTGGCAGGCGCGCTGGAAGTGGCTGGCCCCATCGGCCAGCTCACGCCGTATGTGCCGGCAGGCTACGGCTTTGCGGCCATCATCGTGGCCTTTGTCGGGCGCCTGCATCCGGTAGGCATGGTGTTCTCGGCGATCTTGATGAGCATGTTCTATATAGGCGGGGAACTGGCGCAGTCGCGCCTGGGCCTGCCCAAGTCCTTGACGGGCGTGTTCCAGGGGCTGCTGCTGTTCACGCTTTTAGCTTGCGACACGCTGATTCTGTATCGCGTCCGGTGGGTGGGGCGCAAGCTCGCAGGGGGGCTGCAGTAATGGAATCCTACGCACTCCTGCTGGCCGCCACGCTCAATGCGGGCACCGTCCTTGCGCTGGCTGCGCTCGGCCTGTTGATCAACGAGAAAGCCGGCGTCGTGAACCTGGGTGCCGAGGGCATGCTGTTGTGTGCGGCGATTGCCGGCTTTGCCACCGTGGTGCACACCGGCAGCGACTGGCTGGGCTTTGTGGCTGGCATGGGCGCCGGCGCGCTGCTGGCGGCTGTCTTCGGCCTGCTGGTCATCTGGCTCAACACCAACCAGATGGCGACCGGGTTGGCCCTGAGCCTGTTTGGCACCGGTTTCTCGGCCTTTGCCGGCATCAGGTACGTGCAAGAGAAGCTGCCCGAGCGGCCGCACTTTTCCATCCCGCTGCTGGGCGATATTCCGCTCATCGGGCCGGCGCTGTTCCGCCAGCATCCGCTGGTGTATGTGACTATCGCGCTCGTGGCTGGGCTGATCTGGTTTCTGTACCGCTCGCGCGCCGGCCTGGTGCTGCGCTCGGTGGGTGAGTCGCCCGAGTCGGCGCATGCGCTGGGCTACCCGGTGCGGCGCATACGCCTGGCAGCGGTGATGGCTGGCGGTGCGCTGTGCGGGCTGGCCGGGGCTTACATCTCCATCGTCTACACGCCGCTGTGGGTGGAGGGCATGGTGGCCGGCAAGGGCTGGATCGCGCTGGCGCTTACTACCTTTGCCACCTGGCGCCCGGCACGGGTGTTGCTGGGTGCTTACCTGTTTGGCGGCGTGACGATGTTGCAGTTTCACTTGCAGGGTGCGGGGGTGGATATCCCCAGCCAGTACCTCACCATGCTGCCCTATGTGGCGACCATCGTGGTGCTGGCGCTGATCTCGCGCAACCCGGCGTGGATTCGCATCAACATGCCCGCCTCTCTTGGAAAACCGTTCTACCCCGGTTCATAATCATTTTTTTCGCGTTAGCCCCTGTCCCCCGAGTCCCTCCCAAAAAGGAAAACAAGATGACTGATCTGAAGAAGCGTTCCATGCTCAAGTTCGCGGCCCTATCCGCCGTGGCAGCAGCAGCCCTGGTGGGTTGCGGCAAGAAGGAAGTGCCCGCACCGGCCCCCGCGCCCGTCGCCGCCGCACCAGCCCCCGCCCCCAAGCCCGCACCGCTCCGAATCGCCTTTGCCTACGTAGGCCCGGTGGGCGACGGCGGCTGGACCTTTGCACATGACAACGGCCGCAAGGCGATTGAAAAGGAATTTGGCGACAAGGTCGTCACCAGTTTTGTCGAGAAGGTGCCTGAGTCGGCCGATGCCGAGCGGGTGATCCGCGACATGGCCGCTCAAGGCAACAAGCTGATCTTCGGCACGACCTTTGGCTACATGGAGCCAATGCTCAAGATTGCGGCCGACACCAAGGACGTGAAGTTTGAACATGCCACCGGCTACAAGACGGCCGAGAACCTGCGCACTTACGACAGCCGCACTTACGAAGGCGCCTACATGGCCGGCGTGCTGGCCGGCAAGATGACCAAGACCAATACGCTGGGCGTGGTTGCCTCCATACCGATCCCTGAAGTGATCCGCAACATCAACAGTTTCACCCTGGGCGCGCAGAGCGTGAACCCCAAGGTCAAGACCAAGGTGGTGTGGGTGAATGAGTGGTTCAACCCGCCCAAGGAAACTGAAGCGGCGACTTCGCTCATCAACGGCGGCGCCGATGTGCTGATGCAGAACACCG
This sequence comes from Ramlibacter sp., assembly GCA_014376765.1. Lineage (GTDB taxonomy): Bacteria > Pseudomonadota > Gammaproteobacteria > Burkholderiales > Burkholderiaceae_C > JACMQX01. The sequence continues at coordinate 166 of JACMQX010000294.1, read as the reverse complement.
ATTCGTCCGCCGTGTTGCAGACGGCCGAAAAGATGGGCAAGCGTGCCTTCGGCTGGGACTCCGACATGTCGTCTTACGGCCCCAAGGCGCACATCGGCTCGGCCGTTATCAACTGGGCGCCGTACTACGTCAAGGCCGTGCGTGACGCGCTGGACGGCAAGTGGGC
>JACMQX010000293.1 GCA_014376765.1 Ramlibacter sp. | reverse complement strand
TACTACATCACCGCCGACACGCTGTCTGCCGCCAAGAACAGCCCGCAGCTGGAAGTGTTCCGCAAGAAGGGCATTGAAGTCCTGCTGATGACGGACCGCGTGGACGAATGGGCGCTCACCTTCCTGAGCGAGTTTGACGGCACGCCGATGCAGAGCGTGGCCAAGGGCGCGTTCGACCTGGGCAAGCTGCAGGACGAGGCTGAGAAAAAGGCCGCCGAGGACGCAGCTGAAACTGCCAAGCCCCTGTTGGCCAAGCTCAAGGAAGCGCTGAAGGACAAGGCCTCGGATGTGCGCGTGACCACCCGCCTCGTCGACTCGCCTGCCTGCCTGGTGGCCGAGGACGGTGGCATGAGCAACCAGCTGGCGCGCATGTTGAAGCAGGCCGGCCAGAAGGCACCTGATTCCAAGCCTGTGCTGGAAGTGAATGTGGAGCATGCACTGGTCAAGAAGCTGGAAGGCTCGGTCAACTTCCACGACTTGGCGCACATCCTGTTTGACCAGGCGCTGCTGGCCGAAGGCGGTTTGCCGGAAGACCCGGCTGCGTATGTGAAGCGGGTCAACGCGCTGCTGGCCTGACCCCGGTGCAGGCTTGAAGCGGTTGTGGCTATGACAGGTGGCAATGCGCAGCACATCGGCATAGTCGGCTGCTCGGCCGAGGGGGCTGCGCTGTGCTACCGCACCATCTGCGCGGAAGGCGCTGCGCTTCTCGGGCCGCATGCGCACCCCGAGGTGTCACTGCACACCCATTCGCTGGCTGACTATGTGGATTGCCTGAACCGGGGCGACATGCAGGGCGTGGCCGACTTGATGATCTCCTCAGCGCACAAGCTCGGCAGCGCAGGCGCCCAATTGCTCATCTGCCCGGACAACACCATTCATCAGGCGATGGATCTGGTGCTGCCCAACACGCCTCTGCCGTGGCTGCATATTGCAGAAGTGGTTGCTGCTGAAGCCGCCTCGCGCGGCTTTCACACACTGGGTCTGACAGGCACCCGCTGGCTGGTGGACAGCGAGGTCTACCCCGCCAAGCTTGCTGCTCGCGGTATGGGGTATCTGCGGCCCAACGCAGATGAGCGTGATGAGATCAACCGCATCATCATGGACGAGCTGGTTGGAGGCGTCTTGAAGCCCGAGGCGGTGAGTTACTTTCAGCAAGTCATCGCGCGCATGAAAGCCGCAGGCTGTGACGCTGTAATCCTGGGCTGCACAGAAATACCACTCATCTTGAGCGATGCGAACTCGCCACTGCCCACGCTGGATTCAACGCGGCTGCTGGCGCGCGCGGCATTGCGCCGCGCTGTCCCGGTTCCCGGATCAGGTCCGGGATGACAGGACAGCGGTTTACTCGAAGCCGCCCGAGCGCCGCAGTTCAGCAGCTTCGTCGCTGATCAACAGATTGATCAAGTCAGCCGCCAGCTCAGGCTCTGCTGACTTCATGCAAACCGCAGCCGTGTACACCGTCGCCAGCTCGAACACCTTGGGCAAATCCGCCACCAGATTCACGCCCGGCGTGTACAAAATTTCAGTCACCTGCGTGCAGCCAATCAGGCCCTTTTCGCTGGCCTGAGACATCTCGTGCATGGCGGTTGCGCCATTGGGGAACGGCCGCAGGCGGCTCGCCACACTTTTGTCGATGCCCAAGGTCTGCATCACCTTCATGAAGTGAATGCCAGCCGTAGCCTTGACCGGGTCCGGAAAGTAGATGCCCGTGGCAGCCAGCAACGCGGCCTTCAGCGCCTCAGGCGTGTCTACCTGTGGAATGGCTTCACCCGACTTCACGGCCACGCCGGTCTTCACCGTGCCGAGCGGCCGCGCGCTGCCTGCCAGCACTTCGCCGCTTGCCGTCAATTGCGTGATCAGCGCCTGTGTGAGGATCAGCACATCGCATGGAGCACCGCCCAGCAGCTTGTCTTTCATCATGCCTACGGCTCCGAAGGTGCCGTTAACGGCGCAGCCGCTTTGTGCCTGGAAGCGCGCTTGCAACTGGCCCACCAGGCCCTGCGCCGCGCCGCCGCTCAAAAGATTCAATGTCTTCATGTTTGTTTTGCTCAATCGACTTTGATGTTGGCCGTCTGGATGACTTTGGCCCACTTGGCAATGTCGCCGCGCGCGTATTTGTCAAAGGCTTCAGGCGTCATCACCATGGGCACTGCGCCTTGCTTGGCCCACGCGGCCTTCACATCGGCCTGGCTGGCAATTTTGGACACCGCTTCGTTGAGCTTGTCGACGATAGCCTTGGGCGTGCCCGTGGGCGCCATCAGGCCGAGCCAGATGGTGGCTTCATAACCCGGCACGCCGGCTTCGCTCAGGGTGGGCACATTGGGCAGCACGTCAGACCGCTGGCGGCCGGTTGTGGCAATCGCCTTGACCTTGCCTGCCTTCACCTGCTCGGACATGGTTGTGACCGCGTCGAACATCAAGTCCACCTGGCCGCCGATCACGTCTGTGCGCGCGCCGCTGCTGCCGCGGTAGGGGATGTGCACCAGGTACACGCCGGCCATGCTCTTGAACAGCTCGCCAGCCATGTGATACGGCGTTCCGGGGCCGGACGACGCATAGTTCAGCTTGCCCGGCTGCGCCTTTGCGCGCGCGATCAGATCCTTCAGGCTGGTTGCCGGCACGGCCGGGTTAGCCACCAGCACGAGGTCAGAGTAGTTGATGGGCGCGATGGCAACAAAATCGCGCATCAGGTTGAAGGGCTTGTTGGCGATCAGTGTCTCATTGACGGTGTGCGCGTTGGACATCAGCAGCAGCGTGTAGCCATCGGGCGCCGACTTGGCCGCAGCATCAGTGCCAATGACCGAGCCTGCGCCCGGCCTGTCGTCCACCACAAAATTCTGGCCCAGTGCCTCTTGCAAACGCTGCGCAATGAAGCGTGCATACACGTCCGCCGGGCCACCTGCGGCGAAGGGGACGATGATTTTGACGGGGCGCGTGGGGTAGGCCTGGGCCAGTGCGGCGCCAGCGGCTGACAGCGCCAGCGCGGCGATGAGGGTGCGGACCATATGTTTCATGTTCATTCCACTTTGCCGATTTTCTTGACCACTTCAGCCATGCGTTTTGCATCAGCCGCTACATACTTTTCAAAATCTGCCGAGTCCAGGAACAGGATCGGGCTGCCGGCGTTGTTGATCACGTCGCGCACCTTCGGGTCTTGCGCCGCAGCCACGGCAGCCGCGCGCAAACGCTGCGCCACGGGCTCAGGCGTTCCAGCCGGAATGAACAGGCCAGACCACTGCGCATACTCGGCGTTGTAGCCCGACTCCTTGAGCGTGGGGACATCGGGCATGGACGCCAGCTTGCCCGTGCCCCACTGCGCCAATACGCGCAGCTTGCCCGCCTTCACATGCTGCAGCACCGTGGCAGGCCCGGACGACACGGCGTCAATCTGGCCGCCCAGCAAGGCCACCACAGCAGGGCCCGCGCCGGTGAAGGGCACATGCGTCATCTTGATGCCGGCGTTTTGCCCCAGGATCTCCATTGGCACATGCATGGTGCCGTAGTTGCCCGACGAGCCGTAGTTGATCGCGCCGGGGCGCTTCCTGGCGTCTTCCACAAAGTCCTTCACCGTTTTCCAGGGCGAGTCGGCGCGCACGGCCAGCACGGTCGGGTCGGCGGTGTAGCGCACGATGGGGCGCAGGTCGGCCAGCGCAAACATGGGCGCACGGCCGATCACGGTGTCAGCCTCGGGGATCACCGTCAGTGACGACAGCGCCATGAGAATGGTGTAGCCATCGGCCTTCGCCTTGGCGACCTGGCCCATGCCGATGCCGCCGCCGGCACCCGGCTTGTTTTCGATGACCACGGGCTGGCCGAGTTCGCGCGTCATGGCTTCAGCCACAGGCCGCGCCACCAGATCAGCCAGGCCGCCGGGCGGGAAGGGCACGACCATGGTGATGGCCTTGGTAGGGAAGGCGCCCTGCGCGGCGCACAGGCCGGCGGCAGTCAATGCAAGAGTGGCCACAAGGGCGGAACGGCGTTTGATCAAAATGTCTCCTTGATGCCCTCAAAACAGAGAGCAAACTATGTTTGCATGCTAACCTCTTGACGTTTCCAAGTACCCCGGTAAAACCCTGCGCGGCCCTGCGGCCAGTGCCGCCTACAGAGACAAACACCATGAAATTCGTCGCCTACCACCACCACGGTCAACCGGGCGTGGGCCTGCTCAGCAACGACGGCCTGCAGATCGAGCCGTTTGACATTCCAGTGGCGCAACGCGCCTACGGCGCGCTCAGCATCATTGAGTCCCTGGCCGAAGGCGACAAGCTGCCCACCTTGCTCGCGCCGCTGGCATTGAGCGAAGTGAAGGTCACCGCGCCGCTGCCCAAGCCGCGTCGCAATATTTTCTGCGTTGGCAAAAACTACCACGCACATGCCAAGGAATTTGCCGGCAGCGGCTTTGACAGCAGCGCCAAGTCCGGCGGCGATGTGCCCACCACGCCGATCATCTTCAGCAAGGTGCCCGAGTGCGTGATCGCGCCCGGTGAGGCGATCGTCATCCCGGCGGAAGTGTCCACCGCGATCGACTACGAGGCCGAACTCGCGGTGATCATTGGCCACGGCGGCAAGGGCATCAAGAAGGCAGATGCAATGAAGCACGTGTGGGGCTACACCATCGTCAACGACGTGACCTCGCGCGACTGGCAAAGCCGCCACCAGCAGTGGCTGATGGGCAAGAGCTTCGACACCTTCTGCCCAATGGGCCCGTATCTGGTCAGCGCCGACGAGCTGGACGGCACCAACACCCGTGTGCGCTGCTTTGTGAACGGTGAAGAGCGCCAGAACGCCTCGACGACGGATCTGATTTTTGACATCCCGACCCTGATCGAAACACTGTCGGCCGGCATCACGCTGTACCCCGGCGACATCATCGCCACGGGCACGCCGGTTGGTGTGGGCATCGGCTTCAAGCCGCCCAGGTATTTGCAGGCGGGGGATGTCGTGCGGGTGGAGATTGACGGGATCGGATCGCTGGAGAACCCGGTCCGCTAAAGCACTGCCTGAGGACGCTGTCTTTGCGCAAAGACAGCGTTGCGGGCAGCGTAAACTGCCCTATGCCTTTTACCTCCCTGGGCCTTAGCGCTCCCCTCACGCGCGCCGTGGCCGAAGCCGGCTACACCGAACCCACGCCTATCCAGCTTCAAGCGATTCCACCCGTGCTGCGCGGGCAGGATGTCATGGGCCTGGCGCAGACCGGCTCGGGCAAAACCGCTGCGTTTGTGTTGCCGTTGCTGCAACGCCTAAGCGACACCCAGCGAGAAAAGCCCCGCCGTGTACGCGTGCTTATCCTTGTGCCCACACGTGAACTGGCCGCGCAAATTGGCGAGGCGGTGCGCAGCCTGGCACAGCACCTGCCAGAAGCAGTGAAAACTTCCGTGGTGTTTGGCGGCGTCTCGATCAACCCGCAAATGATGGCGCTGCGCGGCGGTGCCGACGTGGTGGTGGCCACGCCGGGGCGCCTGCTTGACCTGGTGGACCACAACGCGTTGCGCCTCTCGGCCGTCAATACGCTGGTGCTGGACGAAGCGGACCGCATGCTGGACTTGGGATTCAACGACGAGCTCACGCGAATCCTTGCGCTGTTGCCACGGCAGCGGCAAAACCTGTTCTTCTCTGCCACCTTGCCGCCGGCAGTGCAGGCACTCGCAGAAACGATGCTGCACGAGCCTGTGCGCATTGAAGTGGAATCCACCCCGGCGACAGAGCCTTCCATCGCGCAACGCGTGATCGAGGTGGATGCCAACCGCCGCACCCAGTTGCTCAGGCATTTGATGAAAGAGAACAAGTGGGATCGGGCGCTTGTGTTTGTGGCCACCAAATATGCGGCCGAGCTGGTGGCGGAAAAGCTCTACCGGAGCAAACTGTTCGTCACCTCGTTTCATGGTGAGCTCAGCCAGGGTGCGCGCACGCAGGTGCTGGATGAATTCAAGGCGAGCCGGTGGGAAGCTGTCATCACGACTGATCTTGCAGCGCGTGGCATCGACATTGCCAACTTGCCCGTCGTGATCAACTACGACCTGCCGCGATCGGCTGATGACTACGTGCACCGCATCGGTCGCACGGGCCGCGCGGGGGAGAGTGGCCTCGCGATCAGCTTTGTGAGCCCGGAGACTGAAGCGCATTTCAGGTTGATTGAAAAGCGGCAGGGCTTGAGTATTCCGCGGGAGCGGGTGGTGGGGTTTGAGCCGGTGGAGGTGGTGGACGATGCATCCGCAACGCCGCCGGTGAACGCTGTTGTGCAAGGCAATGGCGGAGTTAAAGGCAAGCGGCCTAGCAAGAAAGACAAGCTGCGGGCTGCGCAGGGGCGTTGATT
>JACMQX010000292.1 GCA_014376765.1 Ramlibacter sp. | reverse complement strand
GAGGACCGAACGGGCCACATCGGCAAGCACGCCGACTGCAAGCTTGAACACGGCCTGCCCGTCCATCTTGAGCGTTGGGTCACCCAACACCTGGCCACCGGACACATTGCCGGGCACACACAAAATGCCAACATGCCTGCCATCGGCATGCAGTTCACTGACCAGAATGCCCGGTTTGTCAGATGCCTCAAGAACGACGGCACCCGCGCCGTCGCCGAAAAGGACGCATGTGGTGCGATCCTTGAAATCGAGAATCCGGGAAAAAACTTCAGAGCCAATGACCAGCGCCTTGCTCGCAGCACCCGTCTGGATCATCGAATCGGCAACAGCCAGGGCATAAACGAAGCCGCTGCACACCGCCTGGACATCGAATGCAGGGCAGCCGGCAATCCCCAGCTTGTGCTGCAGGATCGCTGCAGTTGACGGAAAGACCATGTCCGGCGTGGATGTGGCGACGATGATGAGGTCGATGTCGCCAGCCGCTATCCCGGCCGCTTCCAGCGCGTGGGTCGCGGCAACCAGTGCCAGATCGCTGGCGGTCACGTCGGGCTCAGCAAAATGGCGGGCGCGGATGCCGGTGCGCTCAACGATCCACTCATCGGACGTCTCGACGCCGTCCTCGGCCAATTGCGCGGCAAGCGCTGCATTTGTCATCCGGCGCGGAGGCAAGTAGCTGCCCGTGCCTGTTATCCGTGAATAGCGTCTCATCAATTAGGTGGTGACCGGGTCCAAAGCCGCCGGCTGCTCGGGCTTGGCCAACAGTGGCGCAGCATGGGCAATCCGGGACTGGACCTGATCCAGCAAGTGGTTACGCGCTGCATCATAAGCGCGATTAAGCGCTTGCTCGAACGCGAATGCATCCGCAGAACCGTGGCTCTTGAACACCAGGCCACGCAGACCCAAAAGCGCAGCGCCGTTATACCGGCGATGGTCAAGCCTGTTTTTAAAGGCTGTTAGGACTGGATACGCAACGATGGCTGCAAGTTTGGTTGCAATGTTGCGCGAAAACTCGGCCCTGAGGAAGTCACCGATCATTGAAGCGAGGCCTTCGCTGGCCTTGAGGGCGACATTTCCGACGAAGCCATCGCAGACGACGATGTCTGTTGTGCCCTTGAAGATATCGTTGCCTTCGACATTTCCGTAAAAATTTAAATCACCGGAGTTAGCCGCAGATCGCAACAATTCGCCCGCTTTTTTGATAGTTTCGCTTCCTTTGATTGCCTCTTCACCAATGTTCAGCAATCCAACGGACGGATTTTTGTCATTTTTGATGACTGATACCAAGGCAGAACCCATGACCGCAAACTGGAGCAGGTGTTCAGCCGTGCAATCGACATTGGCGCCGAGATCCAGAACCGTCGTGGCCCCACCGCGGGCATTGGGCATCTGCGTTGCGATAGCGGGGCGGTCAATGCCGTCCAGGGTCTTGAGCAGATAGCGGGCTATGGCCATGAGGGCGCCGGTATTACCGGCTGACACCGCAGCCTGCGCCGCGCCGTCCTTGACCTGCTGGATCGCCACGCGCATCGAAGAGTCTTTTTTCTTGCGCAAGGCGACTTCAACGGAGTCATCCATGCTGACCACTTCAGTCGCGGGGACGAGTGCTCCCCTTGGGTGGGAAAACGATGCGAGGCTTGCCGGCAACCCAACCAACAGGAGGCGCGCTTCAGCGTGAGCTTGAAGGAACTGCCTGCAAGCCACCAGCGTGACGCTGGGGCCATGGTCTCCGCCCATGCAATCGACAGCAATGGTGATCACGGCGGGCTCACTCAAGACGTGGGCAATCGGGAATTTGGACGGTGATCAAAGCAAAGGCCCGTTGCTACCAGAATGTAGCGCCGGGCCTTGAAAGCTTGAAGCTTGATCAGGCTTCAGATTTGGTTTTCAGCACCTTGCGGCCACGGTAGAAACCGGTGGGGCTGATGTGGTGGCGAAGATGCGTCTCACCCGTGGTGGGCTCGACCGCGATACCCGGCACCACGAGGGCGTTGTGCGAGCGGTGCATGCCGCGCTTGGAGGGGGACTTTTTGTTCTGCTGGACGGCCATGATCGGCTCCTGGACTTAGAGGTTGAAGGCAATGGGTGTAAAGCGCGCCCCAAAAAGCTGTGAGCCTGTAGTGCGCGAAGCTCCCAATTATAGCTTAACTCGTTGATTTGACTGGGTTTCCACCTTCAGCTAGACCCCTTCAACTTCGCCAATGCGGCAAAGGGATTGGGCTTGGCCGCCATCTCCGCATCGAATTTCTTGTCAGCCACCGCCAGGTTCACCTCCACCGGGCAGGTTTCATGGCGGGGCACGACGGGCAACGCCATAAGCAGTTCATCTTCAATCAACCCGGCCAGATCGAAGGCCTCGCTTAGGGCAAGAACATCTTCCTCTGACTCTTCGTCCTGCGCGGCGGCTACCTCCTCATCCGGCACAAAACGGAAGGGGCGATCCACCGAAACCGGAATGTCCACAGGCAACAGGCACCGCTGGCAGGTCATGGGCAGCACAACG
>JACMQX010000291.1 GCA_014376765.1 Ramlibacter sp. | reverse complement strand
GCTTGCGGGGCCGCAAAGCCGCCTGATTGTTGGCGACCGCAACGGCAAAGCTATTGCGCCCAACGGCCTGTACAACATCTGCCAGGCACACGTGGCGCGCTGCCTGGTCGAAAGCGGCCTTATGGCCGCGCCCGAGCCGCACGTGGTGCGCGACCCGGGAGGCCTCAATCACCTGGGGCCGAACACGCTGCGCAACACCTGCATTGCGATGTGGCTTAACGCCGGAGTGCCGTTGCCAGAAGTCCAGCGTCGCTGCGGCTTCAAAGACGCCAGCGTGATGAGCCGGCTTGGCGCGCACCTGGCCAGTCCCTTTCCGGTCTAAGGACGATTTTCAATGCACCGATTTTCTACTCAGCCAGGCGCTGCCCCAGGCCATGTCAACGTCGATGCCTTGGCGCACCTGTGGAGCCAGGTGCGCGCCTCGCGCGGCACGCCCGCCCCTGATGCGGCGCACCTGGCCAGTTTCGTGGCCGGTCTGGGTGCGCCCCAGCGGGACCAACTCGAAAGCGTCCTTGCGCTGGCCGCCCGGGGCCGGGATGGGCCGGGCGACCTCGCCTTGATCAGCTGGGCAGCGAGCTGCATGCGCCCTCCTTTGCTGGCCCAACTGGCCACCCAAGGGCTAATGTTCACGGGTCCGGCGCTCTTTGCCTGCGGCTTAGTGCTTCGCCAGGACGGCTGGGACATGCAGGCGCGCTTGGCGCAGCTGGCCAGCAACCCGGCCGATGTGGACACGCTGCGCGACATGCTGCACGGACCGGCTGCACGAACGGCCACCCAACCACCGGAACACTCACCAGAACACCCAGCACAACCACCGGCAGGGAAACCAGCTCCATCGCTGGGGCCGGGGTTTGACGAGGCACCGCTGGATGATGGCACCGCCCCAAACTGGCTGGACGAGCCTTCGGACGGCGGGGTCATGGAAAATGCCAGCGACCACTGGGATGCCCGGAACGCCCCGGATACCCGGGACGGTTTGGAAGATTTGGAGGATAGACCGGTACCGACTGCATCCAGAGTCTCAAGTCTCCCAAGCGCCCTGCACCCGCTGCCGACCCGCTTGGAGCGGCCAGCACTCCCTTACCCCGCGGCTGCAGCCCAGGCGCTTCGCCAGCGAGGTAGCGACAAGGACGAAGCGCCACAGCCGCAGCACCGCTTGCGGCTGTTCGGCAAGTCAGCCGCGCACACGCTTGAAGTCACAGACCACCGCCGGGGCGGCGACTTTATGGGCACGCATGTCGTGAGCATTGACTCGGCGCATGCCCTGAGCACAGGCGGCGCTTATGGCTGGGACAGAAAGCTTGTGCTGCAGCTCACGCCCGAGGAAATGCCAGCCATCATGGCAACGCTCATGGGCATCACCCCCTCGGCGCGCTTTGGCCACCATGGCAGCGACAAAAGCAAATTCATCGAGGTGCGCCGGCAAGAAGGGGGCCTGGTCATCGTCACCGGCGACAAGGCCGCCAGCTACTCGGTGCCTGTGTCCACCGCCACAGCCTACTATGTGCTGGAATTGTTTTGCCGGGCGATGGCGTTGGCCAGGGACGGCTCTGGGCGCAGCGCGTCGGATATTTTGGCGCTGGTCAAGGCGGCACACGGGTTTTAAGCCTGCGCTCCAACCACTTTTTGTGCAGCGCAGTTTAAATCGGCGCAAGACTTCAGCCTGGACACACCCCTACAACCGGCCTGAGCTGCTGTAACCAGCTAGGCGGCACTCAATGGACATTTCTCGGTAGCCGCCGCGTCACGCAGAAATTCTTGTTGAGTCGTCCTGCTCTCAACTTATCAAAACCATTCCTGCGTGTTTGGATGCATTGGCATCGAAAGTGACGGTCTTTTCACACCCAGCACTGTTGGCTGGTAAGCGGCTAGGCATGGCACCTTAACCGTGCCGGCGATTCAGGATTGCAGTTGCCAGCGGTGAGGCAGTAGTTCGTCGATGCGAGGGTTCATGTGGCCAGGCAGCCTGGTCAGCACGTCGCGCAGATAGGCCCACGGGTCATGACCATGCAACTTGGCCGACTGCAAGATACTCATGATGATGGCGGCTCGCTGACCGGCAAGCTCGCTGCCCGCGAAGAGCCATGCTTTTCTGCCCATCGCCCAGGGCCTCACTAAATTCTCGATATGGTTGTTATCAATCTGGACGCTGCCGTCGGCTAGGAAAGTTGTCAGCGCTTCCCAGCGGTTCAGGCTGTAGTCAATCGCCTTGGCTGTGGCGCTGCCCTCGGGCACGCGTTGGCGCTCCAGCGTCAGCCAGGCGTGCAGTTCGTTGCAAAGCGGCT
>JACMQX010000290.1 GCA_014376765.1 Ramlibacter sp. | reverse complement strand
GTTAGTTCATTGTCCGGCCGGTAAGTTTCATCGTCGTCATCATTGGAACGCAACGAACTGTCTGAAATGACTGGATTGCGCTTGAGGTCCACCAGCGCCTTCTTGGCCGTGTTGACCGCGATCCGGTATAGCCAGGTGTAGAACTGGGCTTCACCGCGAAACTGGGCCAGCGCGCGGTAGGCGCGGATGAAGGTTTCCTGGGCAATGTCCTCGACCAGGTCGACATCCCGCACCATCCGGCCGATCAGGCGCTCGATGCGCCGGCGGTATTTGATGACCAGCAATTCAAATGCCCGCTGATCCCCCGCGACTGTGCGCTCGACAAGCAGCAGGTCGCTGTCAGCCGCTGGCGGGGATGAAGGCGGTTCAGGGATCATCACGTTACAAGGTTTGCGCGGCGCCGGCATCGACGCCAGGCGCTGCTGGCCGGGAACGCGCATGGACGGCGCGGCGAAGTTCGGCCCATCGTTCGGGCCTTCTTGCTCGCTCCAGCCAAATCCAGACTGCCCGGCCACGGACGGGCAAAAACCTGACCAGAAGCTGGTTTTGTAGGTCCAGACACACTTGCAGCACGCCCTCCTGTTCGGCGCCGCCTGAAGCGTGGAGCCAGTGCTGCCCCGTCCAGGCGATGTGGCCCGCAGCCATGTTCGCAAGACTGCGCGCAGCAGCCAGGCCGCACACCGCCACAAGCCCCAATGACAGGTGTTGCCGCCAAGGCGCAAGGCCCGGCTGGGCCGACCACATGATTACGGCGAGCAGGCCTGCGGTCCAGATGAACACAGTTACAAGAACCGCGACGCGTGACCGGCCCAGTGGATAGGTGACCGGCGGTGCGTGCTGCATGCGGGGATGGTGCAGGCCGGCTTGAACGCACTGGGCCGCGTGGCTCAGGCAAGCCGCTTGAATACGAGCGTGCCGTTGGTTCCGCCAAAGCCGAAGTTGTTCTTGACCGCCACATCGATCTTCAGGTCGCGCGCAGTGTTGGCGCAGTAGTCCAGGTCACACTCAGGATCCTGGTTGAAGATGTTGATCGTCGGCGGGCTTTTCTGGTGGTACAGCGCCAACACCGAAAATACCGACTCGATGCCGCCAGCCCCGCCCAGCAGGTGACCGGTCATCGACTTGGTGGAGTTGATCACCAGCTTTTTGGCATGGTCGCCAAATGCGAGCTTGATGGCATTGGTTTCGTTGAGATCGCCCAGCGGGGTCGATGTGCCGTGCGCGTTGAGGTAGCCCACCTCGTCAGCGTTTACGCCGGCGTTCTTCAGGGCCATGACCATGGAGCGGCGCGGTCCGTCCACGTCGGGCGCAGTCATGTGATAGGCGTCTGCACTCATGCCAAACCCTGCGACTTCTGCATAAATCTTCGCGCCGCGAGCTTTCGCGTGCTCGTACTCTTCGAGCACCAGGACACCGCCGCCCTCGCCCAACACGAAACCGTCGCGGTCCTTGTCCCAGGGCCGCGAAGCCGTCTTAGGGTCCTCGTTGCGCGTGGACAGTGCACGGGCTGCTGCAAAGCCACCTATTCCGAGCGGAGACACGGTTGACTCGGCGCCACCCGCCACCATCACATCGCAGTCGCCGTACTCGATCATGCGGGCGGACAGGCCAATCGCATGCAAGCCGGTTGTGCAAGCGGTGACGACGGCTATGTTGGGGCCCTTGAATCCGAACTTGATGGAAACGTGGCCGGAGATCATGTTGATGATCGAGGCCGGCACGAAGAATGGTGAGACGCGGCGCGGGCCGCGATTGACCAGCTCCCCGTGGGTCAGCTCGATCATGGGCAAGCCGCCAATGCCCGAGCCGATGTTGCAGCCAATGCGCGTGGCCAGTTCATCGTCCAGCGCACCGCCTGTGGGCAATCCGCTGTCGGCCACAGCTTGTGCGGCCGCAGCCAGACCCAGATGAATGAATCGGTCCATGTGCCGGGCTTCTTTTTCGGGAATGTAGTCCGCGATATTGAAACCCTTGACCTCGCCAGCAAACTTGCACGCGAAGGAGCTCGCGTCAAATTGCGTGATCAGGTCAATGCCGGGTGTACCGGCCAGGAGATTGGACCAGGAGTCAGCTACTGTATTTCCCACAGGACTGATGCACCCCAGGCCTGTCACAACAACTCGACGACGGCTCATATGCGCTGGAAACCTTTTAGATCACCCTCGGTTGAAGGGCAGGAAGGCGGAAAGCCGGATCGGCCTCACGCCTTTTGGTGGGTATTGGCGTAATCGATCGCGTTTTGCACGGTCGTGATCTTCTCGGCGTCCTCGTCGGGAATCTCGATCCCGAATTCGTCTTCCAGAGCCATCACGAGCTCCACGGTATCCAGGGAGTCGGCGCCGAGGTCAGCCACAAAGGCCTTTTCACTCGTGACTTGAGACTCTTCTACGCCAAGTTGTTCGGCAATGATTTTTTTGACGCGTGCTTCGATATCGCTCATGGTTCCCTCGGAGGGTTGTAAATTAATCCGTGATTTTAGCTGGCATGGAGGCGTTCCCCTAAACCGGCAGCCGAACGGAAAAATCGGCGGTATTTCTATGGGTGATGTTCCGGTCTACATGTACATGCCGCCGTTGACATGCAGCTCCTGGCCGGTCACGTAAGACGCCTGCGGCGAGGCCAGGTAGGCCACTGCATGGGCAATATCCTGGGGCTTGCCAAGGTGGCCCAGCGGTATCTGGTCCAAAAGCGTTTTTTGCTGTGCTTCCGGCAGGCCTGCCGTCATGTCTGTCTCAATGAAGCCCGGCGCCACACAGTTGACTGTGATGTTACGGCTGCCCAGTTCGCGCGCGAGCGCGCGGCTCATGCCTGCCACGCCCGCCTTGGCAGCCGCATAGTTGGCCTGCCCCGGATTGCCGGAGGCGCCAACCACCGAGGTGACGCTGATGATGCGGCCATAACGCTGCTTCATCATCGTGCGCATCACGGCCCGGCTCATGCGGAACACCGCCTTAAGGTTGATGTCGAGAACCGCGTCCCAGTCGTCGTCCTTCATGCGTATCGCAAGCGTGTCGCGCGTGATGCCGGCGTTGTTCACGAGGACGTGCAGGCCGCCGTGCTCCTTGAAAATGCCGTCGATCAGCAACTCGGCAGCTGCCACATCGTTCACATCCAGGGTGCGTCCTGCGCAGCCGGGCCAGGCAGCCAGTGCCTCGCTGATTTTTGCAGCCCCATCGTCTGTGGTCGCGGTACCAATGACTTTGAGCCCGCGATGGGCCAGTTCAAGCGCAATGGCAGCGCCTAATCCACGTGATGCGCCGGTGACCAGTGCGACCTGACCTTCAAATTTCACTGCGCTCATTGCAACATCCCCTTGGCTTCTGCAAGCGTGGCGGCATCAAACATGGCCACCCCGCTCATGTCCGGGTCAATCCGTTTGGCCAGTCCTGCGAGGACCTTGCCGGGGCCGCACTCAATTAACGTTTGCACGCCCCGCGCCTTGATCGCCTGCACACATTCAACCCAGCGGACGGGGCCGAACGCCTGGCGGAACAGGGCGTCGCGGATTTTGTCAGCGTCGACTTCCATGGCCACATCGATGTTGTTGATCACTGGCAGTTGCGGCTCAAAAAACTCCACGGACTCGAGCTTTTCACGGAGTCGCTCTGCAGCGGGCCGCATCAGGCTGGAGTGGAAAGGCGCCGAGACTGCAAGCGGTAACGCGCGTTTGGCGCCTGCCGCCTTGAGGACTTCACAAGCCTTGTCGACCGCTGCCTTGCTGCCGGCAATCACAGTCTGAGTGGGGTCGTTGAAGTTTGCTGCCTCTACGGTCTCCCCGCTATCGGCATCGAAACTTGCGGTGACTTCGGCGCAGCCTGCCACGACCTTCGCTGCGTCCAAGCCAAGAATCGCGGCCATGGCGCCCATGCCGACAGGCACCGCCTCCTGCATGGCAGCGGCGCGAAATCGCACCAGCGGTGCGGCATCACTCATGCGCAACACGCCAGCGGCAACCAATGCTGAATATTCGCCGAGCGAATGTCCCGCCAGGAGCGCAGGCGCCGGGCCGCCCTCGGCCAGCCACATGCGGTAGGCCGATACGCCTGCAACCAGCATGACAGGTTGGGTGTTGGTCGTCAGGGCCAGCGCTTCTTTCGGGCCTTTGCTGATCAGTTGGCCCAAGTCTTCGCTTAAAGCATCAGATGCTTCGCGAAGAGTATCGGCAACGACTGGATGGTTGGCCCAGCCGTCCAGCATGCCAACGGATTGGGAGCCCTGACCTGGAAAAACGAATGCAAATGTTTTCATGGTGTGGGTGAGTTTTGTAAGCTCTGGGACTGCTGGCAACCGTTGCCCATACTAGAAATCAAGAAGCACTGCGCCCCAGGTGAAGCCGCCGCCCACGCCTTCCAGCAACAGGGTCTGGCCTGGCTTGATCCTCCCGTCACGCACCCCTGCATCAAGTGCCAGCGGAATGGAGGCAGCTGAAGTGTTGCCATGATGATCCACAGTGACGATCACTTTGTCCTCAGCCATCTTCAACTTTTTGGCCGTACTTTGCATGATGCGGATGTTGGCCTGATGCGGTATCAGCCAGTCGACATCGGCTGAAGTCTTGCCCGCCTTCTCGAGGACCGAACGGGCCACATCGGCAAGCACGCCGACTGCAAGCTTGAACACGGCCTGCCCGTCCATCTTGAGCGTTGGGTCACCCAACACCTGGCCACCGGACACATTGCCGGGCACACACAAAATGCCAACATGCCTGCC
>JACMQX010000289.1 GCA_014376765.1 Ramlibacter sp. | reverse complement strand
CCGCCGCACTCAACTTGTTGATAACCCCTATAGTCAAAGCTACGTCAAACCATACCGCCAGAGGCAGCACAAGTGACCACAGCAACAGCATCCCCCGACACCACCACCCGTTTCGGCAGCGGCCAGTCCGTCAGACGACTTGAGGACGACGGTCTGCTCAAAGGCCACGGCAAATTCGCCGGCGACGTCTCGCTGCCGGGCCAGACGTACCTGTGTTTCCTGCGCTCCCCCTACCCCCACGCAGTCATCAACAGCGCCGACACCACAGCCGCCAAAGCCATGCCCGGCGTGGTCGCCATCTACACCGGGGCTGACCTCGTGGCCGCCGGCGTCAAGCCCATGCCCGGCAGCGCCTTTCCGCGTGCAGGCGGCCTGCCCGGCGCTACGCCGGCACGCCATGTGCTTGCCCATCAGCGCGTGCGCTTTGTCGGCGAGCCGGTGGCCGTGGTGGTTGCTGAAACCCTGCAGCAGGCCCGTGACGCGGCTGAAGTCATCCAGATCGACTATGAAGAACTGCCCATGGTGGTCGACACCCTGGCCGCAATGGCGGACGGCGCCCCACTGGTGCTGGACGACGCGCCCCACAACATCGCCGCCGAGTCACGTTACGGCAGCGCTGAAAAAACAGCAGCGGCCTTCAGCAGCGCCAAACACATCGTCAAGCTGGACATCATCAACCAGCGCGTGGCGGCACTGACGCTGGAGGCGCGCGCCGTGCTGGCCTATGTGGAGGAAGGCCGGCTCACCATCCGCATGAGCACGCAAATGCCGTCGGGTGTGCGCAATGCCGTCACTGACGCGCTGGGCCTTGAAAAATCCCAGGCGCGTGTTCTGGTGGGCGACGTGGGCGGCGGCTTCGGCATGAAGACCGGCGCTTACCCTGAAGACATCGCGATTGCCTTTTGCGCGCACCAGCTCAAGCGCCCCGTGAAATGGCAGGCCGACCGCAGCGAAGACTTCGTCGCCTCGGCCCACGGCCGTGACCTGCACAGCCACGCCGAACTGGCGCTGGACGAAAGCGGCAAAATCCTTGCGCTGCGCTTGAAGTCATTGGCCAACGTTGGCGCCTATGCCATGGGCACCGGCGTGGCGATCCAGCTGCTGATCGGCCCCTGGGTGCAGACCAGCGTGTATGACATCACGCTGATCGACTTCCACTTCACCGCCGTGTTGACCAACACCGCGCCCACCGGCGCCTACCGCGGCGCGGGCCGGCCCGAGGCGATTTTCACGATGGAGCGGCTGATGGACGAAGCCGCGCGCCAGACGGGTATTGACCGCGTCACCTTGCGCCGGCGCAACTTCATCAAGCCCGAACAGATGCCCTACAAAAACCAGATGGGCCAGACCTACGACACCGGCAAGTTTGAATCCGTCATGGATCAAACCCTGGCATTGGCCGACTGGACGGACTTTGACGCACGCGCCGCCGTGTCAGCTAAAAATGGCAAATTGCGCGGCCAGGGCATTGCGACTTTTCTGGAGTGGACGGGCGGCAACGTGCTGGAAGAACGCGTTACCGTGTCCGTCATGGCTGATGGCGTGATCGAGGTGTTCTCGGCTGTCAACGCCATGGGTCAGGGCATTGCCACCACGCTGGCGCAACTGGTGGTGGACGCGTTTGGCGTCTCGATCGACAAGGTGCGCATCGTGCTGGGCGACACCGACCGGGGCGACGGTTTTGGCAGCGCGGGCTCGCGGTCGCTCTTCACCGGCGGCACCGCCGTGCGGGTGGGCTCGGACCGCACGATTGCGAAAGCCAGGGAGCTGGCCGCCAAGGAATTCGAGGCGGCGGCTGATGACGTGGCCTATGACAAAGGACAGTTCACCGTGGCGGGCACCGACCTGCGCATCGATCTGTTTGCCCTGGCCGCCAGGCAGGCAGACCAGCGCATTTTTGTGGACTCCACCAGCGCCGTGGCCGGGCCGACCTGGCCCAATGGTTGCCACATCTGCGAGGTGGAGGTGGACCGCGCCACCGGTCATATTGACGTGGTCGCCTATGCCTCGGTGAACGACGTGGGCCGCGTGGTCAACCCCATGATCGTGCGCGGCCAGCTGGACGGCGGCGCGGTGCAGGGTCTGGGCCAGGCCCTGCAGGAACGTGTGGTGTATGACAGCGAAACAGGCCAGCCTCTTACCGGCAGCCTGATGGACTATTGCGCGCCGCGTGCCGACATCATGGCGGTGATGTTCAAGACTGAAATGGACACCTCCACGCCGTGCCTCAACAACGCGCTGGGCGTCAAGGGCGTGGGCGAGCTGGGCACCATCGGTGCGGCACCAACGCTGGTGAATGCGGTGGCCGATGCCCTCGCAAGAAACGGCATGAAGGATCGCGCGGTGCAGCTGCAGATGCCGCTGTCACCCGGGCGTATGTGGGCCTTGATGCAGTAACCAGGCGCATCGTGACGCGCCACGGCGGCACGGTCGGGGCCGAGTCGCAGCCGGGTGAGGGGCCGGCGTTTGATCACCCGGCAACCAGCGGCGGTGGGCGTTTCCCACTAGACTGGCGGCCTCCCCATCAACCGGCCGTGCTTCGTCATGCTCAAACCCCTGCTCTGTGCCACTGCCCTGTTTGTTGCTGCCGGCTTTGCCGCCGCCCAGGCGCCGGCTTCGCCCACGGTGCGCATCCGGGGCACCATCCAGGCTGCCGATGACGCCGCCATCACCGTCAAGGCGCGCAGTGGGGAAGTGGTGGTGCTGGCCCTGAGCGACAAGCTGGTGGTCTCTGAAGTCATGCCGATCCAGCTGAGCGACATCCAGCCCGGCAGCTATATCGGCACGGCCGCAGTGCCGCAGGCCGATGGCACGCTGCGATCGCTGGGCGTGACGGTATTTCCCGAATCCGCACGTGGCGTGGGTGACGGCCATCGCCCCTATGACCTGGGCCCCGAAAGCACCATGACCAATGGCGCCGTGGCGGACCTGGTGGCCGTGCCCGAGGGCCGCAAGCTGCAGCTCAAGTACAAGGATGGCGAGAAGACGGTCTTCGTGTTGCCGGGCACGCAGGTAGTGACCTTCAAGCCTGGCGACCGCAGCCTGCTGGTGGTGGGCGCGAATGTGTCCCTCACGGCGCAGGAGATCAACGGCAAGCCGACGGCGCTGCGCGTCACGGCCGGGCGCAACGGCTTTGCAGCGCCTTACTGATTCATTGAACACCAGGGGAATGACATGATCGTAGAGCGCATCTGGACGGGCAATGCCTACCGCAACTACAACTACCTGATCGCCTGCCCCGAGACCGGCGAGGCGCTGGCCATCGATCCGCTGGACCACGAGAAGTGCCTGAACACGGCGCGTGTGAAGGGCTGGCAGATCACGCAGATTCTCAACACCCATGAGCACCATGACCACACCGGCGGCAACGCGGCTGTCGTGGCGGCCACGGGTGCCAAGGTCATCGCCCATCACAAGGCCGCGGGCAAGATCGCCGGCATGGACCGGGGGGTGAAGGCGGGCGATGTGATCAAGGTCGGCAAGCACATCGAGCTTGAATGCCTGGACACGCCGGGGCATACCTTGTGCCATATCTGCCTGCGCTCGCACACCGACGAGCCTGCGCTGTTCTCGGGCGACACCCTGTTCAACGCCGGCGCGGGCAATGTGCACAACGGCGGCGATGTGAATGCGCTGTACACCACCTTTGAAGAGCAGCTGGCGCGTTTGCCGGACAACACCCGCATCTACCCTGGCCACGACTACATCGAGAACAACCTGAAGTTCACGCTCGCGCGCGAGCCGGGGAATGCCGCCGCGCAGGCGCTGCTGCCTTCGGTCACGGGGGCTGACCCTGCGACGACCGCGCTGACAACGCTGGGGCAGGAAAAAGACATCAACACCTTCTTCAGGCTGGGCAGTGCCGGTGTGATTGAGGAATTGCGCAAAAGCTTTCCGGAGTTGCCGGAAAAGCCGGATGCGAAGACAGTGTTTGCGCGTTTGCGCGAGCTGCGCAACAGTTGGTGAAATAGACGCCCCCGAAGCGGCTTGCAGCCGCCTTCCCCACTGGGGCAATGCAGCGGTCCGGCAAAGCCGGTTCCGCGCCTTTCCGCATGCGGGTCAGGTCAGAGTTATTTCAAACCCACGCATCACACCCGGCCGCGCCATCAGCGTGTCATACCAGCGCTTCACATTCGGAAAGTCCGCCAGGTCCACCTGGTGCCTGGCGTGGCGCCAGGCCCAGCCCAGCATCGCGAAGTCAGCCACCGACAACGCACCGGCAAAAAATTCGCTCACAGACAGGCGCCGGTCCATCACGCCGTAGAGGCGTCGGGTCTCATCCGAATAACGCTTCAGGCCGTAAGCGCGGGCGGCGTCGTCCTTGACGGTGAGGAAGTGGTGCACCTGGCCCGGCATGGGGCCAAAGCCGCCCATCTGGAACATCAGCCACTCCAGCACCGGGATGCGCTCCTGCAGGGGCTGCGGCAGGAACTGGCCGGTCTTCTCGCCCAGGTACAAAAGAATCGCACCCGACTCGAAAATGCTCACGGGGCGGCCACCGGGCCCGTCGCTGTCCACGATGGCGGGTATGCGGTTGTTGGGACTGATCTTGAGGAAGGACGGCTCAAATTGCCGGCCTTGGCCAATGTTCACCGGATGCACGGTGTAGGGCAGGCCCATTTCCTCCAGTGCCACGCTGATCTTGCGACCGTTGGGCGTGTCCCAGGCATAAAAGTCTATGCTCACAAATCTTCTCCAGTGGTCAGTTCATGCAGCATACCGGTCACTAAAATCGGCCTCATGCATCTGCACCTGCAAAACCACACCGCCCGTCACCGCTATGAATGCGATGACGATGGCCGGCTTGTCGGTTATTGCGAGTACAACCT
>JACMQX010000288.1 GCA_014376765.1 Ramlibacter sp. | reverse complement strand
TCGCGTTGCGCAAAGTGCCGCGTGACCATCAGCTCCGGGGTGAAGTCGGCTGGCAGTGTGTCAGAGCGGAAGTAGGCAATACGCCCCAGCTCGCTGAACGGCAGCAGCGGCTCCAGGCTCTGCGCATCCACCACATGGCCGCGTCGCACGGCCAGCGTGTCAGCCTCCCGCTTGAGAATCACGGAAGCGAGCCGAACAATGTTGGCACGCAACGCCTGCCCCGCCAGCAGCACCGCCTCGCCGCCAATGCCAGCGCCGCGCGACGCCCAGGTGCCGCCGCCGTAGGGCGTGACCTCGGTGTCACCGGTGATCACACGCACCAGTTCCAGGTCCACACCCACAGCATCAGCAGCAATCTGCCGGTAGATGCCGTCCGTGCCCTGCCCCTGCTCGCCCACGCCGCACAACACCACTACCGCGCCCGACGGGTCGAGCCGCATAGTGGCGCCGTCTTGCGAGGCGATGCGCGCGCCACCCACGCCATAGAACGCAGCGCTGGGGTTGGTCAACTCGATCAACGTGGCAAACCCGATGCCCCGATAAATCCCCTGCGCCCGAAGCGCAGCCTGTTCGGCCTTCAAGGCGGGGTAGTCCATCAGCGCCTCGATCTTGGCAAGGCAGGCCTCATGCGACAGCATTTCCAGCTTGATGCCGCTGGCCCCCGTGGCCGGATAAGCGTTGTCGGGCATCACATTGCGTTTGCGGATTTCCAGCGCGTCCATGCCGATAGCGCGTGCCGCCAGGTCCACCAGGCCCTCCGTCACCGCACAGGCAATCGGGTGGCCCACACCGCGGTACTGGCAGGTGGGCGTCTTGTTCTGGAACACGACTTTGAGGCCCGCCCGGTAGTGGCGGTGCTTGTACGGCCCGCCCACCAGGTTCACAACCTGGTTTCCCTCGATCGCACTGGTGCGCGGGAACATCGAGTACGGGCCAATGCCGGTGAGGTCGTCCATCTCAAAGGCCAGAATGTCGCCGCTTTTGTTCACTGCAATACGCGCTTTGACGCGGTGGTGCCGCGCATGGATGTCGCTGGTAAATGACTCCAGCCGGTCAGCCACAAACTTGACCGGCCGGCGGCACATGATCGACAGCGCCACCGTCGCAAAGTCGTCTGGATAGGCATGCACCTTGATGCCGAATGAGCCGCCCACTTCCCGGCAGATCACGCGGATGCTGGACTCGGGCAAATCGAACTGGCGCGCGTACAGGTCCTGCATCATGTGCGGCGCCTGGAACGAGTGATAAACCGTCAGGCGCTGGTCGCCGCTGTTCCAGTCGGCAATCTGGCAGCGCGGCTCCAGCGTCACGCCGGTGTGGCGGCCAAAGTCGAATGTTGTTTCGGCCACAACGTCGGCTTGCGCAAATGCTTCATCGACACCGCCGGTGTCCAGGCTGCGGGCAAAGCACAGGTTGTCGCCCAACTCGGGGTGGATCAATGGCGTGGCAGCGTCCAGCGCTGTTTCCATGTCGACCGCGGCGGGCAGCCGTTCAAAGTCCACATGCAGCAACTGCAGTGCATCCTCGGCCTCGGCCCGGGTCTCGGCCACGATGGCCACCACCGGCTCGCCCTGCCAGCAGGCGCGCTCCATCGCCAGCGGGTATTGCGGCGCAGACTTCATGCCGGCAAGGTGGCCAAGCGTGGCAACCCAGGGCTTGCAGATTTTGGCGATGTCATGACCATCAGCCACCAGAATCACACCGGGCATGGCGCGTGCTGCCGCTGCGTCAATACCGGTGATACGGCAGTGCGCGACAGGGCTGCGCCAGAACACCACGTGTGCCATGCGTGGCAGTTCGATGTCGTCCACATAACAACCCTGGCCCCGCACCAGCTTGCGGGCGCTCGGGCGCTCGCTGCTGGCTCCTATGTAGCGCGGGTCTTCGGTCAGGTCATGCAGCCCGTTCGGCGCCAGCTTGCGCGTGGCCTTCTCGGCAGTCTTGGGGGGTTCGAGAATTTCACTGCCGGCGACAGTGGAGCCAGTAACGGCCGGAGCTTCGTTCAAGGTCACATTCATGATGCAGCTCCCAGCGCAAGACGGCGTGCGGCCAACGTGTCGCAGACAGCGTCCACGATGGCGTGGTAGCCGGTGCAGCGGCAGTAGTTGCCGCTCATCCATTCGCGGACTTCAGCGCGGGTGGCGTCGGGCTTTTGTTCCAGCAGTTCCTTGGCGGCCATCACCATGCCGGGGGTGCAGAAGCCGCACTGCAAGGCACTGCGCCGCACGAAGGCGTCCTGCAGGTCGCGCACATCTTCGTCCTGGCTCAGGCCTTCAATGCTGCGCACGCTGCAGCCATCCATCTGGACGGCCAGCGTCAGGCAGCCGCGCACGATTTTTCCGTTTACCTCCACCGTGCAGGCTCCGCAAACGCCGTGCTCACAGCCCAGGTGCGAGCCCTTGAGGCCGAGGTCTTCACGCAGGAAGTCCACCAGGTGCTGGCGCGGCATCACGCGGCGCTGCTGCGGCTGGCCGTTGACGGTGAGGTGGATGGTGTGGAGTTCAGCCATGGCGGTCTCTGGTTAGGTTCGGGTGTGCATCAGCGGCGGGAGGTCGCGTCATTCAACGCGCTGCGGCTGGTCTGGGCGGCTTTGAGCAGGCGCTGCATCAGCACCTTGGCCAAGTGGCGTTTGGTCGCGGTGTCACTGGTCAGGTCGGGCAAGGGGTCGAGATCGGTTTGCAGCGCGGTGCAGGCCCGCGCGATGGCCGCGTCATCAAGCACGCCACCCGCAAGAGCCGCCTCAGCCGTGCGGGCGCGCACCGGCACATTGCCCACACCCAGGAACGACAGGCGCAGTGCCTGCACCCGCGTGCCGTCAAAACGTGAGGCAACTGCAAGGCCGGCAATCGCATAGTCACCATGGCGCCGTGCCAGCTCGTCAAAGCCAAACCAGTCAGCCGTGGTGGCAACCGGCACCAACGCACCGGTCACGATCTCATCTGGCTGCAGGGCGGTGGTGTAAAGGTCCATGAAAAAGTCGGTGGCCGGAATTTGCCGATGGCCCTTGGGCCCCTGCACCATTACCAGCCCTTCGAGCGCGCACAGGCAACACGGCCATTCAGCGGCTGGATCGCCAAACGCAATCGAGCCGCCCCAGGTACCCGCGTTGCGGATCGCGCGGTGCGCAATGTGCGGCGCCGCAGCGGCCAGCAGCGGCGCATGTTCGGCCACCAGGGCAGAGCTTTCAATCTGCGCATGCGTGGCCATGGCGCCGATGTACAGCATGCCGCCGCGCCGCTCGATGATGCTCAGTTCTTTGAGACCAGTGATGTCGATCAACAGCGCAGGCTCGGACAGCCGCATGTTCAGCGTGGCCAGCAGGGTCTGCCCGCCAGCAAGGATGCGCGCGTCGTCGCCGTGTTGCTGCAGCAGCGCCAGAGCCTCTGCGACGGTGGCGACTTTGACGTAATCGAAGTTGGGTGATTTCATGAATGCAAGCGTCCTCAGATTTTGTGGAGCAGCTGTGTGGCCAGCCAGACGCCGAAGCCAGTGGCCAATGAGCCCAGCACCACGCCGAACGCCAGCCAGTACGCCTGCGACTGCCCGCCCTGCGGTTGCGTTTGTTGAGCCGGGGCACTGTGGGTGGACGCCTCCGGGCTCCTGCCAGCCGTGGGCCGTATTGATGCGGCCGGTGCCGAAGCGGGTGGCACCTGAATCGCCTGCTCACCAGCCGACGCGGTGGACGTCATCGAACCAGCGGGCGCCAGAATCTCGCCCCCCGCAGACTCCATCGCCGGCACCGCCACAGGCTCCAGCTGCCCGCGCAGCGCAGCAAAAAACTGCTCAGACAGTTGCCGGGCCGATGCATCAATCATGCGCCCGCCAATCTGCCCGAGCTTGCCGCCAACCGACGCATTCACCGCATAAGAAAGCAGCGTGGCCTGCCCCTGTTCGCCGCTGGGGGTCAGCGTGACTTTGGCGCTGCCCGAGGCCATGCCTGCAGCGCCGCCCGAACCTTCAAACTTCATGACGCAGGCGCTGGGCGGCGTCATCTCTGACAGCGTGACCTTACCTGCAAAGCGCGCACGCACCGGCCCCACCTTGATCATGACGGTGGCGCGCCGCGTGTCGGGCGATTCATCGGTCAGTGACTCGCAGCCTGGTATGCAGGCCTTGAGCACCAGGGGGTCATTGAGTGCGGCCCATACCCGCTCCTGCGGGGCCTCTATGTTGACTTCGCCGAGCAGTTCCATGCAGTGCCTGTGTTTGAAAGATTGGCGGCAGAGGGTTAGTCCTTATGCCGCTATTAACCAGTTGTTAAATAATCATAATCATGGTTTACACCTTGGTAAATAGCGAGAAGACCCAGACAAACCCTGAGTCTGAAACAGCCGATGCGGGCAATGGGCCTGCGGGCCGCTGCATGAGTCCACGCCGCCGTATGAGCGTGAGCGAACGCGAACGCCACATTGTTGAGGGCGCCATCACCTTCTTCTCTGAAAACGGGCTGGCCGCGCAGATGCGCGATCTGGCACGCGCCATTGGTGTGACGCACACCCTCGTCTACCACTACTTCCCCACCAAGCAGGCGCTGGTGGACAGGGTCTACCTCGAAGTGTTTGCGGGCCGCTGGAAGGCCGAGTGGGAAACCCTGCTGGACCGCAGGGGCCTGAGCGTAGAAGACAAGCTCGTACAGTTTTATGAAGACTATGCGCGAACCGTGCTCACGCGCGAGTTTGTGCGCATCCTGGTGTTCTCAGGATTAACGGACCAAAGCATTACCGACCGTTTTTTCAAGCTGCTGACGGCGCGGCTGTTCCCGCGCCTGATCCGCGAGACGCGGCGCTACCGCGGCAGCACCAGCCGGGCCAAGCCCACTGCCCGGGAACACGAACTGCTCATGGGTCTGCATGGCGGCGTGTTCTACGGCGGCATGCGCTGGTACATCTACGGCCAGGCCCTGCATGCTGCGCAGCCGCCGCTGGACGACAGGCTCAGCATGACCGACCGGGTGCGTGGCTATTTGAGCGCGAGCATGCACCTTGACCCCCACCCCGCTTCATCTTGAAGGACTGCACCATGGCACTGACCCTGAACCACTTCTCCGTCCGCACCACCGACATGGACGCCACCGGCACCTTCTATCGCGACGTGCTCGGCCTGACGGTGGGGCCGCGCCCCGACTTTCCCTTCCCCGGCCTCTGGATGTACCGGGGTGAACATTCCGACGTGGCCAACGCCGTGGTCCACATCATCGGCATGGACCCAAACGATGTTGAAGGCCTGAAGCGTTACCTGGGCGACCGGGACGTGAGCTCGCTCAAGGGCAGCGGCGCGGTAGACCACATTGCTTTTTTTGCAGACGGCCTGGCGGGCATGCTGGCCCACCTGAAAAAGATTGGCGTGGAGGCGCGCCAGCGCACCGTGCCCTCCATCGGGCTGCATCAGCTGTTTCTGGACGACCCGAACGGCGTGGTGGTTGAGCTCAACTACGCAGCGTCTGAACAAGCGGCGCTGGCGGCCTGAGCGCGCGCCATCGCACCACACAGCAGCTCTGCTCAAACACTTCATCACACGCTTGAATTTTGGCGCGCATCCTGATCATTGGCGGTTCACTGGGTGGCCTCATGGCGGCCAACCTGCTGCTTCGCGCCGGCCATGAAGTCACTGTGCTGGAAAAGGCCCACGGCGCACTGGACGGCCGGGGCGCAGGCATCGTGACGCATGGGGCGCTCGTCTCGGGCCTCGCACGCTGTGGCCTGGCTGAAGGCATTGCCCTTGGCATCACCGTCCACAAGCGCGTGACTCTGGGCGGCGCAGGTGCGCAGCAACATGCTGTGTTGGGCGAGATGGAGATGACGCAGCTGTTCACCTCCTGGGGCCGGCTCTACCAACTGCTGCACGGCCTGTTGCCCGAAGGCGTGTACCGCCAGGGCATGACGGTGGAGCGCTTTGAGCAGGACGCAGCAGGCGTTCAGGTTCATGCCGTGAGCGGCGCGGAGCGCAGCGTCTGGCAGGCAGATCTGGTAATTGCGTCAGACGGCATTCGCTCCGTGGTGCGCCAGCAGATGTTCCCGCAAGCCCAGCCCGACTATGCAGGCTATGTGGGTTGGCGCGGCGTTTGTGAAGAGTCACTGCTGTCCCAACGGACGCTGGACGCCGTGTTCGACACCTTCGGTTTTTGCCTGCCGCCTGGTGAGCAGCTGATCGGCTACCCGGTTGCAGGCCCCGGCCAGCGCACCGGTGTGGGCGAGCGGGCCTACAACTTCGTGTGGTACCGCCCTGCACCTCAGGGCCCGGCACTGAACGGGTTGTTGACGGATGACTTGGGCGTGCTGCACCCGCAGGGCATTGCGCCGAACAAGGTGTCAGCCGCCAACGTGGCCGTCATGCGCGCCAAAGCGCGGCGTTTGCTGGCACGCCCCTTTGCCGAGATCATTGAAAAAACATCCCACCCCTTCCTTCAGCCGATCTACGACCTGAGCTCTGACGCGCTGGTGCAGGGACGCGTGGCCCTGATGGGCGACGCCGCCTTTGTGGCCCGCCCGCATGTGGGCATGGGCGTGACCAAGGCCATGCAGGATGCGCTGGCGCTGACCGATGCGATCACGAATGACGGCGCAACGCCGCAGGCACTCAAGGCCTACGAGAAGCTGCGGCTGCCCGAAGGCCAGCAGGTGGTGGCCCGCGGGCGCCGCCTGGGCGCCTACATGCAGGCCAGCGCCCAGCACAACAGCGACACGATTGCGCGCGACGCCCACAGCGTGATGCGCGAAACCGCAGTCGACCTGGATCTTGTTCCCGCCTGAGCCTGCCCTTCAACACCACCACCCCATCACTACAAAAGGAGACAACATGACCGACCGTTCAACCGACACCTCCCCCTCTTCAGCCCCAGCGCTGCCGCGCCGCCGCCTGCTGCAAATGGGCGCTGCCGGCGCCGCATTGGCCAGCACGCCATTTGCGCTGCACCTGTCGCGCGCCCAGGGCGTGCCGATCAAGATCGGCTTTCCCGTCCCGCTGACCGGCGCCTTCTCGGCAGAGGCACAAGACCAGGTGCGTGCGGCTGAACTGGCCGTGAAGGAGTTCAACGACGCGGGCGGCTTCAAGGGCCGCAAGGTCGAACTGCTGGTGCGTGATGACAAGCTCAACCCCGGCGAAGCAGCCACCCGCACGCTGGAGCTGATCGAAAAAGACAAGGTGGACTTCATCGTCGGCTCGCTGTCGGCGGCCACGCAACTGTCGATCAATGCCGTCACGCGCCAGCGCAAGATCATCTTCAACTCGATCAGCCAGTCTGACGCGATCAATGAAGCACGTGACTGGAGCCTGTACACCTTCCATGAAGCGCTCAACCCGCACCTGACAGCGGGTGCCGTTGCGCGATACGCCTTCCCGAAGTTCGGCAAGAAGGTGGTCTACCTCACCGCCGACTATGCGTATGGCAGCGAGATGGTGCGCGGCTTTCAGCGCGCGGGCCAGGCCTTTGGCGTGCAGACGCTGGCCGACATTCGCCACCCGCTGGGCGCGGCCGACTACTCGGCCTTCCTGCCACGCATCCAGGCCTTGAAGCCCGACATTCTGGTGCTGGCCAACTTTGGCCGCGACCTGGTGAACTCGGCCAAGCAGGCCACTGACTTCGGCCTCAAGTCCACCACCAAGATCATCACGCCCGTGCTGCTGTACACCTCGCGTCTGGCCGGCGGCCCGGAGGCGTTTGAGGGCATCCTGGGCGGCACGTCTTACTACTGGGGCATGGAAGACAAGATCCCAGCGGCCAAGACCTTCAATGACAAATTCCGCAAAGCCTACAGCGGCACCGTTCCGTCTGACTACGGCGCGCTGGGTTATGCCGGCGTGCGCAGCGTGCTGCAGGCCGTGCTCAATGCCGACTCCGCCGACAACACGCGCGTGGCCATTGCGCTGCGCCAGCTCAAGTACAACTGGTACAAGGGCGAGCAGTCCTACCGCAAGTGCGACCACCAGTCGGTGCAGTCGGTGGTGATCGTCGAGAGCAAGTCCAAGAACATGAAGGACAAGTTCGACGTGTTCAATGTGCTGTCGATCGAAGCGCCGGACGAGAAGAACCTGCGCACCTGCGACGAAATGGGCCACAAGGTCACGACCTGAGTAACCACCTTGCATAGCCACCCCCGCCCCTACCCTCGCCGTGCTCTGGAGTCATGATGGATGTCACGCTAAATCTGCTTTTGCTGCAGATCCTCACCGGTATTGCGCAAGGGGCTGTTTACGCGCTCCTGGCGCTGGGCCTGTCGCTGATCTTCGGCATGCTGAATGTCGTGAACTTTGCGCATGGCGCGTTCTTCATGGTGGGGGCGTTTCTGGGGGTTTACTTCCAGACCATCACTGGCAGCTTTGTACTCAGCCTGGTGATCACGCCGCTGGTGGTGGGCGGTGTCGGCCTGCTGGCCGAGCGCTTCCTGGTGCGGCCGCTGTATGGGCGCGGCATTGACTACCCGCTGCTGCTCACCTTCGGGCTGAGCTATGTGCTGGTTGAGGCGATGCGCGTGATCTTCGGCATTGAGGGCGTTCCGTCCAGCACGCCTGCGGCACTGCGGGGCGCAGCCAACCTGGGCTTTGGCAGCTTCCCGATTTACCGGCTGTTCCTGATCGGGGCGACGGCAATTGTGGTGCTGGGCCTGTGGCTGTTCATTGAGAAAACGCGCTACGGACTCATCATCCGCGCTGGTTCACGCGACCCGGAAATCGTCCGCGTGCTGGGCATTGATGTGGCGCGGGTCTGGTTGATGGTGTTTGGGCTGGGCACTGCAATTGCGGGCATCTCGGGCGTGCTGGCAGCGCCCACGCGTGCGGTGAATCCGGAGATGGGTATCCACGTACTGGCCGAGTCGTTTGTGGTGACGGTGGTGGGCGGCATGGGCTCGTTGCCAGGCGCCGTCGTGGCGGGGCTGTTGGTGGGCGTGGTGGCAAGCCTCACCTCGCTGTTTGCGCCGGCCTATGCAGAACTTTCGATCTTTGTGCTGATGGCGGTGGTGCTGCTGGTCAGGCCGCAAGGCCTGTTCGGTAAACCCAGTGCAATGGGCTGATGCAAGAAAAACAACATGAACGCAGCTATTGAACTCATCACACGCCACCGCGTCGCCGCGGTGCTGCTATTTCTTCTGGTGTTCCCGTGGATCATGCCGTATGACGCACTGGCGGTGAACATCCTGATTTTTGGATTGTTCGCTGTCGGCTTCAACCTGCTGTTTGGCTACACCGGCCTGCTGTCCTTCGGCCACGCGGCTTTTCTGGGGGTGGGCAGCTATGCCACGGGCATGGCCATCGTGCACGCACAGGTACCGTGGCCCATCGCCATCGTCCTCGGCGTGGTGGCAGCCAGCGTGACCGGTGTGGTCATGGGCTACCTGGCCATTCGCACGCGGGGCATTTACTTTTCGATGGTGACGCTGGCGCTGGCGCAGATCGTCTATTACGCGTTCTACAAGGCCGAGGAGTACACCGGTGGCGAGAACGGGCTGCGCGGTGTGGTGGTGCAGCCCTTGCAGATAGGCAGTTTCACATTCGACTTCACGCAGCCGACTGTCAAGTACTACGTCATCTGGGTGTTTGTTGCGGCGGCGCTGTGGTTTGTGTCGCGCATTCTGGCGTCGCCCTTCGGCGCGGTGATCGAGGCCGTGCGCGAAAACGAGAAGCGTGCGGCAGCGTGCGGTTATGACGTGGCCCGTTCCAAGCTGCTGGTGTTTGTGCTGTCGGCTGCGCTGTGCGGGTTGGCTGGGTCGCTGCGTGCCTTGCACCTGTCGGTAGTGCCGATTGATTCACTGAGCTACCTGCTTTCCGGCCAGGCCGTGATGATGAGTTTGCTGGGCGGCATGGGCACCTTCTTCGGGCCGTTTGTGGGTGCTGCCCTGTTCCTGTATCTGGAAGACATCGTCACCAGCATGACCAGGCACTGGATGGCCGTCATTGGCGTGGTGTTCATGGTGTTTGTGCTGTTCTTCCCGCGCGGGGTGTGGGGCACGCTGCTTCAGCAGCTGAAGCGCCGCAAGGCGGCCCAACAAGCCAGGCAGGAAGGCGGTACGCCATGAGCGACATCATTCTGGAAGCAAGGGGCGTGGGCAAGCGCTTTGGCAACTTCCTGGCGCTGAACAATGTGTCGGTGCAGTTCAAGGCCGGGCAGCTGTGCGCCATCATCGGGCCCAACGGTGCGGGCAAGAGCACCTTGTTCAATGCATTGAGCGGAGCATTTGCGCCCACGACGGGGCAGGTGCTGTTTGAGGGCAACGACATCACCGGCCTGGCGCAACATGAATACGCGCGGCGCGGCATTGCCAAGAGTTTTCAGATCACCAACATCTTCAAGCAACTGAGCGTGCATGAGAACGTGCGGGTGGCGGTGCAAATGCGGCATTCGCGCTTCAACATCATGCGGCCGCGTGCCACGCTGGCGGGTGTGGCTGAAGAAGCGCAGGCCATGCTGGAGCGTGTGGGCCTGGGGCCGCTGGCAGACAAGCCGAGTGCGGACCTGGCGCATGGCCAGCAGCGCTGCCTGGAGGTGGCGATGGCGCTGGCTGCCGAGCCCCGCCTGCTGCTGATGGACGAGCCAACGGCCGGAATGTCCCCCGAAGAAACCACAGTGATGATGGACCTGATCACCCGCCTGTCTGCCGAGCGGACGGTGATTCTGGTGGAGCACAAAATGAAATTGGTGATGGG
>JACMQX010000052.1 GCA_014376765.1 Ramlibacter sp. | reverse complement strand
GTGATCGCCCGGCGTTAAGCGGGCTGGCAGGTCGTGAGTTTTCACCTATCTGCCGTGCCGCCCTGGCAGCGGCAATTCAAAATCAGTCCAGCGGCTTTTCTTCCGTAGGTACGGGCGCCGCTTCATCAGGTGTCTTGGCTAAATCAGACGCATGGTGTTCCATGTGCGTCTTCTTGCCGGGCTGTGGCTTCTGGTCAGCGCCGGGGGCTACTTCTTCGCCGCGGTGCTTTTTTTCCTGCTGCACTTTTTTGTCGTGCGCAACGTTTCTTGGATCAGTCATGAGTCTTTCGATAGTGGACTGGGTATCTTCAGCGCAAACAGGCCTTGAGCAGGTAGGACAATCCGCCGTCGCATGACGGACGAATGCATCTGTCAGGCACTTGCCGCAGCTACAGCCGCGCCAGCAAACCCGCGACGGCCTTGCGCGCCTGCGCTCCCAGCTCATGAATATCCAGCCCCGGTATCTGCCCATTGCGCACAATCTCGCGGCCACCCACCAGCAGCAGCCGCAGGTCCGCCGCGCCGCCGCTGGCCACCGGGCCGATCGCCGGGTCGTGCAGGCCAAAGTAGCGTGGGTCCCGGTCCAGCCCGTAGATGGCGATGTCTGCAGTCTGCCCAGGCGCCAGCGTGCCAACCGCGTCTAGCCCCAACACCGCCGCCCCGCCCGCTGAGCCCCAGCGCACCACGTCTTCCACAGTCGCAGCCGCAGCAGCTTCTGCCTCGCCGTGCCCGCCACGGTATTTGGCGACGGCGTCTTCCCCGGCGCGGGCCCGCTGCATCAGCCAGGCCGCGTGCACTTCAGACAGCATGTCCGCCGCTTCATTGGAGGCCGCGCCATCCACCCCGATGGAAATCTGCGCGCCAGCGGCTTCCAGCTGGCGCACTGGCGCAATGCCGCTGCCCAGCCGGCCGTTGCTTTGCGGGCAATGGGCAATGCCGGTGCGGGTTTTGCCCAGCAGGGCGATCTCGTCGTCGTCCAGTTTGACCAGGTGCGCAAACCACACGTCGGGGCCCAGCCAGTCGACGCTCTCGCAGAATTTAACGGGCGTTGTTGCGTATTGGCGGTGCACCACGTCGTGGTAGTCCACCGTCTCGGACAGGTGCGAGTGAAGGCGCAGGCCGAGCTTGCGTGCCACCGCAGCGGTCTCGCGCAATTCTTCGGGGCGCATGGAGTGCGGCGGTGTGGTGGGCGCAACGACGATGCGGTGCATGCCATCAGGCGCGGCATCATGAAACCGCTTTGCCAGGCTTTCGATGTCCGTTAAAAAAGCATCCAGCGTTTCTGGCCGCGACGCAGGCGGCAACTGGTCACCCGGCAGGCGCGACAGCGTGCCGCCGCCACGGCACAGCACAAAGCGCAGGCCCAGCGCATCGGCCTCTTCAAACAAAATGGCCGAGCCGTCATACGGCATTCCCGGAAAGTAGTGGTAGTTGTGGTCGGCCACGGTGGCACAGCCCGACAGCGCCAGTTCCACCAGGCCAATGCGGGCCGCCAGGCGGAAGTCATGCTCATCCATCAGGGGCCGCAGCCGCATCGGCGTGGCCGTGAGCCAGGGGGTGAGCGTGGCGTTCAAGCCCATCGGGTCACCCTTGAGCAGCGACTGGAACAGGTGGTGGTGGGTGTTGACCCAGGCCGGGTAAACAACGCAGCCTGCCGCGTCAAACTGCTGTTCACCCGCTTCGGGTTGCAAGCTACCCATGGCCTGAATTTTCCCTCCACGGATGCGGATGTCAGGCCCCGCATGGCGGGCGGCAGCGCCGGGCAGTCCGGTGAGGATGGCAAGGGCGTTTCGGATCAGCAGGTTCATGGTTCGTTCGTTTGAGCGGGGACGATGGGAATGACGGAATGGTTGCGGCCCACAGGCGCAATGCCCGCCGAGCCGCGGTGAATTTCTTCTTCGCCATGGGCATGCAGCAAGTCGAGCAACTGCCTGCGGATGACCAGGCCCGGCTTGTCTGACGGCATGTGGAATTCGACGCGGCGTGTGGTGTCTACGCAGGCGTCTGGGTCAGTCGCTTCAAGAATGTCGCGGTCCTCCGCCGTGATGGCTGCGTCCCAGGCGATCAGCTCGCTGGTGCTGCAGCGCTCTTCGCTGTCGTTGCGGTAGAGCCACTGCACCAGCATCATGCGCTCATCGTCAATGGGCGTGGCGCAGTTGTAGATGATGTGGTGTACCCCGCTTGCAGGGTAGGTGCAGCCAAAGCGCCGGGCAAACGGCAGGTAGTAGCGGTTGACAAGGTGCCGGTGCGTGATCGGTTCGGCCGTGCCGGTGACGCGATGCCCCGCCTCAGGGTTGCGGATGGGCACCAGCGTTTCTGCTTCAAAACCGTAGTCGGTCTCGCGGAATTCATAGGGCGCGGGTTTGGGCTGGTCGATCAGGCCGAAGTTCGCCTTGTGCACAAACGAGAAGTGCGAGTTGTCAAAAGAGTTTTCCATCATCCGCAGCGGGCTCGTCTTCCACTCTTCGTAGAACTGGAAAATACGCCGGTAGCCGGGCGCGCCGTCTTCCGGAAAGTGCGGTATGGGTTTAAGCGGCTCACCCAGCGCCACCCACACATAGCCGTATTTTTCCTGGCAGTGATAGGCCGGCACCTTGGCGCCCGCCGGGATCTGCTGGTCAGGCGCTTGCGGGATGCGCACGCAGGCGCCGCGGCAGTCGTACGTCCAGCCGTGATAGCCGCAGACGATGTTGCCGCCTTCAACATTCCCTTTGGACAGCCTGGCGGTGCGGTGGCAGCAACGGTCACGCAGGGCAGCGGGCGTGCCATCGGCCTTTTTCCACAAAACGATTTCCTCGCCCAGCAGCGTGAAGGCTTGCGGGCCTGCATCAAGCCGGCTCATGGGCATAAGCGCGTACCAGAAGCGACGCAGCACGGGTTGTTGGGTCACGAGCATCTGGGTGTTCCGCGCTCAGGCCTTCGAGCCCGGTGCTTTGGGGATGTAGATGGTGGCCTCCACCTCGATCAGCGCACTGTCGCCAGGCATGAAACGCGCCACTTCAACCACGGTGCTTACCGGCGGCTCGCCCGGGTAGAACAGGCCGCGCACGCGGTTGTAGAACGGGTAGTGGCGCAGGTCCCGGAAATACTGCACCAGCTTGATGACGTCGTGCATGGCCGCGCCATGTTCAGCGGCAATCTGGCGGATGCGCTCCAGCACGAACCAGCTTTGCGCCACGGCCGGTGCCTCGTAGATGTCCACGCTCATCTGGCCGGTTGCGTAGCCCAGGGTCTGCAGCGCCTTGACGGCTTCGGGCGGCAGCTCGTCGTAGCTTTGCACGATGGCCTTGCGCGCAGGGTCCACGGCCACAACACCGCTGGCAAACACAAAGTCGCCTGCGCGCCGCGCTGCGGCGTAGTTCGCCATCGGCTTGCCCATTGTGGTCACGGCGCGACCTCTTTGGAGCCTGCGTCAAGCCACGCACGCACCTTGCCCGGGTTGAGCAACCCCAGTGGATCAAACCGCTTTTTCGCGTCCAGCACCGCCTGGGGCAGCGAGCCGCCCGCCTTGCCATCTTCCACGATGAACACATGCGGATCGTTGATGCGCACACCGTTGTCGCGAAAGATCTGCATGATCTCCTGCAGCCGCGCTTCGGTGGTGAATTTCACCAGCTGCAGCGCAGTGCACATTACATGGCCATCCAGGTTACGGATGAACTCGGCGTGCAGCAGCACTTCGCCGCCCAGCAGTTTTTCCATACGGCGCACCTGCTCCAGGTGCTCGCCCGGCGTGAAGGCGCTTTGCAGGTAGGTGATGTTTTTGTCGGTCTTCAAGGCCACCAGAGTGGTGTGGTTCCAGGTGTATTCAAGCAGGGTGCGGTTGCTCGCTGCAACCTCCTGCGCAGTCTTGCGATAGGTGACGGTGCCATTCCACAGCGCGGCCAGCTCAAGCATGGCTTGCTCACTGGCCGGCGCAATGGCGAGGATCAGCGCATGGCACCCGGCGGGCATGAACTCGCAGAGGGGCTTGAGGTAGTCGGGCACCGGCGCCGCGAAGAAGCCGACTTCACGCTTGATGATGCCCGGTGCAAGCGCAATGGCGTTGGCAAATTCAAGCCCATCGTCAAAGCTGGCAAAGGTGACGATGTTCTCCTGCCAATCCACACCCGGCGCCAGGCCGAGTTCGAGTTCCAGCACCAGGCCGTTGGTGCCCCACATGTGGTGCAACGCCAATGCCTCCGGGCCGCGAAGCTCAACGAACTTCGGCTCTTCCTCAAAAGTAATGGCGCGCAGCCCCAGCACATTGCCGCGTGCAGCCAGCGGGCCGTAGTTGATGGAGCCGACCCCGCCAAACCCACCGCCAAACAGGCCACCCAGCGTCGCGCTGCGCCAGGTCGAGGGCATGCAGCGCAGCTCCATGCCGCAGGCCTCCCGCGCCTTTTTCTCGAACTCCGACAGGCGCATGCCGGCCTGCGCCCGGCCCGCGCCGCCGCGCGCCCACAGGAAGGCGTTGTAGCCGCTCATGTCGAGCACCACGCCGCCTTGCAGCGGTACGGCCTGCCCGTAGTTGCCTGTGCCGGTGCCGCGGATGGTGATGGGGATGCGCAGCTTCGCGCAGGCACTGACCAGGCCGCGGATCTCATCCTCGTTGCGTGGGCGGGCCACGGCTTCAGCCCGCTTGGCCTCCAGCTGGCGCTTGAGCACCGGGCTGAACCAGGAGAAGTCCTGCGACAGGCGGGCGATGCGCCCTTCGTCTGTGACCCAGTCCAGATCGGGCAAGGCGGCGTAGAGCTGTTCAATGGGGTGAGCGGGTGCGTTCATGAGAGTTCACTTGCGTGCCAGGGGCCCAGCGCCAGTTTGGAGAGCCATGCCATCAGCGCAAACAGGCCCACGCCTGCAAGCGAGATCAGCAACAGCGCGGCAAACATGCGCGGGATGTTGAGCTGGTAACCAGCCATGAGGATTTGATAGGCCAGACCGGTGGCAGCACCGCCGGTGCCGGCCACAAACTCCGCCACCACAGCGCCAATTAACGCCAGCCCGCTGGAGATGCGCAGCCCGCCAAAAAAGTAGGGCAGGGCGCTGGGTATGCGCAGCCGCACCAGGGTCTGCATGCGGCTGGCCCGGTTCATCGCAAAATAACTTTGCAGGTCGGGGTCGATGCTGCGCAGGCCGAGTGTGGTGTTGGAGATGATGGGGAACAGCGCCACCAGCGAGGCGCAGATCACCAGCGAGGCCGTCGGGTTCTTCACCCAGATGATGATGAGCGGCGCCACGGCGACGATGGGTGTGACCTGCAGCAGCACCGCATACGGGAACAGGGCGGTCTCGATCTTGCGGCTCTGGACAAACAGGAACGAGATCAACACGCCCACCAGTGTGGCGGTGGCGAAGGACAGCACCGTTATCTTGAGCGTTACCAGCAGCGCGCCGCCTAGCGACTGCCAGTCGGTGAACAGCGTCTGCATCATCAACAGGGGCGAGGGCACCAGGTAAGGCGGCAGCTTGAAGCCGATGACCATGGCCTGCCACGCGCCCAGCAGCACGATGGCCACAAGGCCCGGGTAGAGGACACGGTCAAGCCTGCGTTTGCTGGCCAGGTTTGCTGGCGCCACGCTCGATGGTGCCGATGCGTTTGTGCTCATGTGTCGGCCTCCTCGCTCACGCGAAGCAGGCTGTCCTGCAACTGCTTGGCGTATTGCGCAAACCGGGGTGTGACCATGAAGTCGGGCGTGCGCGGGTAGGGCTCATCGATGATCACTTCATCGACGATGCGGCCGGGGCGCGCGGCCATCATCACCACGCGGGTCGAGAGGAACACCGCCTCGTGGATGGAGTGGGTGACGAATATGACAGTGAGCTTTTGCTGCTGCCACAGTTGCAGCAGCTCCGCGTCCAGCTTGTGGCGGGTGATCTCGTCCAGCGCACCGAAGGGCTCGTCCATCAACAGCAGGTCGGGTTGAACCACCAGGCTGCGCGCAATCGACACCCGCATCTGCATGCCACCCGACAGCGCTCGCGGCAACTGGCCTGCGAACTTGCCCAGGCCAACAAGCGCCAGCGCGTTGGAGACGCGGGCATCAGCCTCAGCACCGGTGATGCCGGCCAGGTCCAGCGGCAGCCGCACATTGGTCGCCACGCTGGCCCAGGGCATGAGGGTGGGGGACTGGAACACGAACGCCAGCTTGCGCTGCGCCTCCTGCAGGGCCTGTACCGGTTTTCGCCACAACAGCAGGCGGCCGTCGCTGGGCTCCAGCAAGCCGGCGATCATCTTGAGCAGCGTGCTCTTTCCGCAACCTGACGGGCCCAGCAGCGTGACGAACTCGCCCTCCCGCACGGTCAGGTCCACAGGCTGCAGCGCGACGGTCCCGTTGGGATACGTCTTGTGCGCCGAGAGGACCTCGACCGCCGGGACGGCCTCAGCCGCTGAAGCAGCCATGCCGCCCGCCGCTGCGGGCAGGGCCTCTATGATCAAGGCATCACCTTCAGGTCCTTGACGTAGTCAAACTTGTAGGCCTCGGCAATGGAGACCTTGCCGGGCTCAATGAGCTTGTTGTCCACCAGGAATGCATAGTTCTGTTTGATGCGCGCTTCATTCATCGTGCCGATGCCGGACTTGGCCGCCTCCCCGCCGGTGACGATGCCCATCTCCTTGAGCTTGGCCACGCTGTAGGCCAGCTGCTCATCGGTCATGTTGGGGTTGTCTTTCTTGATCAGTTCGTTGCCGGGCGCGGGATTGGCCAGGTAGGCTTTCCAGCCTTCCATCGTGCCCTTGACGAATGCGGCCACCACATTGCCGCGCGTCTTCACGGTTTCGTCCATGCAGGACACCGTCGTTGCATACGAGGTCCAGCCCTGGTCTGCAAACAGGAAGGCCCTGGCCTTGACGCCGGCCTTCTGGATGGCAAAGGGCTCGGAGGTGAGGTAGCCCTGCTGCACCGTGTCCTTGTCAGCGACGAAGGGCTGGATGTTGAAGGTGTAGGGCCGTGTCTGCGAATCCTGGAAGCCGTACTTGTTCTTGAGCCACAGCCAGTAGCCGCGCTGGGCCGCTGGCGCGATCAGGATGGTTTTGCCCTTCATGTCTTCAAACGAGTTGACACCTTCATGCGCGATCAGCACCTGCGGGTCTTTCTGGAACACCGCGCCCACCGTCACCACCGGCAGGCCGCCGGCACGCGCGACCATCATCTGCAGGTCGCTTGATCCCATGATGCAGTCGGCCTGGCCCGCCGCCATCAGCTGCATGATGTTGACCTGCGGGCCGCCCATCTTCACCGTGACGTCCAGGCCGTATTTCTTGTAGATGCCGGTGGCCACCGCCTGGTAGAAGCCGCCATGCTCGGCCTGCGCGTACCAGTTGGTCATGTAGGTGAATTTTTCCTGCGCCTGGGCGCCGGCTGCGAGGGCCAGGCCGATCGAGGTGGCCAGGAGGCTGCGTGCGATGGAGGTTTTCATGGGATTCCTTTCAGGCAAAGTCGTTGGTGGATTCAATATGACCCTGCTGGTGGCCGTAGCCCCAGGAGGGAACATCCCGCACCACCCACTGCATGTGGAACAGGTCGGTGATCGCCTGCACCCAGCTGGTGGCAAGCGTGTCCAGGATGTCTTCGCCCTGTTCGCGGGTGGCGTTGAGCGGGTCGCCGATGACGCCGCTGGGGCCAAAGTCGCGGGCGGTCCAGGCGCAGGCGGGGCGGCCGTCGCCGGACAGGATTTTTGAAGGAAACACCGGCGGGAAGTTGGCCACCGCGCGCTCCATGTGCACGGTGTCTGGTGCCAGCGCCAGCATCAGCGCGGTTTCCGAATGGCCGGCATGCATTGCCAGGCGCTTTTCCTGGTCCGATATGTATTTGCCTGACGCATTGGGCAGGCGCGAGACGTGGTGCGGCACGATGACATAGTCGCCATGGCGCAGCCGCAGTTCGCGGGCGGCCATCTCCATCACCTGCGGCTGGCCGCCGTGGCCGTTGGCAAGCAATAGTTTGCGAAAGCCCGCTCGGTACACCGACTCGCCAATCTCGGTCACCATGGCCAGCAGCGTGGGGCCGGTCAACGTCATGGTGCCGGGGAAGTGCAGGTGTTCGTCGGACTTGCCGTAGGTCAGCGGCGCCATGCCGAAGGCACGCACGTCTGCCGGCAAGCGCTCCAGGGCCTTGCCCATCACGCCTGATGAGATGACGCTGTCCACCGAGCAGGGCAGGTGCGGGCCGTGCTGCTCGATTGCGCCAACCGGCAGCACGATCACAGTGTTCTCGCGGTCGGGCAGGGCGTTGATTTCGGTCCAGCTCAGGTAGGGCAGGAAGCGGTGCGGGGGAATGTAGCCGTGCATCATCGGTAGGCCTTTTCGTTCAGGTGGCAAAGCGCGCCATCGCCTCGCTCACCTGCCGCATAAAGCGGGCCAGCTTGGGCGGGGTGGCCACATTCATGTGGTAGTACGCGTGGAAGTCGGCGCTGGCCTTGTTGCCTGTGAGGCGGCGCAGGTAACGCGTCACGATCTTGCGCGGCGGGTCGCCCATGTACCAGGCCATCCAGCGCGGGCGGCCGTAGGTCACGACAGCGGCAATGTGGCGGATGTGGGTGAGCATCGGCTTGACGTTGGCCGGGTCGCTCAGGTCAAACGCCACGCCGGGCATCAGCAGCCGGTCAAAGAATCCCTTGAGCATCGCGGGCATGCCAAAGCACCAGGTCGGAAAGCACAGGACGATGCCCTGCGCCTTGTTCAGCCGCTCAACATATGCCGCAAGGGGTGCGCGGTTTTGGGGCACGTCGTGGTAAGCCAGCCGCTCCGCGCGCGACATGACGGGATTGAATTCTTCGGCGTACAGATCGCAGTCGTCCACCGTGTGGCCAGCGGCCAGGAGCTTGTCCACCACCTCACGATGCAAGGCTGCATGGAAGCTCGTCTCGACGGGGTGACAGTAGACGACGAGCACATGCATGACTTGCTTTCAGCGAGGCCGCACTGTCATGGACAGGGCGGCACCACCGTAGTGCATCTGCCGGCAAAGTGATACGTGGCTGTGGGGGCTGGTGTGCATGGTTGACCAATTAATCTGATCGATTGGTCAGGTTATGCAAATGGCGTGCCAGGGCGGGGTCTGCGGCGAGATGGGGTGTTGTTGCTGGCGCGGTGCAGGAAGGCCGCGCCTGGCCCAACCGGAGCGCCGGGCATTTGCTCTGCATCGTTGTCGCGCTCCGGGGGAGGCTACTTGATGCCGCATCCCCGCAGGACAAACCCCGTCAACTCCTCCACCAGCGCCTCGCGGTCGGGCGTCCAGCCCGGTTGCTTTGGCTTCATCAGCCGCTGCACCTGGACGGCGGAGTCGGCGTAGAACTGCGTGATGGCCCAGATGCTCATCAAGAGGGTATGCGCGTCCACGGGCTTCATCAGGCCGCGGGCTATCCAGCCGTTGATGACGTCGGCTTTCTCGCGCGTGCGCTGGCGCGACTCGGGCCAGAACTTGTCCAGGTTGCGCCCGCCGTCCAGCACCTCGCGGGTGAAAATGCGCGAGATCTCCGGCTTGTCAAAAGCCAGCTGGAGCTTGAAGCGGATGTAGTTGCCCAGCACCTTGGCCGGATCGGTGGAGCCGGCGTCGAACATGCCTTTCCACTCCGACACCACCGAGGTCAGCAACTCCTCGTAGAGCGCTTCCTTGCCCTGGATGTAGTAGTGCAACTGGGGTTTGGTCAGCCCCGC
This sequence comes from Ramlibacter sp., assembly GCA_014376765.1. GTDB lineage: Bacteria > Pseudomonadota > Gammaproteobacteria > Burkholderiales > Burkholderiaceae_C > JACMQX01. The sequence goes on along the minus strand of JACMQX010000052.1, from coordinate 3,704 downwards.
GCGCTCGGCAATCGCCTGCGTTGAGGTGCCTTTGAGCCCGTTCTGGCTGAACTCGGCGATGGCCGCATTGCGGATCGCCTCCATGATCTTTTCGCGGTTCTGCCGCGCATTGCGCGCAGGCTTTGGGTCCGCTGCAGGTGGGGCCGCGCGCGTTAAAGCGGTTTTCATGGCGGGAGATTACCTCACCGGGCTTTCAATCCCCAGCGCACTCAAATGCAGCCGCCGGTCGGCCCGCGCCGCGGCCGCCTCCGAGTGGGTCACCAGCACCAGTGAGGCACCATGCGCCCGCGTCTGCGCAATCAGCACGTCCATCACTTTGGCGGCGGTGGTCGGGTCCAGGTTGCCTGTGGGTTCATCAGCCAGGATGAGGCCGGGGCGGTGGATGAGGGCACGCGCTATGGCCACGCGCTGCAACTGCCCGCCTGAAAGTTGCTGCGGCAGGCGCGGCCCCAGGCCTTGCAGGCCCACTGCGTCAAGCATCGCCTGCACCCGCGCATCGTCGTGGATGCCCAGCAGCATCAGCGGCAGTGCCACGTTCTGCGCCACGTCCAGGTGCGGCAGTACGTGAAAGGCCTGGAACACAAAGCCCACATGTTCGCGGCGCAGCAGGGCGCGTTGGGCATCGGTCTGGCTGCCCAGGTCCACACCGTCGAGCAACACCGAGCCTTCGTCCCAGTGGTCCAGCCCGGCCATGCAGTTGAGCAATGTGGACTTGCCCACACCCGACTCGCCGACGATGGCGACAAACTCGCCTGCGGAAACTTCAAGGGTGACGTTGGCGAATACCGGCACATCGCCGTAGCGTTTGGTAAGTTGGTTGACTTGCAGCGTCATGGCGATGGTGGGTTGATACGGGTGAATTGTTCAACGATGGTGAGGACCTGCGCCGTTGCGTCCAACGCATCGCAGGCCACAACCTGGCGCTGTGGCATGGAGCGCAGCCAGGTGATCTGGCGTTTGGCCAGCTGGCGGGTGGCGTAGATGCCTTTGTTACGGAATTCGTCCCAGGCGGCAGCGTCCTGTTGAAGAGCGCCCTGCCCGTCCAGATACGACCACGCCTGCCGGTAACCCACGCAGCGCATGGCGGGCAGGTCGGGCCAGAGGTCGCCGCGCGCACGCAGGGCCTTCACTTCGTCCAGAAAACCTGCTGCCAGCATCGCGTCAAAGCGCTGCGCAATGCGTTCGTGCAACCAGCTGCGGTCTTGCGGTTCAAGGGAGACGAGCGGCATTGCGGCATGCGGCGTCGCGGCCCGGCCGGTGTGAAACGACGACAGCGGTCTGCCGGAAATGCGGAAGACTTCCAGCGCGCGCTGGATGCGTTGGGAGTCTGCGGGCTGCAGTCGCGCTGCTGTCGTTGGGTCGACCTGCGTCAACTGCGCATGCATGGCTGGCCAGCCTTGCTCAAGCGCCTGGGCCTCCAGCTCAGCGCGGATGGCTGGGTCGGCCTTGGGCATGTCGTCCATGCCTTCAAACAGCGCCTTGAAGTACAGCATGGTGCCGCCCACCAGCAGGGCCAGTTTGCCGCGCGCGTTGATTTGTGCAATGAGCGCCTGCGCATCCTGCACAAACTCCGCTGCGCTGTAGGCCTGCAAGGGGTCGCGGATGTCAATCAGGTGGTGCGGCACGGCTGCAAGTTCTGCGGCGTCGGGCTTGGCAGTGCCGATGTTCATGCCGCGGTAGACCAGGGCAGAGTCGACGCTGATGATTTCCACCGCGTGGCGCTGCGCAATGGCCATGGCGGCTGCTGTTTTGCCGGCGGCTGTGGGGCCGGCGAGGGCGATGCAGCGGCTCATCACCTCAACCCCTGCGCGGCTCGCCATGGCGCTGGACCAGCGTCCACGCGGTGAGCGCAATCAGAGCGCCCCAGAACCACACGCCCAGGGCCAGCGGCATGACCGTGCCGTCCAGGTGCGTGCCCAGCCAGCCGCCCATGCCGAAGGCCGCCACCATCATCAAAAATCCATTTAATGCCGAGGCGGTGCCGGCAGTGAGCGGAAAGGGCCCGACCGCGCCGCTCTGGCTGCAGGGCTGGTGCACGCCGTGGCCCATCATGAACAGGCAAAAGGGGACCATCAGTGCCCAGAAGCTCTGCACGCCGGCCAAGGCCAAAACGCCCATGAGCGTGCCGCCGGTCAGGCTCAGCACTGCGGCCAGCGCCACCGTACGGCGCACACCAAAGCGCGGCAGCAGCATGCGGCATAAAAACGTCGACAGCACATAGACCACCGAGATGGAAAACATCACCAGCCCGTACTGCGTCTTGCTCAGCCCCAGCACGCGGATGAACACAAAAGAAGACGACGCGAGGAAGGTGAACAGCCCGCCATACGAGCAGGCCGACAGCGCCGACCAGGCGATGAAGGTGGGGTGGCGAATGATGGCCAGCCAGTTGTGCAGCAGCGTGGCGGCTTGCGGGCGCGCCGCGTGTGGCAGGCCCGTGCGGCCCAGAGGTGCCGTCTCCTGCATGCGCAGTGCAATCACGGCCAGCGTGCCTGCGCCAAACACAGCCGGCGCCAGGAGCGCCACGCGCCAGCCAAACAGGTCCGACAGCAAGCCGCCAAGCAGCGGCCCGCAGCAGGCGATCACGCCCAGCCCGGTGAGGCCACGCGACATCGCCCGGGCGCCGTCCACCGGCGAATACAGATCGCGCACGATCGCGCGGGCGCACATCACCGCCGCGCCCATGGCTGCGCCTTGCAGCGTGCGCCAGACGATCAGCATCAGCATGGAGGGTGCAAAGGCGCTGCCGACAGCGGCCAGCGTGTAGGCACACAGCCCCCACAGCAAAATCGGCCGCCTGCCAAACCGGTCAGACAGCGGGCCCCAGAACAGTTGGGAGATGCCAAAGGCCAGCAAGAGCGCGGTGAGTGTGAGCTGGGCCTGAGCCATGGGCGCGCCAAAACCTTCGGTCAGCGCGGGCAGGGCCGGCAGGTACAAGTCGGTGGTCACAGGCTGGATGCCCATGAGCAGCGAGAGCACCAGCACCACGAGCCCGACCGACATGGTGTTGTGCGAGGCAGAGGGCAGGGCTTGCGGCGTGGCGGACATCAGCTTGAGCGTAGCAGATCAAACTTGTACCCTCGCCCTCTGGAAAAGGGCGCTAGCGCAGGCTGAACAGCTCCGCCAGCGCATTGCGGTACTGCGCCTGGCCGACTGAATTGGTGCTGAAGTGCGAGCCGCCCTCCACCAGTACAAAGGCCTTCTTGCCCTGCGCGGCGTCGAACAGGCGCTGGCCCAGCTCGGGGCGGATCAGCGTGTCACTGCCGCCATGCACCACCAGCAGCGGCGAGCCGATTTTGGCAACCTTGCTGACGGAGTCAAACCGCTGCGTGATGAACGGGCCGATCGGCAGCCAGCCCCATTTGAAGGTGCTGGCCACATCGGGAATGGAGGTGAAGGTGCCTTCAACGATGGTGCCGCTCTCGTCGCTCACCCGGGTGGCCAGGTCGATGGCGATGGCGCCGCCCAGCGAGTGGCCAAAGATGTAGCGCGGCCGGCCAGGGTATTTCACGGCCAACCAGTCCCACGCGGCGCGCGCGTCTTCATAGGCCGTGTCCTCCGAGGGCAGGCCGGCCGAGCTTTTGCCAAAACCGCGGTAGTCAATTGCCAGCACTGAAAAACCCAGCTGTTGCATACGCTCGATGCGCGGCGCCGAGCCGCTGACGTTCCAGCGTGCGCCATGCAGGAACAGCAGCACGGGGCCC
>JACMQX010000287.1 GCA_014376765.1 Ramlibacter sp. | reverse complement strand
TCTCGATGCCAGCCGTCTGGTCAGTCGGCTGGTCATCTCACCCCCCTCTGGATCCCCGTCCCATTTGGTGGTTTCGCACAAGGGGCGCGGTTAATAGACCGCATACGGTTCAGCAACACATAAACGCTAGCTGAGTTCCTTGACTTGACCCGCTTTCGTAGACACATTTCAGCTTACAGTGCGAAGCTGTGCTAACGCCAGCGGGCTCAGAAGGTCTAGGTGAGCGGTCCGAGAACGGAAATTTATAACTTTTGGAATCGGTATCAGGCCGCCATATCGGTTGCCTGATACCGGTCACTCGGGAATAGCCGCTACTGGCCGGAAAGCGCCGGTTTGAGAATTCGAGCTTTCGACGACATAGCGGAGTTCCATTAGGTCGAACCAACCGCCCAAGAGCCGACATTGACAGTCGTTTTTCGACAGTGCTGGTGACTGGCTGAATGCACCGGCGAATCGTCCGATACGTTGCCGCGGACTGCGTCACCGAACCAAGATGAGACCAGGTCCCTTTGATAGCTCGGACAAACTTCGCGAATTGCACCTGGCGAATACAAAGATCCCATACTCGGCTGGGCCGACCACGCGGGCGTCACTGCATTCACGCAATGTCATCAGGCCCGGTTCGCCGGAGCAGCCGATCAGCACGGCGTCGGGTCGGTCCGCATGTGGTGGTGCAGTTCAGCCGTCCAAGCGCCCAGCACGCCGTGCCCGACCACGGCATAGCGGGCCTCACAAGCGATGTAGGGCGCACCAAAGCGTGCTGTCACGGTTTTGACCTGCACCGCGTCGCCCAGGCGCTGCTAGGCGTAACCCTGCAGTGGCGCACCGGCGCCAGTTGAGGTGTTGGGGTTGATGGTCAACAGCCGAAGCATGACTTGGCAATGGTTGTCACGGCCTCAGTCGGGTCGCGCACGTCGCTTCCGCAGGGCCAGCAGCTTAGAAATGCCGACGGCCAAGCCCATCACGGCGAAAGAGATCACCATGGTCACCGTGCCAAGTGCATAGATGGAAGGGGTGGTCACAGTGGTGGTCAGGCCTTGCAACTCCAATGGCAGTGTGTTCACGTCGCCAATGGCTTGTGACGTGCGTGCTATTTCGTCCCAACTCAGCGTGAAACCAAGCATGCCGATGCCGACCACCGACGGCGCGATCAGCGGCAGCACCACGTAGCGGAAGCCCTGCCACGGTGTAGCGCCTAAATCACGGGCAGCTTCTTCATACGAAGGGTTGAAGCGGTTGAAGATGGCGAACATGATGAGAAGGCCAAAGGGCAAGGTCCAGGTCAGGTGAGCACCCAACGCCGAGGTGAACAGCCCCAGAGCGGTGCCGTAGGACTCGAGCGTGCTGTCCATGTGGAGCAGCTCCAGCGCTTTCTTAATGCCGCTGTCGAGCAGCCGAAACTCGAGGCCGATACCCAGCGAAACAATGATGGACGGCATGATGAGGCTGGCCACCACAATGAAGAACAGTATGTTGCCACCAGCCAGTTTCTTGCGAAAGGCCAGCCCGCACAGGACCGAAAATACAACGGTGACGGCCATGACCACCGCGCCAAGGGCCAGCGAGCGGCGCAATGCCGCGCCGATATCGACCACACCAAGGCCCTCGGACAGCTTGTAAAACCAGTGCAACGACAGACCACGCAGCGGGAAGGTCAACCCACCCTCCGGACCCTGAAAGCTCAGGATCACGATGATCAGCATGGGGCCGTACATGAAAGCCACATAGGCCGCAAAAAACAGCGCCAGAAGCCAGAAGCCGGTCGATCTTCGATTGATTTGCACGTCACAGCTCCTTGCGGATATCGACCATGCGGGTCAGTGCCCAGATGATCATTAGCACCAGCGACAACAGGATGACGGCGTTGGCCGCCGCCAGCGGAAACTGCAAATAAGAGGTCTGCACCTGGATAATCTTGCCCACAGACGCGATCTGCTGACCGCCCATCACTCCGATGGTGACGAAGTCGCCCATTACCAGTGTGATAACAAAGATGGAACCGATGACGATCCCTGCGCGCGATAGCGGCACGATGACATTCCACAAGGTCTGCCATGCTGACGCGCCGGCATCGCTTGCCGCTTCGAGCAGGCTACGGTCGATGCGCATCATGGAGTTGAAGATGGGCACGATCATGAACATGGTGTAGAGATGTACAAACGCCAACACCACGGAAAAATCCGAGAACAGCAGCCACTCCACCGGGCTACTCACCAGCCCCAACCCAGTGAGAATCTGGTTCACTAGGCCGTTACGCCCCAGCAGTGGCACCCAGGCGATCATGCGGATCACGTTGGAGGTCCAGAAGGGAATCGTGCACAGCACAAAGAGCACGGTCTGCATGCCGCCCGAGCGCACATGAAAAGCCAGGAAATAAGACACGGTAAACCCAAGTCCCAGCGTGATGAGCCAGACCAACAGGCAGAACTTGAAGGTGGATAGGTAGGTTTTCAGCGTGACGCACAGCTCGGTCATGTTGCTGCAGCCTTCAAAAATCGAGAAGTAGTTCTTGAGGGTGAAGCCTGGCAATAATTCGTACTCATTGAAGTCCCAGAAGCTGACCGCCAGGATCAGCACCAGTGGCAGCAAAAAGAAAAGTACGAATACCACGCTCAGTGGGGCAGCTTGCCACCAAGCAGCCAAATCCCGGCCTGACGCTTTGGCCGGACCGATGCGGGCTGGGATCGCAGGAAAATTCATCTGAAGGTTTTCGATTGAAAAGCCTAACCGGTCTCCCCGGACGGGCTAGGCGACGCCACCAAGCCAGAACGCCGCGGAACCGGCTCAGGCGGACCACAAGCGCCTCCCCCTGCAAAGGGGGAGAACGCTACAAAGTGAGCGTCAATGGGGGTGCGCCTGTTCTACGCTGCGACGAACTCATTCCATTTCTGGACCATGTAGTTGTTCTCGTCCATCACAGCATTCCAGCAGGCAATGCCGCCCATGCGCGTTTCATAGCTGCCGCCGTCGCGCACTGCGCCCACCTTTGCCAGCACGTCGCCCTTGGGGCTCTTAACGTCTTGGGTAGCGGGCTTGCCTTCCATCCAGTAGGCCCATTCGTAGGGTTCCATCTTGGCCTTGGCAGTCTCGAGCACAGCGCTGTAATAACCCTGGCGGTTAAGGTAGGCTCCGGCCCAGCCGTCAAGGAACCAGTTGATGAATTCATAGCAGCCGTCGAGCTTGCGGCCCGATAGCGTGGCAGGCAGACCAAAGCCGGCAGCCCAAGCGCGATAGCCCTCCTTAAGTGGCTGAAAGGTGCAGTCAATGCCCTTGCTTCGCACAGCGGTCACCGCTGGCGACCACATCGACTGGATTACCACCTCGCCGGAAGCCATGAGGTTGACGGATTCGTTGAAGTCTTTCCACAAGCTACGGAATTGTCCTGCCTTTTTGGCCTCGATCAGTGTCTTGATGGTGAGGTCGATCTCTTTTTTAGTCATGTTGCCCTTGTCGGGGTATTTGTACAGACCCATCGCCTCCACCACCATGGCGGCGTCCATGATGCCGATGGAGGGGATGTTGAGGATGGACGCCTTGCCCTTGAACTCGGGGTTCAGTAGCTCGGCCCATGACGTGATAGGCCGCTTGATGAGATCGGGCCGGATGCCTAGCGTGTCGGCGTTGTACACGGTAGGAATCAACGACATGTACTGTGTCGGGCTTTTGGCAAAGACCTTGGATTTTTCGCCTTCGAGGTAAATTACCTTGCGCGGCGCCGTACCCTGGTCGCCCACTTTTTTGCCTGCCACCTCGCCCTTAGTGAACAGCGTTGTGATCTTGTCTGCGTTTTTGATGCGCTTGACGTCGATACCTTTGAGGTTGCCGGTAGGCACGACCTTCTTGAGCGAGAAGTACTCTTCGTCGATCAGGTCAAAGCTGTTGGGCGCCGTTACAGCGCGTTTGGTAACCTCATCGGTCGTCACCGCCACGTACTGGATCTCGATGCCAGTGTCAGCCTTGAACTTCTCGGCGATGGCCTTGTCCTGGTTGACCGCCGTACCCAGATAGCGCAAAACGATTTTTTCCTGGGCATGCACGGCCGGGAACAGGCCTGTAGCAAGAATGCCAGCCGTGCCCTTGAGCAGGCTTCGGCGCGGCACGCCGGAGACATTGAGGGATTCAGTGACGGTTACAGCTGATTCGATTTTTTCGGAACTCTCTGACATGGTGAATACTCCTAAAAACAGGGGTCAAAAAAACTAAATAACGTAGCTAAGCTAAGGCGAACGCTTTGAGATTCATGCAGCGCTCCGGTTCTCAGACAGGCGCGCGCCGGTTTTCCTGCAAGGCATGGGCCGCTTCGGCCGCCCATGAAAGCTGGACCAGCTCACCCACTGAAAAGGGGCGCTCGGAAAACCGCGCTTCCGACAGCAACACGGCAAGCTCCGAGGTGCTGTGCGCCGAGCGGGATGCATGAGGATCCTGCAGCCCCAACAACACGTAAGTGCCCTGGTACTCCACATCGGTAATAACAGCTTTCTTGCTGCGTGAATGGCCGGGCTCGGGTATGTGGCCAGCGGCAATCTGAATATGGTCGGTGCGCACGCCGACACGCCCCTCGGGGGTGTCCAACACGTTGTGCCCACCCATGAATCGGGCCACAAACTCGTTCACCGGCCGGTTGTAAACCTGATGCGGCGAGCCGACCTGCTCAATCCGACCACTGTTCATCACCACCATCACGTCCGCCAAGGCCATCGCCTCTTCCTGCGAGTGCGTGACGTGCACAAAGGTAAGCCCCAGCTCTTTTTGCCAGCGCCGCAGCTCTGCCCGCATCTGGATGCGCAGGAAAGGGTCGAGGGCAGACAGCGGCTCGTCGAGGAGAAGTACCCGCGGCTGATTGATGAGCGCACGTGCCAGCGCCACCCGCTGCTGCTGCCCGCCGGAGAGCTCGCCGGGCTTGCGCTGGGCAAACTGGCCCATCGCGACGCGCTCCAGCAGACCCTGCGCCTTGGCATAGCGCTCGCCACGGGGGATGCCCTTCATCTTGAGGCTGAATGCGACGTTGTCCAGCGCCGTCAGGTGGGGGAACAGGGCAAAGCTCTGGAACATCATGGCGGTGCCGCGTGCCGACGCAGGCAGCTCGGTGATGTTGCGGTTGTCCAGAAGAATGTCACCGCTGGTGACTGATTCATGCCCGGCAATCATCCGCAAGGTAGTGCTTTTGCCGCAGCCCGATGGCCCTAGTAGGCAGCAATAACTGCCACTCTCGATGCGCAGGTTGATGTCATCCACCGCTGGTGCACCCTGCCCGTAACGCTTAGTCAGCCCCACGACCTCGATGGCCGCAGAGCTGGGAGTGACAGTCAAATTCATGATCCGATACCCGCAAGACCTATGCCAGAAGCCCTGGCGACTGGCGGCAGTAGCACCCCTCCCCGGGAAAACCGCGAGGAAGCACCGGTTTACCTGCCGCCACCCCGCGCCATTAGCTAAACAGCGCCAGATTGCCGATGAAGGCCAAACGCATCTTCTGCGCAGCGCCGCTTCAAATCAGTGCGAAGGATTATCCGCCGCACCGTATTGACGCAAATAATTCATTTTTTAATTATTGATTTATTTGTTTCATTTTGCTGTGTGCCCGAAGCCTTTAGCCCCGCTTTTTCGGCAAAAGCGAAGGCCCAGCACGGGGCAGGAAGCGGCCGTAACCTGCACGCCCTGTGAAATGCGAGCCGTCCCACACTATCTCGCCTCGGCAAATCGTCATGCCGGGCCAGGCGGACAGCAGCATTCCTTCGTACGGCGTGTAGTCGACCGCATGATGCAATTGCTTGTTGGTCAATATGAATTCGCGTTCATCCCAGATTACCAAGTCGGCGTCGGCGCCCACGGCGATCGTGCCCTTACGTGGATGCAATCCATAGGCCTTGGCTGGATTGGTAGCGGTGAGCTCGACGAACTTTTGTGGAGTGATGCGCCCCGCCAGCACGCCTTCGGACCACAAGAGTGCCATGCGGGTTTCGATCCCGGGAATACCGTTCGGAATGTGTCGGAATGGCACTTCCTTTCCACCAGGCCGCTTACCTTCCGGCGCGTCAAGACGAAATGGCGCATGGTCCGACGAGAATACGGTAAACAAGCCGTCCGCGAGGGCATCCCAAATCACTTCCTGGTTTGCCTTGTCACGCGGCGGCGGGCTACATACGCAGCGCGCGCCATGGTAGCTATCGTCAATTCCTAGATCCTCGGCGGTGAGGAACAAGTACTGTGGGCAGGTCTCCGCAAACACCTTTAGCCCGAGGCCGCGACCCCACCGGATCTGCTCGACCGCTTCCTTGCCGGAGACATGAACAATCAGGATGGGCACGTCCACCAACTCCGAAAGGGCGATCGCCCTGTGGGTGGCTTCGCGTTCAACGAGCATCGGTCGAGCGTGCGCGTGGTAGCGCGGCGCGATGCGGCCGCTGCCCTCCAGTCTTTTTGTCAGCCACTCGATGCAGTCTGAGTTCTCCGCGTGGACCATGGCCATTGCCCCATGTTCGCGCGCAATGTCGAACAGGTCGAGCATCTGGCTGTCATTTAGCTTGAGGTCATCGTAGGTCATGTAAAGTTTGAACGAGGTGTAACCCTCGCGGATCAATGCCGGCAATTCCTCCTTCAGAACCTGTGGTGTAGGGTCGCTGACGATCAGGTGGAATGAGTAGTCTATGCACGCCTTACCCTCGGAGCGCGCGTGGTAGTCATGCACCGCATCACGTAGCGATTGGCCCTTGGCCTGTGCCGCGAACGGAATGACCGTGGTGGTGCCACCGCAGGCTGCCGATTTCGTGCCGCTCTCAAAATCGTCTGCCATCCTCACTGGTGGCTCCATAGGCTGATCGAGGTGACAGTGGGCATCGACGCCGCCAGGCGTAACTGCGCGGCCGGCAGCATCTACTTCACGGGCACCGGGTCCTAGGCCAAAGCCGAGCTGAACGATGCGACCGGCGCGTACACCGATATCGCAAAAGAATGTGTCGCTGGCGGTAACGGCCTGCGCGTTACGCAGGACAAGATCAAATTCGGGCATTGCGGTAGCGGGGTTCATGTCGCTCCTTCATGTTCGTTCAGGCCCGCGCCTTCATAAGGGTGGGTTGCAATCCAGTGACGGGCGATGTCAACCCGGCGCGTAACCCAGACGTCCTTGTGCTTTATCACATAGTCGAGAAAGCGAGCTAGTCCCGCTGAGCGGGCGGGGTGTCCGATCAACCGCATATGCAGACCAACCGACATCATCTTGGGGCGAGTCGCGCCCTCAGCGTAAAGAACGTCGAATGCGTCTCGCATAAAGGTAAACCAATCGTCCGAAGTGCCGACTGAGCCCATGTATTTACCATCGTTGTTGGTTAAGGAGTAGGGAATGACGAGGTGCGGCCTGCCTTGCACGGTCTTCCAGAAAGGCAGTTCGTCGCCATAGTAGTCGGAGTCGTAGAGAAATCCACCCTCCTCTGCCACCAAACGGCGTGTATTGACACTGGGTGCGTATCTGCAATACCAACCGAGTGGGCGCGTGCCGGTAGTCCTTTCAATTGACTCGACCGCCTTGCGGATATGCTGCCGCTCCTCCTCCTCATCAAGCAGGAAATGCTTGATCCAGCGCCAGCCATGACTGCAAACATCGAAACCCGACTCGCGGATCGCCTGGGCAGCTGCAGGATTGCGCTCCATCGCAAGCGCACAGCCGAAAATGGTCATTGGCAGCCGCCGATCCTGGAACATGCGCATCAGGCGCCAGAAACCAACGCGGCTGCCGTACTCGAACAGACTTTCGCTCGCCAGATCACGGCCAGGGTCACCTTGGCTAACCCCTTGCGAATCAGATAGTCCACTTTCAGAGAAATCCTCACCGTCTTGGATCGACGGCTCGGAGCCCTCCTCGTAGTTCATGACGAAGTTGATCGCGAGCCGGGCGTTGCCGGGCCAGCGGGGATCGGGAGGATTGGCACCATAGCCAACGAAGTCGCGAGGTGTGGTCATTATGTGGTCTTCAAGAATGGAGGAACTTCAACGCTGAACGGCGCGACCTGACGGAACTCTTCGTCGGCCTGTGTCCCATCGCGCCACATGAAAACGGCGTGACAGGCAGACTGGTCCAGAACAGTGAGGCTGTGATGCCAGGTGTCGCGACGCAAGGTAACGCCTTGGTCGGGTCGGGCGACAAAGGCCTGAACTGCGGCGACGTCTGGCCCGCCGTCAGTTGCCGAGGGGCAAACGATCAGCAGCCAGCGTCCTGCGCACATGGGCACAAAACTCTGCGAGGAGAACTGGTGACGTTCAAGCTGCTTCACCTCCAGTGGCAAGCTGGCAGCTGGCAGGCTATGGACAATCGAAAGGCTAGGCCGCCCACTGACTCGATCGTTCGACAGCAACGCATCAAAATAGCTGCGACCAGATTGGAGGGGCGCAACAAGTACCTCGCCAAGTGCCCCTAAGGCGACTGCCGTCAGCGGCTTGGCCGTCAAGTGCATGCTCAACGGAACGGAATTTGTGCCTTGGCCGGGGCGAACGCCGCTGGCCATACAGTCACCACCTTGCCGCTCTGCACCTGCAGTATCAGCTCGCGTGCGTAGGGGTTTTGTCCGGTTTCGTCAAACTTAATGCCTTCATAAGGCATCACCAGATTGGGTCCCGGGTTGATCTGTAGTTTGTGCAGAGCAACGTTCAGCTTCTCCCGATCAGCACTTTTAGCACTCTCGAGCGCTTCCTTGAGCACCAGCACGGTCTGGTAGGCCAAGATCGCGTGCTCGTTCATGTCAACGTTGAACTTAGCTTTGTATTTGTCGGCCAGGCCTTTGGCGCCCGGGATGTCGGGATTCCATCCGCCGACGATGAACCACTTGTCAGCCACCGGCCCGAGATTACTGACGAAGGATGGCAAAGCGAAGCCTGCGGACACACCGATCACCAGTGGCACTTTGACGTTCAGCTGCTCCATTGCACGGCCGACCAGAACGGAGTCGTTCGGAAACGAGGTCACGATAAAGGCGTCGGGCTTGGCCGCTTTGACCTTGTTGATGTAGGTCGTGACATCCTGCGCAGATGAAGGATAGGCGATTTCTTCCACAATTTCGTACCCGCGCTTCTGCAGAGCTTCCTTGGTGCCCTTACCGACCGAGGCGCGACCCCAGTCGTCGTCCGTGTACATGATGGCGACGCGGCTAACGGGCTGCTTGAGGGTGGTTTTGACATGGTCCAGGAATTCCACAGGTGCCGCCCCATACCAGCTTGCCTTGACGTTGACGCGGGTGACGTACTTGAAGCCGCGCTCAAGGATGACGTCGGCCGAGGCCACCTCAATAACCCACGGGGTCTTGTAACGTTCAGCAGCCTGAGTGCCCGCTACGGTGGTGGGGCTGTGCCAGGAACCGAGGATCGCCGACACCTGCTCCTGCTGGATGAGCCGTTCGGTTTCGCCGATGGCGACGTCCTGCTTGCCCTGGTTATCGGCGTAGACCAACTCGAGCTGTGCGCCTCCAAGCGCCTTGATGCCACCCGTGCTGTTGACTTGCTCGACGGCGAGATCGTAACCACGCTTGACGTTCTGCCCACCCAGCGCGAACGGCCCGCTCAACGGCAGCACGATACCGACTTTCACCTTGGACTGGGCCATTGCTTGCGGCAAGGCTCCGACCGTAGCCAAGGTTCCCGCCACCAGAATGGCGGCTAGTTTGATCAAAGATTGACGTTTCATAACTTCTCCTAGTGGTTCAACATTGGTCTAGGGCGCGCAAGGCGTCCTCAAAGCACTTCATAGGCGGACGCATCACGCCCATTCCCAC
>JACMQX010000286.1 GCA_014376765.1 Ramlibacter sp. | reverse complement strand
CCTGCGCCGCCTGCTGCAGCAAGGCGGTCTGGTAGCGCGCCATCAGCGAGCTGGCCTCGCCGACGCTGCGCCGCCAGGCGCCCAGCGAGATGTCGAACCGCTGGATCGTGCGCACGTCGGCTGCGTGATCATGCCCATCCGCCGCGACACGTGGTGCACGACCACGCGGCTGTGACACGCCAGTCGGTTCCAGTGGTCGGCATTCATTTCCAGGGCTTTCGGGTTCGCATCGGACGAGTGTCGGCGAGCTGTCGCGCGGGGCGTGCGCAGGAAATCCGCTTCGTCCCGGGTGCACCAACTTCGTCCCGCGGCGTCGCGCACGGGGCACAGCCGGCGCGCATCGTGCCGCCGGGCTGCGAAACATTCTCAGGCGGCGATCTTCTCGAGGCAGTAGCCCAGGCCGCGCACCGTGGCGATGCGGATCGGGCCTTGCTCGATCTTCTTGCGCAGGCGGTGGATATAGACCTCGATCGCGTTGTTGCTGACTTCCTCGCCCCATTCGCACAGGCGCTCCACGAGCTGGTCCTTACTGACCAGGCGGCCGCTGCGTTGCAACAGCACCTCAAGCAGCCCCAGCTCGCGGGCCGACAGCTCCACCATCTTGCCGTCGATAGTCGCCACCCTGCCGGCCTGGTCATACACCAGCGGGCCATGCTTGATGCTGGAGCTGGCGCCGCCCATGCCGCGGCGGATCAGGGCGCGCACGCGGGCTTCCAGCTCCTGCAGCGAGAAGGGCTTGGCCATGTAGTCGTCGGCGCCGTAGTCCAGGCCCTTGACGCGTTCTTCCACGCTGTCGGCGGCGGTGAGGATCAGCACCGGCAAGGTGGAGTGGCGGCTGCGCAGGCGCTTCAAGACTTCAAGGCCATGCATTTTGGGCAGGCCCAGGTCCAGGATCAGCAGGTCGAACTCGTTGTTGGTCATGAGGGCGGCGTCCGCCTCGGTGCCACTGGCTACATGGTCGACCGCAGCGCCCGAGCTGCGGAGCGTGCGCAGCAGGCCATCGGCCAGTACCTGGTCGTCTTCGGCAATCAGAATCCGCATGGCTTGTCTCCTGCTGCTGTTTGCTTGTTATTGCATCCGGGTGGGCGCGTCGGTGCTGGCGTAATTCTAGGCCTGGCCCCCTGCCTTGGGGGCAGGCAGGTTTACGAGGCGTAGGCTTCCAGGCCAATCATGGCCACAGTCGCCACCTCCGGGCCCACGGCGGATTTGAATTCCGCCTCCGCTTGGGTGACCGCGTCGCGAAAGGCCTGCAGCCAGGCCAGGCCCGTGGCCGTGAACTTCACCAGCCTCGCGCGTGCGTCATTCGCATCGATCTCGCGCGTGACCAGGCCCCAGGCCTCGCATTGGTCCACCAGGTCGCCCATGGCCTGCTTGCTCATGCCTGCGCTTTGCGCGAGGTCCGTCAGGCGTGAGCCCTGCAGCGACAGGTGCCGGGTGATGTGGATGTGCGCTGCACTGACTTGCGAGCGTGCCGCCAGGTTGGACAGGGCCAGCGGCACGTCGATGTTGTGAGCCATGAGACCAAGCACCCGTTCGTCGTAGCGGCGCAGGGCATGGCCCAGCAGGCGGCCCAGGTGGGTCTGGCGCCAGCCGTCTTCGGCAGGGCTCGGCAGGGTGGGTTCGGGTGCGATTTCAAGCATGGAATCATGGTAAGGCAAACTGACAATTAATTGGGTTTACCAAATCCATGGAGCCGCGTTAGACTACTGTTCAAGCATCCAGCCTGTGGTTAAAAGCAGATGCGAACATGCAGTTAACTTATTGATTCTCAAGGAAAAAATACCATGGACGCACCAGTCAAGGGTCTCGGCCCCAACAGCGAAAAAGCCAAGGCTTTGCAGGCCGCACTGGCCCAGATCGAAAAGCAGTTCGGCAAGGGCACGATCATGCGCCTGGGCGAAGGCGAGGTGATTGAAGACATCCAGGTGGTCTCCACCGGCTCGCTGGGCCTGGACATCGCGCTGGGCGTGGGCGGCCTGCCGCGCGGCCGGGTGATCGAGATTTACGGGCCGGAGTCCTCGGGCAAAACCACGCTCACCCTGCAGGTCATTGCCGAGATGCAGAAGATCGGCGGCCAGTGCGCTTTCGTGGATGCCGAGCATGCGCTGGACATCCAGTACGCGCAGAACCTGGGCGTCAACCTGCAGGACCTCCTGATCAGCCAGCCCGACACCGGCGAGCAGGCCCTTGAGATCGTGGACTCCCTGGTGCGCTCGGGCGCAGTGGACCTGATCGTGATTGACTCCGTGGCCGCGCTCACGCCCAAGGCCGAACTCGAAGGCGAGATGGGCGATTCCCTGCCTGGCCTGCAGGCCCGTTTGATGAGTCAGGCGCTGCGCAAGCTCACGGCGACCATCAAGAAGGCCAACTGCATGGTCATCTTCATCAACCAGATCCGCATGAAGATCGGCGTGATGTTCGGCTCGCCTGAAACCACCACCGGCGGCAACGCGCTGAAGTTCTACGCGTCGGTGCGGCTGGACATCCGCCGCACCGGCACCATCAAGAAGGGCGAGGACGCGATCGGCAACGAGACCAAGGTCAAAGTCGTCAAGAACAAGGTGGCGCCGCCGTTCAAGACGGCCGAGTTCGACATCCTGTTCGGTGAAGGCATCAGCCGCCACGGCGAGATCATCGACATGGGTGTGGAGGCGCGCATCATCGAGAAATCAGGCGCCTGGTATGCCTACAAAGGCGAGAAGATCGGCCAGGGCCGCGACAACGCCCGCGAGTTCCTGCGCGAGAACGCCGCGCTCTCACATGAGATCGAGAACAAGGTGCGGGAATCGCTCGGGATTCCGCTGCTGCCGGAAGCAGTAGATGCCTGAAGCAGGCGGCCGTTCGCGTGCGATCGGCCAGCTGTCGCTCAAGGGCCGCGCACTGCGATATCTGTCGGCGCGCGAGCACTCGCGTGCCGAACTGGAGCGCAAGCTGGCCAGCCATGAAGAGGAGCCGGGCCAGCTGGCCAGGGTGCTGGACGAATTGCTGGCCAAGGGCTTCATCAGCGAGCAGCGGGTGGCGGAGTCTGTGATCAACCGCCGTGCCCCGCGCATGGGTTCATTGCGGATCAGACAGGAACTTCAAGCCAAGGGGTTGGCACCAGACCTGGTGCGCAGCGCGGTGGACAGCCTCAAGACCAGCGAGATTGGGCGGGCCCGCGAGGTCTGGCGCAAAAAGTTTGGTACTCCGCCGAATGACGCCGCAGAACGCGGAAAGCAGATGCGCTTTATGACGGCCCGGGGCTTCGGCGCAGAAGTGCTGCGGCGCGTCGTAGCGGGCAGCGACGAGGATGACTGCCTGTAGGGACTACAGGTTCAGCATGAGCTTGAGGTTCTGGACGGCGGCGCCACTGGCGCCCTTGCCCAGGTTGTCCAGCCGTGCCACCAGCACCGCCTGACCAAACTCTTCATTGCCAAAGACACGCAGTTCCATCTTGTTGGTGTTGTTCAGCGCCAGCGGGTCGATCTTTCCGCCGTCGGTAGGCGGCTCCACGCTGACCCATTCGCTTCCCGCGTAGTGGCGCGTCAGGGCGTTGTTCACGTCCACCGCCTTGGGGCTTCCCGGGAGCGTGTCCAGATGCAGAGGCAGGCAAACCAGCATGCCCTGTTTGAAGTTACCCACAGAGGGGATGAACACCGGCCGGCGGGTCAGGCCCGTGTAGCGCAGGATCTCAGGCACATGCTTGTGCGTGAGGCCCAGCGCATACGTCTCATAGGGCGGTGCCGTGCCGGCTTCATAGGCCTCGATCATGCTGCGGCCGCCACCGGAATATCCACTGACCGATGGCAGCGACAACGGGTAATCGGCGGGGATCAGCCCGGCATCCACCAGCGGGCGGATCAATGCAATGGCGCCTGTCGCATAGCAGCCCGGGTTGGACACGCGTTGCGCTTGCACGATGGCTTCACGCTGGCCTGGCGCCAGTTCGGCAAAACCGAACACCCACGCCGGATCGGTGCGGTGCGCAGTGGAGGCATCAATGATCTTGGGGCCCTTGCGTCCTGAGGATTTGGCAAGCGCGTCCATCATGGCCACGGATTCCCTGGCCGCTGAATCGTGCAGGCAGAGAATGACCAGGTCTACCTGGCCCATCAATTCACTTTTGGCAACCGCGTCTTTTCGCAACTCGGGCGCAATGCTGACGAGTTCGATTTGCGGCATTTGCTGGAGCCGCTCGCGGATTTGAAGGCCGGTGGTGCCGGCTTCGCCGTCGATGAAGACCTTGGCCATGTCGTATTTCCTGCCCGTTGGGCTAAATACGCACTGTAAGTCACCCGTGGGGCACGGGCCAAATTGTTGCGTTGCAGCATGATACAGTCTCCGGTTGCTCAATGCAGCAGACGCTCGCTTCACCTCGTCACGTAGGCGCGAATTACCATCCCGTTCCTGAGAGAGTCACCTCATGAAGATTCACGAATACCAAGGCAAGGAAATCTTGCGCAATTTCGGTGTGCCGGTGCCGCGTGGCATTGCAGCTTTCACGGTTCAGGAGGCGGTTGAAGCTGCCCAGAAACTGGGCGGCCCGGTGTGGGTGGTCAAGGCCCAGATTCACGCGGGTGGCCGCGGCAAGGGTGGCGGCGTAAAGCTGGCCCGCTCGATCGACGAGGTCAAAAAGCTCGCAGGCGAGATTCTGGGCATGCAGCTGGTCACGCACCAGACGGGCCCCGAAGGCCAGAAGGTCCGCCGGCTGCTGATTGAAGACGGCGCCGACATCAAGAAAGAATATTACGTGTCGGCCGTGACTGACCGCGCCACCCAGAAGGTGGCATTCATCGTCTCCAGCGAAGGCGGCATGGACATCGAGGAAGTGGCCCACTCCACGCCCGAGAAAATCACCACTGACTTCGTCGACCCGGCCACCGGCCTGACCGATGCGCAAGGCAAGAAGCTGGTTGCCGGTATTGGCATCCCTGAAGCTTCGCAGGCGCAGGCGGTCGACGTGCTGCAAAAGCTCTACAAGATCTACATGGACACCGATGCGTCGCTGGTCGAGATCAACCCCCTGATCCTCGAAGGCAACGGCGGCATCAAGGCACTGGACGCGAAGTTCAACTTCGACGCCAATGCGCTGTTCCGCCACCCCGAAATCGTGGCATTCCGCGACCTGGATGAGGAAGATGCGGCAGAGGTCGAGGCCTCAAAGTTCGATCTGGCCTACATCTCGCTGGACGGCAACATCGGCTGCCTGGTCAACGGTGCGGGCCTGGCCATGGCGACCATGGACACCATCAAGCTGTTCGGCGGTGAGCCGGCCAACTTCCTGGACGTGGGCGGCGGTGCCACTCCCGAGAAGGTCACGGAAGCCTTCAAGATCATGCTCAAGAACAAGAACGTCAAGGGCATCCTCGTCAACATTTTCGGCGGCATCATGAAGTGCGACACCATCGCCACCGGCGTGATCGCGGCCTGCAAGGCGGTGAACCTCAGCGTGCCGCTGGTCGTGCGCATGAAGGGCACGAACGAGAACGAGGGCAAGAAGCTGCTGGCTGATTCCGGCCTGCCCATCATCAGCGCCGACACGATGGCGGATGCGGCCCAAAAGGTCGTTGCAGCCGTGAAAGGCTAAGGAGCACACATGTCCATCTACATTGATAAAAACACCAAGGTCATCACCCAGGGCATTACCGGCAAGACCGGTCAGTTCCACACTGAAAAGTGCCAGGACTATGCCAATGGCAAGAACTGCTTTGTTGCGGGTGTGAACCCCAAGAAGGCCGGCGAGTCGATCTTCAACATTCCGATCTACGCCTCGGTCAAGGAAGCTGCCAGGGAAACTGGCGCGACGGTGTCCGTGATCTATGTGCCTCCCGCAGGCGCTGCAGCCGCTATCTGGGAAGCCGTCGAAGCCGACCTGTACATGGCGATCTGCATCACCGAAGGCATCCCCGTTCGCGACATGCTGGAAGTGCGCAACAAGATGAAGGCCAAGGAAGCGGCTGGCGGCAAGAAGACATTGCTGCTGGGCCCGAACTGCCCGGGCCTGATCACGCCTGACGAGATCAAGATTGGCATCATGCCCGGCCATATCCACCGCAAGGGCCGCATCGGCGTGGTGTCGCGCTCTGGCACGCTGACCTATGAAGCCGTGGCGCAACTGACGGAAATTGGGTTGGGCCAGTCAAGCGCTGTCGGCATTGGCGGCGACCCGATCAACGGCCTGAAGCACATCGACGTGATGAAGGCCTTCAACGACGACCCGTACACCGATGCCGTCATCATGATCGGCGAGATCGGCGGTCCCGACGAGGCCGATGCGGCCCGCTGGTGCAAGGCCAACATGAAAAAGCCGGTGGTGGGTTTCATCGCCGGTGTCACGGCACCCCCCGGCAAGCGTATGGGGCATGCCGGCGCGTTGATCTCAGGCGGCGCCGACACAGCCGAAGCCAAGCTGGCCATCATGGAAGAAAGCGGCTTCACCGTCACCCGCAATTTCTCAGAACTGGCCAAGCTGCTAAAGGCCAAGCTCTAAGCAGAATTACGAATCTTCAGCGGGCGCCAGCCCGATACACTGTTGAGATAAAAGAAGCGCTCCAAGTTCATGGCTTTGGGCGCTTCTTACATTTACAACACTGGAGAGTCGCGATGGAGTTACTGCAGAGCACGGAATTCTGGATTGGTCTGGTCAAGATCATCTGGATCAATATCATTCTCTCGGGCGACAACGCGGTGGTGATCGCGTTGGCTGCGCGCTCGCTGCCCCCGCTTCAGCAAAAAAGGGCCATCATCTTCGGCTCGGGTGCGGCCGTGGTGTTGCGGATCGTTCTGACCGTGGTGGCGGCCGAGTTGCTGGCCTTGTCGTTTCTGCAGATCATTGGCGGCATCCTGCTGCTGTGGATTGGCATCCAGCTGTTCGGTGAGGAAGAAGGCGAAGAGGGTGAAGCCAAGCAATATGGCAGCTTGGCGGCCGCCATTCGCACGATCCTGATTGCGGACCTGGTGATGAGCCTGGACAACGTGATCGCAGTGGCTGCCGCAGCGCACGGCAACACGGTGCTGCTGATGCTGGGGCTGGCGATCAGCATCCCGCTGGTGGTCTTTGGCGCCACGCTCATGGTCAAGCTGATGGAGCGCTTTCCAGTCATCATCCTCTTGGGCGCCGCGTTGATTGGCTGGGTGGCAGGTGAGACCATCGTGAGTGACAACGCGCTCAAGGGATTCGTGGCGGGCAATGGCTGGATTCACTATGTAGCAGCCGCGGCAGGAGCGGCTTTTGTGGTGATCGTCGGCAGGTTCATGCAGGCCCGCGCCAAGTCAAAAGCCGCCCACGCCTGAGGGCCGCAGCTGCCACATATTTGCAACAAATCGTAGAAGCAGGCTTCCCAAGTCCCTTGTCCGGGGCTAGCCGCTCTGTTAACGTTGAATCGGGAGTACTGCACCCGATCGGGCACTGACCTTGCGGGCGCGGAATGCCGTGGAAACACGGTTAATTGACCAGGTATCTGGACAAGGGGCGGGGAAGTGGTTACATCTGCATCATCAAAACGCAGCCAGTTTTGGCGCACCGATTGGTTTGCCGGGATCTTGATCGTTCTGGCGGTCGTCGTCCTGCACCAGACCACGGATTTCATGGGTACTCTGGAGCGGCGGTTTTACGACTTTGCCAGCACCAGCACCTCGCGCCAACCGTCCGAGCGGGTTGCCGTCATTGCCATTGACGACCAAAGCATCGCCAATATCGGCCGTTGGCCATGGCCGCGCGACATCCACGCCCAGCTGATCGATCAGCTGGCCGGCGCCAAGGCCAAGACCATTGTCAATACAGTCTTCTTTTTCGAGCCTCAAACCGACCGTGGTCTGGTGTTCATCCGCAAGATGAAGGAAGCGCTTGGCCCGGCGGCTGACCCCGCCACGGCTGCTGCCGGCGGGGTGAGCGAACAGTTGGTCAAAGTCATCGCCGAAGCTGAGGTGGCGCTCGATACCGATGCCAAGCTTGCTGCCAGCATGGCCAAAGCCGGTAACGTGCTTATCCCCTCTGTATTTGCCATTGGCGAGCCTCAAGGCAAGCCGGACAACCCGCTGCCTGCCTATGCGCTCAAAAGCGCCATAGACGACAACAACAACTTCTCGCTGTCAGCCATTCGCGGGCAGCAGCCGATCGAGCTCATCGGCAATGCTGCCGCCGGCATTGGACACCTGAACCAGATCCAGGATGTGGACGGCGCTGTCCGGCAAGAGCCCCTGCTCATGAATTATTACGGCAAGGACGTGCCCTCCATGGCCCTGCTGGCCGCGGCCAAGAGCCTCAACCTCAATCCAGCGGACGTGAAACTCAATGTGGGAGAGTCGGTCCAGATCGGCAAACTGCGCATCCGCACGGACGAAACGGCACTGATGCTGCCGCAGTTCTACAAGGGCCAGGGCGGCAAGCCGCCTTTTGCAGTGGACTCCTTCTATGACGTGCTGACCGGCAAGATTCCCGCGTCCAAATACGCCGACAAGATCGTGATCATTGGCGGAACCGCCGCCGGTGTGGGCACGCTTTTCACGACGCCGGCAGGTCCGGGCCTCAGCCCGGCAGAATATCTGGCGCATGTCACCTCCAGCATCCTGAACGAGCACTTCATCGTCCAGCCCGGTTGGGGCGCCTGGGCGGCGCTTGGCGCCTTCATACTG
The DNA here is from genome assembly GCA_014376765.1 of Ramlibacter sp. Classification (GTDB taxonomy): domain Bacteria; phylum Pseudomonadota; class Gammaproteobacteria; order Burkholderiales; family Burkholderiaceae_C; genus JACMQX01. Next base: position 21,090 of record JACMQX010000286.1, on the reverse strand, counting down.
GTGGCGGCCTACCTCATTGCGGCCCTGCCTCGCTTGTCCGCCGGCAAGGCGTTTGTCGCCACGCTGGTGTTGTTTCTGATTTTGCTTGGCACCGAGTTCGGCTTGCTTTCCGGTGGGGCCCTGTGGCTCAAGCTGGTTTTTCCGGCCACATTGCTGGTGCTGGGGCATCTGGCCCTCACGACCAAGCGCTTCCTGTTGACTGAAGCAGGCAAGCTGAAGTCGGATGAAGAGTCCGCCGAAACCAACCGCATGATGGGTCTGGCGCTTCAGGGGCAAGGTCAGCTGGACATGGCCTTTGACCGCTTCCGCCGCGTTCCGATGAGCGATGCCGTCATGGAGAACATGTATAACCTTGCGCTGGACTTCGAGCGCAAGCGCCAGTTCAACAAAGCCCAGGCCGTGTATGAACACATGGCCGCCTGGAACAAGAATTTCAAGGATCTGCAGTCCAAACTGAACAGGGCGAAAAACCTGTCGGAAACCGTCATCCTCGGCGGCGGCGGTTCCCATCCTGGTGGCACGATGCTGCTGGATGGCGGCGCGGTTGAAAAACCCATGTTGGGCCGCTACCAGGTGGAGAAGGAACTGGGCAAGGGCGCCATGGGCGTGGTCTATCTCGGCAGGGACCCCAAGATTGGCCGGGTGGTGGCGATCAAGACCATGGCACTCAGCCAGGAGTTCGAGGGTGAAGAGCTGACTGATGCGCGCGAGCGCTTTTTCCGTGAGGCGGAAACGGCCGGCCGGCTGCAGCACCAGAACATCGTTACCATTTTTGATGCCGGTGAGGAACACGACCTGGCCTACATCGCCATGGAATTCCTCAAGGGCAAGGATCTGGTCGATTTCTGCAAGGACGGGCAGTTGCTGCCCATGCCAAAAGTTCTGTCGATTGTGGCCCGGGTCGCCGAGGCACTGGCTTACGCCCACAAGCAAAGCGTGGTCCACCGCGACATCAAGCCGGCCAACATCATGTATGAGCTGGACAGCGACACCGTCAAGGTCACTGACTTTGGCATCGCGCGCATAACCGACTCCAGCAAGACCAAGACCGGCCTGGTGCTGGGAACACCCAGCTTCATGTCGCCCGAGCAGATTGCGGGCAAGAAGGTGGATGGCCGCTCCGATCTTTATTCGCTGGGCGTGATGTTGTTCCAGATGCTCACCGGCGTGCTTCCGTTCCGTGGCGATTCCATGGCCGAGCTCATGTACAAGATTGCCAACGAGGAACCGCCGGATATCCGTATCGTGCGGCCGCAACTCTCGGAGCGGATAGCCAATATCGTGGCCCTGTCGATGAGCAAGCGGTCCGAAACGCGCTACCAGGATGGCGACCAGTTCGCGGCTGATCTTCGCGCCGTGATGGCCGAACTATCGGGCGCTCCGGCACCAGCTCCTGCATTGGCCTCTGCCAGTTCCGGTAGCAGTGTTCCGTCGGCCGATGCAGGTTCAGAAAAGACAGCCGTGTTTGCTGTTCCCCCCGTCGGCATGGCGGCGGAACAGGCCGACAAGACGGCCGTTTTCTCGCGGCCAGCTGCAGGTGCCGACAGTTTCGAAAAGACTCGGGTGGCGCCCGCGCCGCCCCAGGTTTCAAGTCCAGCTTATGATGCGACCCAGAAGGTAAGCGGTGTCGACAATGACCCTTACGCAAAGACAGTCGTCGCTCGCCCTTCTGTACCGGGGCAGCCGCCGTCCGGCAAAGGCAGCAACGATCTGGAGATATAGCCCGGACCCATGATGATCTACGAGTTTTGCACGCATACCGATCCGGGCCTCGCACGGGAAAACAACGAGGATTCCGTGACGTTCGATGCTCTCGCGCGGCTTGGTATTCTGGCCGATGGCATGGGTGGCTATAACGCGGGTGAGATCGCCAGCGGAATGGCCACGACTTTTATCAAGTCCGAAATGGGCCGCTGGCTTTCCCAGGCTGGCCGGCACGCCAATGCCAAGGAAGTCAGGCGTGCGATGGAGATCTGCGTCGAAAACGCCAACCGGTCCATCTTCAACGCAGCCAATTCAAATCCGCAATACACCGGCATGGGCACGACGCTCGTGATCGGCGTGTTCCAGGACGCCCGCGCCATGTTGGGCCACATCGGCGACTCACGCTGCTACCGCCTGCGCGACGGTGAGTTCACACAGGTTACCAAAGACCATTCGCTGTTGCAGGAGCAGATCGATGCCGGCCTGATCACCCCGGAGCAGGCTGCCACGTCCATGAACAAGAACTTGGTCACGCGCGCGCTGGGCGTGGAGGACACGGTTTTGCTGGAGGTCAATGAGCACCGCGTGGATCCGGGCGACATCTATCTCATGTGCTCGGATGGCCTGTCGGATATGGTCGACGATGCAGGTATTGCCGAGATCATGCGCGAGCCCGTCACACTGCAGCATATGGCGGCACAACTCATTGACGCCGCCAACGCAAAGGGTGGCCGCGATAACATTTCCGTGTTGCTGGCGCAGGCCAACACGGGCGAGAGAAAGCGCAGTTTATTTTCCAGAATACTGGGAAAATAGTATTAGCCCATGATTTTCCCTATTACAAGCTTTAGAAACAGGAGTGGACCATGCCGAAAATGATCGTATCGATCGACGGTGTCGTCATCAAGGAAGTTCAGTTGACCAAGGATCGCACGACGCTTGGTCGCCGGCCTTACAACGACATCGTCATCGATAACCTGGCGGTCAGCGGCGAGCATGCAGTCCTGCAAATGACAGGCAACGAGGTCTACCTAGAAGACCTCAACAGCACCAACGGAACGTACATCAACGGCAAGGCTGTCAAAAAACAGTTGCTCCAAAACAACGACACCGTTGAGATCGGCAAGTACAAAATCAAGTTTATGAATGAGGCAGCTGGGCCTACATTCGAAAAAACCATGGTGATCAAGGCCGGTGCAGTGGGGTTGGCCCCGCCGGCCCCCGCTGCGGGCGCCGGTGGTTCAGGAGCGGCGCCCGAGCAGGCAGGCGCAGGCGCCACTGCGGCCATCAAAGTTCTTTCCGGCGCCGCTGCCGGTCGCGAGGTGCCGCTCGTCAAGGTGGTGACCACCATTGGCAAACCGGGTGTTGCCGTCGCTGCGATCACCAAGCGCCCCCATGGGTTCGTCGTGGCGCATGTTGAAGGCGCCAACAAGCCGACGCTTAATGGAGCGCCCATCGGGCCCGAGCCTGTGACGCTCAAACATGGCGATTTGCTCGAGCTGGCTGGCACACAAATGCAGTTCGTTCAGGCCTGACAAAACTGCACGGCTGACGTAATGACGCCGCGAAGGTCCAAGGTTTCATGAGATCCCTCTCCCGACACTGGCCCCGCATCGCGGTAACGCTGATCCCGCTGATCTTTGCACTTCTGCACGCAAGCAGCGTGTTGCGCATAGGCGTCCTGCAACGCCTGGATGACATCATTTATGACGCCCGGCTGCGCACCACCATGCCCAAGACGATGGACGAGCGGATTGTCATCGTCGACATTGATGAAAAAAGTCTGGCTGAAATCGGACGCTGGCCTTGGGGACGCAACAAGCTCGGTGAGCTGGTGGATGAACTGTTTGACCGGCAAAGCACGTCACTTTTGGGGTTTGACGTGGTCTTTGCGGAGTCTGACGAGAGTTCAGGCCTGAAACGATTGCGCCAGCTCGCGCAAAACGAGATGCGTGACCAGCCCGGTTTTGCAGACAAGCTCACTCAGATGCAGGGTGCCCTCGATTACGACGCAGTATTTGCCAAGTCCATCGAGAAAAGACCGGTGGTGCTTGGCTACTATTTCACCAGTGATCGTGACGGCCGGATTTCTGGCGTTCTCCCGCAACCGGTCATGACCAAGCAGGCGCTCAACGGTCGCCCGATCAAATTCACAAGCTGGAATGGCTTCGGTGCCAATATCGATCAGCTGGCCAAGGCGGCGCCGATGGGGGGATTCTTCAACTCCATTACAGAGGGAGATGGTGTGGTGCGCTCGGTGCCGCTTCTGGCCGAGTACAAGGGCCAGTACTATGAATCCCTGTCACTGGCCATGTTCCGGATGCTGGCAGGCCTGCCAAAAGTTGAGCCCGGTTTCCCGAAGGAACGATTCGTCGGGCGGGGGTATCAAGGCCTGGAAAGCATCCTCCTGAAGCAGGACGGCAAGTCGCTGGCGGTGCCTGTTGATGACAGGGTCGCGACGCTGGTGCCGTTTCGCGGCGAGGGCGGGGTGGCGGGCGGCTCGTTCAGGTATATCTCTGCGGCCGACGTGCTGGCCAAGCGCCTTCCCCAGGGCAGTCTCAAAGGCAAAATCGTTTTGCTCGGCACCACGGCGCCCGGGTTGCTGGACCTTCGCGTGACCCCGGTTGGGGAAACTTACCCCGGCGTCGAAACGCACGCCAACGTGATCTCGGGCTTGCTGGATGGCAAGATTTTCGTCAAGCCAGACTATGCAGTGGGTTATGAGGTGGTGGTGCTGGTGATTGCCGGGCTGTTGCTTGCGCTGGCGCTTCCGCTGCTGACGGCCCCCAAGGCGATGGCCTTGAGTGGCGTGGTCATCGCGGCACTGGTTGCATTGAACTTCTGGATGTATCTGGGCGTTGGCCTGGTTCTTCCACTCGCGTCTGCACTGATCATGGCCATTACGGCATTTGCATTGAACATGAGTTACGGCTATTTTGTAGAAAGCCGTTCCAAGCGCGAACTGGCCAACCTGTTTGGTACTTACGTTCCACCCGAACTAGTGGATGAAATGGTCAAGGACCCGGACAGCTACAGCATGAAGGCAGCCAATAAGGAGCTGACCGTGATGTTCTGCGACATGCGAGGCTTCACCAAAATGTCGGAGACCATGGGCCCGACGCAATTGCAGGAATTGCTCAACGGCGTGTTCAGCCGCCTCACCGACCTGATCCGCTCCAACCGGGGCACGATCGACAAGTACATGGGGGATTGCGTCATGGCATTCTGGGGTGCGCCGGTGGACACGCCGAATCACGCGGCGCTGTCGGTCAAGACCGCGATGGAGATGGCCAGCGCGGTTCGCACGATCAACGAAGATCACCGGGCCCGGGGGCTTCCCGAGATCGGCATCGGCATTGGCCTCAATACGGGAACGATGTGCGTGGGTGACATGGGCTCGGACATCCGCCGCAGCTACACCGTGATCGGCGACTCGGTCAATCTTGGCTCCCGGCTCGAGGGATTGTCCAAGGCCTATGGCGTGGACATTGTGGTGAGCGAGAGTACCCGCAAACTGGCGCCGGATTTTGCCTGGCAGGAGCTCGACAAGGTGCGGGTCAAGGGCAAGGCGCAGGCGGTCGCGATTTTCTGGCCTGCTGCGCCAATTGATCGCGTGGACAAAGAGTATGCTGCTGAGTTGAAGACATGGGCGGGCGTCTTGAAGGCTTACCGCGCGCAGGATTGGGATCAGGCAGATGTCCACTTGCTGAACCTGGAGCGCACGAATGCGAAAAAATACCTGTACCAGCTCTATTCCGAGCGAGTAGCCTCAATGAGGTTGTTGCCTTTTGACCCCGAGTGGGACGGCGCGACCAACTTTGAAACCAAATGAGGGGTGGCAATGAAAGTTCGTGTGTTGGGCTGCTCAGGAGCGATAGCCAAGGACTGCCGAACCACGTCTTTTTTGATTGATGGCGAAGTCCTGATTGATGCGGGTACCGGTGTCGGTGACCTGACGCTTGATGAAATGCGCCGGATTGACCACGTCCTGCTGACGCACTCCCACCTTGACCACGTCGCAGCGCTGCCGCTGATGGTTGACGCCATCGCCTCGCAGCGGACGGCACCGCTTCAGATTCACGCCCTTGCCGGCACCATTGACGCATTAAAGACTCATATCTTCAACAACGTGATCTGGCCTGATTTCAGCCGGATCCCGACACCCGATGCGCCGTTTGTCAGATTTTCTGAAGTCAGGGTCGGGCAAACGCTCAAACTGATGGACAAGCTGTTTGAGGTACTGCCTGCAGTCCATACCGTCCCGGCGGTTGGCTATGCGGTAACGGCCGGGCAGGGGTATTGGGTCTTCACCGGCGACACGGAGCGCAACCCTGCTTTCTGGCGCCGCATCAACCAGCTTCATGTTGCCGCGCTCGTGATCGAGACCGCATTCAGCAACCGGGAAAAAGATCTGGCCCGGCGCAGCCTTCACCTGTCACCCAACGCATTGGCCGAAGAGCTCGACTGCATTGACAAAGGCAAGAATTACCCTATCTTCATTACCCATACCAAGCCTGCAGAGACTGAGCTGATCATGGCCGAGATACAGCGCTTTGATCAGACCCAGCCATTCGGTCCCAATGTCACGCATGACATTCGCTGGTTGCGTGCGGGTCAGGAGTTTGAACTATGAATGCCGTCCTCAAGCCACCTGGATCCGAAAGGGACTCCGAGCAGGCGTTTTTCGATTCTCAAATGTTGCCGCCCGAGAAGCGCGGCGTGACATTTGAAGTCCTGTTCTACCGCCAATTGCAGCAGGTCAGCACCCGCATCCATGAGACGGAAAACATCGAGCAGATCATGCTGGAGTCCAGCCAGGACATCTGCAAGCTCTTCAACGCGGACCGGCTGACGCTTTACGCTGTCAATGAAGACCGCAGCGCCATCATTTCAAAATTCAAGACTGGCCTGAATACAGCGAAGGACCTGAAGCTGCCGATCAGCGCACAAAGCATCGCCGGCTATGTGGCCTTCAGCAAGCAGCCGGTCAATATCGCCGATGTGTATGACGACGATGCACTCAAGCGCATTCACCCCACGCTGAGCTTTCTCAAGGAAGTGGACAAGCGCTCAGGCTACCGGACCAAACAGATGCTGGTGGTGCCGATTCTTGATGGAAGCACTTTGCATGGCGTGATCCAGGTCATCAACAATAAGAGTGACCAGCCTTTCGGTGACCTTGAGATTGAAGGCGCGGCCCAGCTGACCAAGACACTGGCAACGGCCATCCGCCAGCGCATGCAAAAGGCCAACGACAGCCAGCGGCGCAAAGCCACGAAATACGATGGGCTGATCACTGATGGCGTGATGAGTGCGGAGGAGCTGCAGCAATGCATCCTGAAGTCGCGGGAGGAAGCCAAGTCGGTCGAGCACACCTTGATGGCGCAATACCAGATTCGCCCATCCCAGATCGGTCCGTCTCTGGCCAAGTTTTTCGGTGTACCTTACGAAGCCTTCAATTCAGGCCGCATACGGTCCGAAATGCTTCACGGCGCGCTGAAGCGGGATTTCCTGGAAGAGCAGGGCTGGATTCCGCTGGAAGAAACGCCTGAAGGCCTGCTGATCATGTGCGTTGATCCGGAGGCGGTGCGCGGCTCGCGCATCCTGCCGCAAGTGTTTCCCCGCATGGCCAAGTTTGCATACCGGGTGACCACGCAGACCGAGTTTGAGGAAACACTCAGCCAGCTATATGGCGCCGGCAATGAGGGCGGCACGATTGACGAGCTGCTGGCGGACCTCAGCGCACCGATGGACGATGACGGGAGTGATGACAACTCGCTCGAGTCCGCCGCCGCTGACAACGAACTGGTGAAGTTCGTCAACAAGGTCATCATCGATGCCTACAACCAGAAGGTCTCGGACATCCATATCGAGCCTCTGCCCGGCAAGGCAAAGACGGGCATCAGGTTCCGCATCGACGGCACCCTCGTGCCTTACATCGAAGTGCCGGCTCACTTTCGCCAGGCAATGGTGACGCGGCTGAAGATCATGTGTGACCTGGACATCTCCGAAAAGCGCAAACCGCAGGACGGCAAGATCAAGTTCAAGAAGTTCGGCCCACTGGATATTGAGTTGCGGGTGGCAACCATTCCTTCGGCTGGCGGCGTCGAAGACGTGGTCATGCGGATTCTTGCGGCCGGTGAACCCATTCCGCTTGAGAAGCTGGGGCTGACGCCGCACAACAAGTCGCGGCTGGAGAAAACAGTCATAAAACCCTATGGACTGTTTTATGTGTGCGGCCCGACGGGTTCGGGCAAGACGACCACCTTGCACTCCATCCTCAAATTCCTCAACACCCCGGACACGAAAATCTGGACTGCGGAAGACCCGGTGGAAATCACGCAAAAGGGACTGCGGCAAGTACAGATCAACAAGAAGGCGGGGATTGACTTTGCCCTGGTCATGCGCGCCTTCCTTCGCGCTGACCCGGACATCATCATGGTGGGCGAATCGCGCGACAAGGAAACGGTGTCCATGGGTGTTGAGGCCTCATTGACCGGCCACATGGTGTTCTCGACCTTGCACACCAACTCCGCGCCGGAATCCATCACACGTCTTTTGGACATGGGAATGGACCCGTTCAATTTCGCTGACGCCTTGCTGGGCATCCTTGCGCAACGTCTGGCCAAAAAGCTGTGCGATTGCAAGGAAGAGTTCTGGCCCGATGCGGAAGAGATCAAGACCTTTGTCACTGAATACGCTGAAGAATTGCGGCACACCGTCGCCTGGAAGGCCGACTACGCGGGAGAAGCCAAAAAGCTCTACGAGAGCTGGGTCGAACTGTATGGGCACGACGGCAAGCTCAAATTCTTTCGCGCCGTTGGCTGCGACAAGTGCAATAAAACCGGCTACAAGGGCCGGATCGGCCTGCATGAACTTCTGATTGCCGACGACCGTGCCAAGAAACTCATTCAGGAGCGAGCGCGGGTTGCCGAGCTGTTTGCGGCCAGCGTCGAAGGCGGCATGCGGACACTGAAGATGGACGGTATGGAAAAGATCATGCTGGGCATGACAGATCTGAAGCAGGTCCGTTCGGTTTGCATTAAGTGACACATTGATACAGACAAAATTGTCACTATCAAAGCCGGCATGTAGATTGAATGGAGCGCTTTTGCCCTCTTTTGCGCCAAAATGCTCACTATAGTGCGGGTGGAACGGGTGGTGAAGCGCTGGCATGAAAGCTGCATTTATTCAAGGCCAATTTTTTTAACCTAGGAGTTTTTATGAAGCGTTCCATGCAAAAGGGTTTTACCCTGATCGAGTTGATGATCGTTGTCGCGATCATCGGTATTCTGGCCGCCGTGGCCCTGCCTGCTTACCAAGACTACACGGTTCGCGCCAAGGTCTCTGAAGTGTTGCTGGCCGCCTCTTCAGGCCGTACTGCAGTGTCGGAAGCCGTGCAGGTGAACGGTGGCTTCCCCACCTCCGCCAGCTTGGTGATCCAGACGCAATCGTCCAAGTATGTCCAGGGCGTCCTGTATGCCCAGACCAACGCCTCCTCCGGCACGGTGACTGCAACTGCCCAGGGCGATACGTCCATCACTGGCAGCACGATCATCTTGAGCGGTACGATGAGCGGCGCTGGTCAGGTGGACTGGACCTGCAATGGTTCGATTCTGGCGAAGTACCGTCCCGCAAGCTGCAAGTAACCAGCCTGTCGCTTTCTCAAAAGGCCCGTTTGGGCCTTTTTTAATGCGCCAAATGTTTGTCGTTCCATCAAGGGATTTTTGAATGAAGAATTTTGGGGCGCCACGGGGCGTGAAGGATCCGACGAGACTGATGTCGTCGTTCTGGATGTGCGCCGGCGCTCTGTCGTTGGCCTGGACCTGGCTGCTTCCAAACCACTTCCTGCCATGGATCGCATTCCACCGCGACGCCTGGATCGCGATGAACCTGCTGCTGGTCAGCTACGCCGTCATCGCGCGCGACCGCGGCCCCATTGCCTGGTACCCCTTGTCCATCGCAGCAGCCGCCATGCTGACGGTGCCCGCCCTTCAGTGGTGGGGCGGCCTGATCCTCTTTGAAGGCACAGCCTGGACCAGCATTGCGTACATCCTGGGCTTTTTACTCGCCACCCTCACAGGGGCCACCTGGGCCCGGCGCAATCGCAACGAACTGGCTGACGCACTGTTCATCTCCATTGGATTGGCAGCCACGCTTTCGGTCGCCCTGGCCATGTACCAGTGGCTGAACATGACGGGTTTCGGGTTCTGGGTACTGCCCATCTCGGAGGACCGGCGCGTTTATGCCAACCTCGCCCAGCCCAATCAGCTGGGAACGTTTTTGATCTGGGGCCTGCTGTCTTGCGCCTGGATGCTGTCCCGTGGCTTCATCAAGGGGCCGGTGGCACTGCTCTGGGCAGCCTACCTGCTGATCGGTGTTGCACTCGCACAATCGCGCACGTCGTGGCTGGTGCTGGTGCTGCTGGCCGCGGCGCTGTGGTACTGGCGCAGTTATCTGCAATTGCGTGGCACCGCGTGGATCATTGCGGGGCTGGCCTGTTTCTTTGTAGGGGTCAACCTGGCGATAGAGCCGCTGGCCAACACCATGTTTTTGGGTGACACCATCAGCCCGCTGGCCAAAACGGCTAGTGAGAGCAGGCCAGCGATCTGGGGGATGCTGCTGGATGCAACGCTGCAGCGGCCCTGGACTGGTTACGGCTGGACGCAGGTTGCACTCGGCCAGCTCACGGTGGCGACCAGCCATCCTGAAACCAGAGGGTTCTCGCTTTCCCATGGGCACAACCTGTTTCTTGATTTTGTGTTGTACATGGGCTGGCCGATCGGCCTGGCGCTCTCAGGCGCCACGCTGCTCTGGCTATGGCGCCATTTCACCCGGATTGCACAGGCAGGTGACGCGATCCTGTTCATGTTCGTGGTCGCGGTCGGGACCCACGCAATGCTTGAACTGCCGCTGCACTATGCCTACATGCTGCTGCCAACCGCCTTGATCATGGGCGTGCTGGACACGCGTAATTCGGCGCGCGCGCCGCGGCTGGGCAACCGCTGGCTCTACGGCGCTATTTGCCTGGCTGCCAGCCTTTTGCTGGGCGCGGTTGTTCGCGACTACCTCGTCATAGAGGGCAACTTCCAGGCTTACCGCTTTGAAAAGGCCCGCATTGGCACCTTGCCACCGGGGCCGACGCCGGATGTGTGGGTCCTGACCCAGCATCGCGAGATCCTCCGCATGGGCCGCTTCACGCCTTCTGCGGGCATGTCGCCCGAACAGCTCCAGCAAATGATCGATGTCACCCAGACCTACCCCAGCGTCTCCAACATCCATGCGCTGGCGCTGTCGTTGGGTCTTAATCATCGCGGGGCCGAAGCTCAAGCCTGGCTCGCAAGAACCTGCGCCATCGTCCCTGCAGACCATTGTTCAATTGGAAAATATGCCTGGCGAGATGTTCAGCAGACCTACCCCGAACTGGCGTCCATCCCCGGACCCGAGTGATGCAAGGCCCGCAAAATCAGGCGGGATGGGTCTGTTGACGCATTTGCTCCAAGGCCTGCTGCAAACGTCCCGCAAACAATGACGCGTTGAACAGTGGCGAGGCCAATGCCTGGGCGCGCAGCCTGGCGCGCAGCGACGAAAGCGCCTGCCGGTCGCTGCCGTGCGCAGCCAGCTGGCCGACAAACTCAGCTGGCGACTGCGCCACCCATCCGGCAAGCCCGGCGCAGTTGAGCAGGCTCGCTCCCTGACGGGCCAGCAGCGAGTCGCCAGCCAAGGTCATGGTGGGAACACCCATCCAGAGCGCCTCGCAGGTCGTGGTGCCGCCGGTGCCTGGAAAGGTGTCCAGCATGATGTCCACGCCGTTGTGGGCCTTAAGAAAAGCACGCCGGTCGACCGGGCCGATCAAGGTGGTCTTGCTGCGCTCAATGCCAACGGCCTCCAGACGCAGCAGCAACTGTTCGCGAAGTGCGGGCTCACGCATCTGCTTGCTTTGATGGCACAGCAAGGCATCGGGCATCGCCTTGAACAACTGGCCCCACAATGCCAGCACCTGGTCGTTGAGCTTGATCATGTTCTGGAAACAGCCAAAGGTCACCCGGCCGCTGGACAGTGCCGGGAGCGCACCGGGGGCGATGTCATCAAAGGCCGGCGCGGTAAAGCACAGCCGCGTGTCGGGCAGGTACCAGACCGCTTCTGTGAACTGCGCCTGGCAAGCTGGGGGCACTCCCACTTCATCAGCCAGCAGGTAGTCCATCCCCGGGACACCGGTGCTTGAAAAATAGCCCAGCCAGCTGGCCTGCACAGGCGCCGGCTTCCAGGCAAACAAGGGCAGGCGGTTGTACGCGGTATGGCCCGACAGATCCAGCAACACATCGACCGCATCGTCGTGAATCAACGTGGCGGCGGCCTCGTCACTCAGGCCGACAATTGAATGCCAGCGCGCAAAAGCCGGTTTGATGCGTGCCGTGAGCTGGTCCTCCTGCGGAAAGTTCGAATATGCGACCAACTCGATGCGCGAGAAGTCCAGGTGCGCAATGATGCTTTCCAGAAAAAGCCCGACCGGGTGGGCCCGCAAGTCGCCCGACACCAGGCCCACACGAAGGGGACGCTTCGCGCGCCCCGCATCCGCAAGCCAGCTGCGCCACGGCCGGGCACTTGCCGAGACCGCAGCGCCAAACCGCCTGGCTTCTTTCAGGTACTCGGCCGGAGTGCACCCCGGCAAAAAATTAAGCGCATAAAGCAGGTTGCTCCACGCATCGAAATAGTCGGGCTGGATGCGCAACGCGTCGCGCCAGCTGGCGATGGCCAGCGCATGCTCGCCCTGGGTGTGCCGCGCCCCGGCGATATTGCTGTGGGCCTGTGCGAGGGACGGATCGGCGGCCAGTGCGCGCTGGTAGCTGCTGACAGCTTCGTCCAGGCGGTTCTGCTTTTGCAGGGTATTGCCCAGATTGTTGTGCGCCAGTGCGTGGGATGGTGCAATGGCAAGCACCCGCCTGAAATAACCGGCCGCTTCGTCATACCTCCCCTGGGCGTGTAATGCGAGCCCCATATTTCCAAGACTGTCCAGGTGCTCTGGCTGCAGGGCGAGGGCCTGACCGTAGGTGTCAATCGCCTGTGGCAGCAGCCCTTGCGCCTGCTGGGCGTTGCCCAGGTTGTTCAACGCGTCCAGATCCCTGGGGTCAAGCGCCAAGGCCTGGCGGCAGCTGGCAATGGCTTCTTGCAGCCGCCCCTGCGCGGTCAGCGCGGCGGCCAGGCTGGCATGGGCCTGGCCGTAGGCGCTGTTCAGGCTGATCGCCTTGCGGAAACTCGCCACGGCTTCGTCGAGGCGCCCGCGAGCGCGCAAGGCCTGGCCCAGGTTGTGCAGCGAGGGGGGGTGAACTGGCGCAATGGCCAGGGCGCGCTCAAAGCTGGCAATCGCTTCGTCATGCCTGCCCTCATGACTCAGCAGATTGCCCGCGAGGTAATGAAGCTCCGCTGACATCGGGTCCAGCCGCAGGCCATGCTGCACCGTGCGCGTGGCCAGCGCCATCTGCCCATCCTGAAAGGCCGCCGTGCACAGCTCGGTACTCACCATGGAGGACGATGGCTGCAGTTCAAGCGCGCGGCTGAAGTGGCGTATCGCCCCTGGCACATCACGCTGCTCCTGCGCCAGCAGACCCAACATGAAGTTCGCGTCAAATTGGGTGGCGTCCAGGGCCACCGCGCGGTTCAGCGCATCTGCAGCGTCCGTCGCCCGTCCGAGTTCCTTGAGTACGAAACCAAGATTGACCCAACCGGCCACTGAGGTGGGGTCAAGCAGCGTTGCGCGGCAATAGCACGTAGCCGCCTCTTCAAGACGGCCTTGGTCCAGCAAGGCGTTGCCGCGCTGCTGCTCGGCAGCGCCGGCCGGTACATCCACCGCCCTTAAAAACGCAGCATGAGCCATTCGGTCAACTCGTCCACGTAGGCTTGGTCATAACCGGCGTCGCGCAGCTTCCACTTGAATGCGTTGCCCAACTGCGCCTTCTTGAAAACGTTGAGCTTGTGGGACTTGTTGAACTTGTCCACCTGCAAGGCCATTTTGCTCAAAACCTGTTGGGCTTTGGCTGTGAATTTCTTTTCTTTGAGGTTGGAATCGGTGGGGATGCGCTCGGCAAAGAAGGCCGCGAGCGATTCACCAAAAGTCCGGGCCTCTTTTGCATCAAACCAGCTGAACATTGTTATCTCCCTGGGCGCAATTCCCTTGAGGATCATACGACTGAAAAATGATCCGGCGCCCTGCCCTCCTGATGCCGCAACCACATGCTGGCCAAAGCCGTTTCAAAGTGGGCGGCGAAGCTGCGCGTATCAAAAAGCAGGCACGTCGATCGGCCCTGCGCAAGGCGGGCCTTGATGCCGGCAAGCCGGGCCGTATCGGCGGCCAGCGCCAGTGCCAGCGCTTCGTAGGCGGCAAGCGAGTCAACCACCAGGTCCGGCAGGCCCGCCGCGGCGCAAAGACTGCCTGCCACCCGCCCCGCAAACGTCTGGCCCTGGCAGGTCAGCACCGGCAGGCCAGCCCACAAGGCGTCGCTGGCCGTGGTGTGGGCATTGCACCAGGTGGTGTCAAGAAACAGGTCTGCCAGCCTGTGGCGGGCCAGGTGCTGCGGCAGAGGCTGGCGAGCGGCAAACACCAGGCGTGAGGGATCCACACCCCGGGCGGTCGCCTCCGCGCGCAACCTGTCAGCCACCCCGCCGTTGCCTTGCAGCAGCCACAGCACACTGCCTTCTACATCCAGCAGCAGCCGCATCCAGACGTCAAATACATCCGGCGTGATTTTGTAATTGTTGTTGAAGCAGCAAAACACAAAACCCGGATCAGGCAGGCCCGCTTCGGCGCGCGTGGGTGTGAGCGGCGCGATCTCGCGGCTCGAATCGTTCACTTGGTAAGAGCCGGGCAACTGCACGACTTTCTCGGTGTAGAACAGCCGGTGGCTCTCGGGCAGCACGGTGGCGTCGGCCACGATGTAGTCGATGAATGGCGCCCCCATCGTACCGGGGTAACCCAGGTAACTCACCTGGATGGGGGCCGGCCGGAACGCAAAAATGCCTGGCCGCGCGTTCTGCGTGTAGCCCTTCAAGTCCACCGCAATGTCGATGTCCAACTTTCGTGCCAGCATCGCCACCTCCCGGTCTGACATGCCCTGCACCGGGTGGAACTGGTCAAAGGCGCCCTTCAGCCTGGACCGCATGCCGGACTGAACCTCTGGGCCGAAAGAAAACGCCACCAGCTCAAAGCGCGTGCGGTCGTGAAGCTCAAAGAGTTGCGCCATGAGCCAGGCGGTTGCGTGGTCATGAAAGTCAGCCGAGAAATAACCGAGCCTGATGCGGCCCGATGTGGCGGCCGCCGTTGCCGCAGGCGGCAACGCCACGAGCGGGTACCGCGCCGCAGCGTAGACCTTTGCGCAACGCAGCTGCTGCGCAGCATCCAGGCGGGTGGCCAGCATGATGAACGGGTTCATGAGCTGGCCTTCGCCAATGCGCCGGCCCAGCTCCGCGAAGTGCTCGTCAAGGTCGCGCCAGTCGCACACCTGCATGCGTGCGTGCAGCCAGTTACCAAAAAGGTAAGGCAGCTGCGGCTTGATTGCCAGAGCGCGCTCGTAGCTTGCAATGGCGTTGTCCAGCTGGTTGAGGTTGCGCAGCGCGTTGCCCCGGTTGAACAGCGCCTCTGCATTGTCTGGCTGGCTGGACAATGCCTGGTCATAAGCCGCCACGGCTTGCGTCAACCCATCCATGTCACCGAGCAGGTTGCCGATGTTGATCAGTGCTGCCGCGTAGCCCGGCTGGCTGGCCAGCGCCGCTTCATGGCTCTGCAGCGCCTGCGCCGTGAGGCCCATGCTGCGCAAGGCGCTGCCGCGCCGGTTCAGGGCCTCCGCGTTGCCGGGCGTTATGCGCAGCGCAGCGTCATGGCAGGCCAATGCCTCCTCCGGGCGGCCCATGTCCTGCAGGGTGTTCCCGCGGTTGTTCAGGGCATCGGCAAAATCCGGCTTCAGGCGCAAGGCCGTGTCGAAGCTGGCCAGGGCGTCTTCATGGCGCCTGAGTGCGCCCAGCGCCACACCCAGGTTGCCATGCGCCTGTGCTGAATCCGGTTGCAACGCAGTGGCACTTCTAAAACGTGCAAGGGCCAGCGGCGTCTCGCCCAGCTCCATCAGCACGGCACCCATGTGGTTGTGTGCGGCCGCCATGCCGGGTGCCAGCTCAAGTGCCCGCTCGCAGGCCTGCCTGGCTTGCGCCAGCTGGCCGGCGCAACGAAGCGCATGACCCAGGCTGCTGAAGGTTTCGGCATGCCCTGGGTCCAGCAGCGCGGCCTGATTCAGGCTGGCGGCTGCGTCTGCAAACCGCCCTGAAGCCATGTGCAGATTGGCCAGGTAGCGATAGGGCCACACTTCGCCTGGGTCCAGGGCGCAGGCCTCGACCAGCAGGGCCGTCGCCTCGCCTTGTTGCCCGCTTCCGGCCAGGATGCGGCACAAGGCCTGGCGGGCCGGCGCAAGGCCAGGCTGAAGAGTGAGGGCGCGGCGAAAGGCTGCCGTGGCACTGGCGCCATCGCGCAGCCGTTCACAGCTGACGGCCAGCAGGTAAAACGCATCGGCGTTGCTGCTGGCCAGGGTGCAGGCCCGCTCCAGATGCGCCCTGGCCTCGGTATGCAGGCCAATTTCTGCCTGCGCAAATCCGAGATTGACCAGCGCATCCACATCAGCCGGGTCCAGCGCAAGGGCGCGGCTGTAGCAGCTTGCGGCCTCCACGAACTGGTCCTGCGCCAGCAGGGCATTGCCCTGCTGGCGCAACGCGAGCGTCTGGCTGGCGGTGTCAGCCGCTGCATCACTACTCGCCAGATTTTTTTTGAGCCACTTGAGCATGTTCAGGCCAGGGGGGCGGGGGATTGGGTACAGTCCCTCAGCGATTCATTCCTTCTGATCCTTCTGACTGTACCGGAGGCAGCCGCACCAGCTGCCCGCGCCAACCCACATGCCACCCCTCCCCGGCCTTTCCACTGCAGGCGATGCCAGTCACGCTCGCGGCACCGGAGTTGCGCCAGCTGCGCCAGCCGCGGTGGCCAGCGTGGCCGCTGCGCTGCTTGTCGCGGCGCCCTGGCTCAACCCCTTTGCCTCCGGGCCTTCTGCGGCCGTCACGCCCTGGCTGGTCACCCTGGCCTGCGCCGGACTGCTCTTGTTGCTGGCTCCGTTTGTCAGGGCCGAAGTGGTGGCGCGGGCCTGGCTGGGCGCAGCCTTGCTCAGCGCTGTGTTCGGCCTGCTGCAGTACACCGGCGCGGCGCAGCTGTTTGCGCCCTGGGTCAACCAGACGGCCATCGGCGAAGCCTACGGCAACCTGCGCCAGCGCAATCAGTTTGCCAGCCTCACGAACATCGGCATCGCTGCCCTGATCTGGGGCTTGGGTCCCAAAGCCCTCACCCGGAACAGGCAATGGCTGGCGCTGGGCTCAGTGGCCTTGCTGGCGGCAGCGAATGCTGCGTCGGCGTCCCGCACCGGGCTGCTGCAGTTACTCCTGCTGGCGGCGCTGGGGGTGCTGTGGCAAACGGCGCGGCAGCCCGGTGTTCGCAGGCTGATCATTACCGCCACGCTGTCTTACCTTGTGGCGGCTTTCCTGCTTCCGCTGCTCATCGGCAGCGCGCCCCTGCTGCACGGGGTGTTTGCGCGCATGGCCGACGGCCCTGCGTCCTGCGCGAGCCGTATTACTTTGTGGTCCAACGTGCTGCACCTGATTGCCCAGAAGCCCTGGTTCGGCTGGGGCTGGGGCGAGCTGGACTATGCGCATTTCTCCACGCTCTATCCGGGCGAGCGCTTTTGCGACATCCTGGACAACGCACACAATCTGCCCCTGCAACTGGCCGTGGAACTCGGCATACCGGCCGCGGCCCTGGTGTGCGGCGCGGTCGCCTGGCTGGTGATCCGGTCGCGGCCCTGGAGTCAGGCGCAGCCCGCAAAGCAGCTCGCCTGGGCCGTGCTGCTGATGATGGGCGTGCACAGCCTGGTGGAATACCCGCTCTGGTATGGGCCGTTCTTCACGGCTGCGGTGTTGTGCGTGACCCTGCTGCGGCATGCTGCTGAATCCGAACCCACAGAGGCTCGCCAACTCCCCACCGCCCTGACTGGCGCTGCGGGTCTGGCGCTGCTGTGCGCCGTTGCCTACGTGGCCTGGGACTATCACCGCATCAGCCAGATCTACACAGCGCCCGAGGCCCGAACGCCCGCCTATCGCGACAACACCCTGGCGAAAATTCGCGGCACATGGCTCTTTGCCGACCAGGTGAAATTTGCCGAGCTGACCATGTCGACCGTTCAGCGCGGCAACGCGCAGGCGATGCTGGCCCTGGCCTCCGCCTGCCTGCACTACTCGCCCGAGCCGGCGGTGGTGGAGCGGCTGATCGAGAGCGAAGTGATGCTAGGCATGGATGACGCCGCCCTGCTCGACCTGGCGCGCTACAAGGCTGCGTTTCCGAAAGAGCATGCGGCCTGGGCGCTGGCCAATTTGCGGGCGGTGCAGAAAGCGCCCTGAGCCCACGTCGGCGCCAGCGCGTCAGGCCGGTGGATTGTGAAAGCTGCCCGACTTGCCGCCGTGCTTTTCCAGCACGCGCACGCCTGTGATCGTCATACCTCTGTCGACGGCCTTGCACATGTCGTAGATCGTCAGGAGCGCCACCTGCACGGCTGTGAGGGCTTCCATCTCGACACCCGTGGGCCCCACGGTTTCAACGGTGGCGGTGCACGAGACGGCATTGGCGGCTGCGTCCTGCGGGCTGATCGCAAACTCAAGCGCCACGCGTGTCAGTGCGAGCGGGTGGCACAGGGGAATGAGGTCACTGGTTTTCTTGGCGGCCTGGATGCCGGCGATGCGCGCTATGCCCAGCACATCGCCTTTTTTGGCCGTACCAGACCGTATGATCTCCAGCGTTTGCGGCAGCATCTCGATGCGCCCCTGGGCCAGCGCAACACGGTGCGTGGCGGCTTTGCCGCCAACGTCCACCATATGGGCCTGGCCCTGTTCGTCAAAATGGGTGAGCTTGCTCATGGGGACTTGCCGCCTTGCGGCACCAGGGGTAGAAAACTGTTTACTGAACGTTCAACTCTCGCTTGCATCATACGGCCATGATCAACTGGAAAGACCATTGCCGGGCCTCCGGAAATCACCTGCATATCAGCCCGGCGCTGGCGTTTCTTGCCGGGCTTCTGGTTTTCGGCATCTGGCATACCTACCCCTACCGGGAAATTTCGGGTGACCGCGAACTCTTCCTGCTGCTAAATCTCCCCGGTCTGGCCACCATGCCGATGCTTGGGCCAACCCTGGTGTCGGTGCGCCCATTCAAGGACGGCAATGAGCAGGTCAATGCGACACTGGCCATGGTGGGGCGCAAGACCTTCTGGACGGTGTCAATCTACCCCTGCACTGCCCAGGCACTGGCATTCATGCCACTGGACTCATTTTGAAACATGAAGCTCACCCGGACAGGCCCGCAGGGCGCGGCCTGCGCAGACTGATCGCAGGCCTGCTGGTGGCGGCGGCCCTGCTGCCCCCCATGCCCGCACCCGCGCAACTGCCGACCCTGGGTGACGGCAGCGAGATGACCGTGAGCGCCGAACGCCGCATGGGCGCGCGCATCGCCCGCGAGCTGTACCGTGACCCCGACTACCTGGACGACCCGGTCATTGCGGAATACATCCAGGGCATCTGGCAGCCCCTGCTTGCCGCAGCGCGCACGCGCGGCGAATTGACGCCGGAGATGGACCTTGGCTTTGCCTGGGAGATCCTGTTCGGGCGCGATGCCACCGTCAATGCGTTTGCCTTGCCCGGCGGCTACTTGGGCGTGCACCTGGGGCTGGTCGGCGTGGTGGCCAACCGCGACGAGCTCGCCTCGGTGCTGGCGCATGAACTCAGCCATGTGACGCAGCGCCACATCTCGCGCCTGACCAGCCAGCAAAGCAGGATGGCGCCGTGGATGATGGGCGCGATGATCCTGGGCGCCCTGGTGCTCAGCCGCAGCCCGGATGCGGGCAATGCCATGATCGCTGGCAGCCAGGCGCTGGCGGCCCAGAGCCAGCTGAATTTTTCGCGCGACATGGAGCGGGAGGCTGACCGCATCGGCTACGGCGTGATGACGCAGGCCGGCTTTGACCCGCGCGGCTTTGTGACCATGTTTGACAAGCTGCAGCAGGCGGCGCGGCTGAACGACACCGGCTCGTTCCCCTACCTGCGCACCCATCCCATGACCACCGAGCGCATTGGCGACATGCAGTCGCGCCAGGAACTCGCGGTGCGGCCCGCCGCAGCACCGCCGTCAATGGAACACGCCATGATGGCGGCGCGGGCCCGTGCGCTGGCAGCCACGGCGGTCGATGCCCTTCGTGCCAGGGTGTCTGAGGCCAGCTTGCCCGGCCTGGTCACGCAGCCTGCGGCGCGCCAGGCGGCCGTGCTTTATGCCGCCGTGCTGGCCCAGGTCAAGCAGCGCGACTATGCCGCCGCGCAGGCCTTGCTGGCTCGGCTGGTGATGGTCACGGCTGCAGAACCCGTGCCCGCGCGCCTCACGCGGCTGTTGAGTGCCGAAGTGGCGCTGGACAGTGGCGAACCGCAACGAGTGGCAACGCTGGTGGACCCGGTGGCGCCCAACCGGCCCGATGCTTTACTGACCGCGCAGGCAATGCTGCGTACCGGTCAGGCGGGGGCGGTCGCACAACAAATGCAGACCTGGGTGGCCAAAGACCCGCGAGACGCGACCGCGTGGCAACTGTTGTCCGCCGCCTATGCGGCCCAAGGGCTGGGGTTGCGATCGATACGGGCGTCAGCCGAGGCGCAGGTCGCGGTGCTGGATTACGCCGCTGCGTTAGACCGCTTCAAGGCTGCGCAGGACCTGGTGCGCAAGGGCGGCAACATCGACCACATTGAAGCGTCCATCATCGACACGCGGGCGCGCGAGGTCGAACTGCTGCTTCGGGAACAGGCGCCGGAGCGTTAGAACCAGTGCCGCCGTGACGCAGCGCCGTTACCCCGCTCCAGTACTCCAACACCGCTTATTCAGCGGCCAGTACCAGGATCGCGCCCATACCGATCGCTGCGCCCGGCAGCGACCAGCGGCCTTCGTCCGATGCGGGTTGGTCGGCCGTTACCGGCTCCATGGCCTGACCGAACTTGGGCCGGCGCACGTCCAGCACACGCGCCGTGCCGTGCTGTTTGATCAGCATATCCGTCAATGCCGGCAGCGGGCCCTTGGCAAGGACGGTCGTTACCTGATCACCGCGGCCCTTTAGCGCCGGCGTGATCTGAGCGAAGAGCTTTTCCGACCACTTGGTGCGCCAGTTTTCCCGCGCACTGTGGCTCACCCACTTGCTGATACGGCGCGTGAGACAGGGTGCACAGGCCACCAGCACCCAGTGGGTCGCATCCCCCGGCCCGGCGGCGTGGCCACTGAGT
>JACMQX010000285.1 GCA_014376765.1 Ramlibacter sp. | reverse complement strand
CGGAGGTGTCAGTTTTTGTTTTCGGGCACGTAACCCATGAGCAAGCGTAGCATCAAGCGGCGCCTTCGTTGCGGGCCATGACGGGCACTTCGTATTTAACGGGCGCAAGCGCCTGCCCTTCGAGCGTTGCCCTTGCGGTTTCGAAGCAGTCCACCTCGCATGGCAAGGCAACGCCGGTCTGCGCAGAACGCGTCCAGATGTGCGAGCCAATCTCGACTGCGTTGGGATCGTCATAGCAACCGCGTGAGATTGCGCGGATCTCGGGCCAGCGTTCAAATGTGAGCCCAAGGGTCGTCCCGCAGCTGGGGCAGAAATGAACATGGACCTTTTTGCCGCTGCCGTCCGACCTGTGCTCATAGTGCCTGAGTTCACCTTCATTGAACTCGATGGCGTCCGCTTCAAACAGTGACTCTGCATAGAAAGAAGACCCCGTCACCTTTTGGCAAAAGGTGCAGTGGCAGGCCAACGTTCTGAGCGGTGGGCGGCTTGCCGTGAACCGGACTTTGCCGCACAGGCAACCGCCTTGAAGAACTGGTTTCATGGGTGTTCGCCTTGAAAGGTAATGGCGCAAGTCCCCGCCGCACCACCCCGCGCAAAATGTGCGCGATGCTAGCTTCAAAATGATCGTTTCACTGAGGTAGATTTGCGCTTCTCGCTTTGTGGCTTTGCGCAACGAGATGATGCGGATTTCATCTTCACTCTCCTTCCCTTACGGACTGTATTTACACTTTATATTTACGTCAACGGCACTTGTACGGGCTATGGCGATTGAGCTGGCGAAGATTTAGCGCTTCGCAGGCACCACCCGCTCAAGCCAATCCTTGGCCGATGGACGCTCGGACCCGGCCAAGGCGCGGCGTTGCCAGAGCCCGCCCTCGCGGTCGACCAGCAGTAGCTCGGGCCCGCGTTGACCCCAATGCCCGTCAGTCATCTCGAATTGCTGCCAACCCGTGCCGAGGTCCCAGGGCGCGGCCGCCGTCGGCTCGCCCGCTGCACCGCCCAGCGGCCAGGCAACAATGCGACCGCCGTCACGCAAAGCGACCACGTTCACTCGCCTGGGCGCGCTCTCCCAAGTGCTGCCCACCAAAGCCACGCGCTCGTAGCCGCAGCCCACCGACTCAAGTTGCGTGACGCGACCGCGGCTGTGGGTCAGCCACAGGCTGCCGTCGCCCTTGAGCGCGGCTACCACCCCGTCCGGCGCGTACAGCACCTGGACAAAGCCATGACCCACCCATTGCGGCGGTCGCGTGCTGTCGCCTCCGGTGTCCAGCATCGCAGCCAGACTCTCGCCCCAGGCCCACAGGCTGCCGTCGGCTTTATACGCGGCCTGCATGTGGTGGCCCGCCAGGCGGGTGAAGCCACTGCCCAACTTGCGCGGCGCGTCCGCAGGGCCGGGCACACCGTTGCTCATACCGCGCCAGGTCACCAGCTCGCCATCGCGGGTGAGCGCCTGCAACTCGCCCCGGGGGCCCAGCTCGATTTGCGCAAACCCGTTGCCAAGGGACCAAGGCGTGGTGACGTAGGTCTCGTTGCCTGTGGCGCGGTCACGGCTGGCCATGCGGCCGCCCCAAGTCCACAGGCTGCCGTCGCGGCGCAGGGCCAGGCCCCAGCGTTCCTCTGCGCGCAGCTGCACAAAGTCATTGCCGATAGCGACTGGCCGGGTCTGGCGGCTTTCACCACCATCGCCTAACGACGACATGTAGTTGCTGCCCCAGGTCCAGAGCCGGCCATCCGTACCGATCGCGGCGCTCCAGCCATGGCCGGCGGCGACGCTCGAGTAGACACCGGGCACGACCTGTGCCATCTGAGCCTCGAAGCCGTCGCGCTGTTCGCCTTGGCCGAGCTGGCCGTCGTCGTTGCGCCCCCAGGCCAGGAGTCGGCCATCGGCGAGCAGTACCAGGCGATGATCCACACCGAGGGCCAGGCTGCGGATCGGAGCGCCCGGCGGCTCTGGCAGCGGTGCGCTGCGCATGCACTGCGGCGCCGGTGGTGCAGGGTCCCGCACATCGCCCTGGGCCAGCAGCAGGCTTTTGCCGTAAGCGTTCAGATGCGCGCTGAGCAGGGCGCGAGGCAGCGGGACGACGATGTTGTCCAGCAGGTCCCAGGGCCGCGCCGCATGCGGGCTGCAGTGCCCGCCACGGAGCTGCCAGCTGCCCTGCGCGTCCAGCTCGGGCACGGGCATGGAGCTGAATTTGCCCGTCCAGTCCCGGATGCAGCCTTGGTACATCTCCAACTCGTCAGCCTCGGCGCTGCGTTCACGCCTGGCGTGTGCAATCAGGGCGCGGCCGCGGGCGGCGCGGGTGCCGTTGTAGTGACGCGTCAGCCTTTTGAGCCCGTCCTCGGTGAAAAGGGCCGCGTTCTCCAATGCCTTGCCGTTGCGCGCATCGAACGGCAGCTGCATGGTGTAGTTTTCACAATAGGCTCCGCAGCCCTCTGCGTCGATCCCGATCACCAGCAAGCGGCCGTCGTTGCGGCGGACGTTGAACTCGGCGTCGCGCGTACCTTGCGTCGTCGCATCACGCGCGGCTGCGGCCAGGTCTGCGGACGCATCGCGCAAGCGCGCGGGCGCGGGCATGCCCTGCAACTGCGAGAACACGGCGTCATTGATGCGGCGCGAAATCTCCGGCGACGGCGCCTCGACCCAGGGCAGCTTGAGGGACGAGCCGGCGGAGCTCACCGTGGCGATGCGCAGCGGCGCCAGCGGTCTTTGCAGGCTGCAGGCATCAAGAGCGCGCAGCAGCTCCTCGTTGCGCTGCTGGTAGCGGTTGCGTAGATCGGCAAGGCCCGCCTCGCCCGGCGTGAAGGCCGCGCGCGTCTGCGCCACCCAGCGTTTTTGCGCCGCGGGCCGCTCGGCCGCGCCGCTCTGGGCGTTGCAATGGGCCGAAAGATGCTGGTAGCGCTCAGTGAGCACGAAGTCGGCGAGCGAGAGCGTCTCGTCAGCGCATATCGCCTGCTCGACGGGCGCGCTGGCCTTGGCGCAGTCAAAGCCGGCCGCGATTGCGGGGGCCGATAAGGCCGCAGCGAACAGGAGCGCGAAGCGCCTTGCGAACTTGCTCATCATTCAATCCACCCACAGCACAGGTTGTTCGAGATGCCAGCCAATGGAGCGCAACCGGCCCGTGCCGGGGAAAAGGGCTTTAGGCAGGTCGTAGACGGCATAGCGCGGCCCCAGGCCCTTCGTCTCGAACACCAGTTGCCAGCGGCGCGCGGCTTCGTCGAACCACCAGACAGTGGTGCCGCCAATGGCCGCATCGTTGTGGTCCTGGTTGGCCACGGTGCTGCGCAGGAAGAGCAGGCTGCGCTGGCCGGTCGGGTCGCGCGGGTCGTCCAGGGCCAGCACCTGACAGATGCCTCGATCTTCATTGCTGGCCGCGCCGCAGGCCTTCTCGCCAGGGTTGCCCTGGTCAGCCGCCGCAAGCCAGGCTGCGGGCAGGGGCAGGGCTTCCCAAGCTGTGCCACCGACGTCACGCGCACGCTCGACATGCCAGCCGGGCCCGCGGCGATTGTTCACGGGCTTGGGCTCAACATCGGGCTTGGGCGACCAGCTCAGGCGGATGATGCGGCCGGCACTGTCGATGGCGTGGTGCACGTTGATCTGGTCGTCGGGCAGCTCGCTGCGCCGTGCCAGATGAAAGGCCGGGTCGCCAAGCTTGACCACTTCGATCAGCCGCGCCGGGGACTGCGGCCCCAGGCCCACGAAGCGTTCGCGGCAACTCGAGGCAGCGGCGTCGCAGGCCGGATCCACCACCGAGACGATGTCGCTAGGCGCCAGATTGGCCGCGAGCACCAGGCGGCCGTCGGGCAGCAGGCGCTGCGCGCCCACGCCTGCGCCCACCGTGACCGGCCCCGGCTTGACCTCGGCGTCGCCCGGGCGCCAGGTCTGCAGGGCGCCCGAGGCTTGCAGCAGCAGGACCTCGCCTTCGCGAATGCCGATGAGCCGGCTCGTGCCGAGGTCGGGCTTGTCGATGCGGGTCCAGCGGCCGGTAGAAACGCGCAGGATCGCCATGGCGGCGCTGCCTTCGGGCATATACGAGGAAAGATTGCTGCCAAAGCCACGATCGCTTTGCGCCAGCCGGCCCTTGACGAGCACGCGGTCGTCGTCCAGCCACACCGCGTCCAGCGAGCCGGCCACCACGGGCACCGTGCCCTGCTGAGTGCTGAGGCCGGTCTTGAGGTCGACGATCTCGGCCAGGGCGCTGAAACGCATCTGGCCGAAGCCGGTAGTGACAAAGCGCCGTCCCCCAGCCACAAAGAGGCGCATGCCGCGCCGCGCTACCCCGGGGCCGTTCAGCGTGAGCCCGCCGGGCCCGAAAGCCGGCGCGGCATAGTTCATCGACACCCGGTCCACGCCCACGGTGCGCTTGCAGCAGTCGCCAAACCCGGCCGGGTTGTGCTCGCCGCCCGCCACCACCAGGCGGCCACCGGGCAAGGCCTGCAGCACGCCGCCGATGCGCGGCGTGGGGAGCGCGGCCAGGCGCCGCCAGCTCGCTGCAAACCCATTGGGGCTCTTTGCATCGCCGGCCAGGGTGAGCAGTTCGGGCTCCAGCCCGCCGCCCACCACCAGGCTGCCGTCGCTGGCCTGGACGATGGAAGGCCTCAAAGTGCCATTGGCCTCGGCGCATAACGGCAGGGGCAGCCTTGGCAATGTGGTCCAGACGTTCGCCTTGGGGTCGTACACATCGACCTCGCGCGCAGCGGGCTGATAGCAGCTCAGATGCTCGGCACCGGCCACCACCACGCGGCCGTCGGCCAGCACGGCAGCGGCGGGCAGCACGCGCGGATGCGGCAGCGGCGCGACCGGCGTCATGCGTGCGCTCGCCGGGTCGAAGATCGAGACAAGCGTGTTGGTGGTGTTGCCGCCGAACATCAGCACCCGGCCGTCCACCAGCCGCAGCACTGTATGACCGTAGCGCGGCTCCCGATAGCGCTGGCCGTTCTCGTTCGGGCGGCCGTCATAGGACAGCGCGGCCAGCGGCTTCACCAGCAGGCTGTTGCCATCGGGCGCCACGCGCACCGACAGGATCTGGCGCGCGTCGCCCTGCTCCTTGTCCTTGAACACCAGCAGCGAGCCGTCGGCCTGGGCCAGCAGCGCCGGGCGCTCCACGTTCAGTGGCGCCTGCAACAAGCGCCCGTCGGGTAGTAGCAGCGCCATCGATGGCCCGGCCAGCCACAAACCGGCCGAGGTCTGGGCGGTGCTGTAGCGCAAGTTTTTGTCCAGCACCAGGCCCGGCAGGGCAAAGGAAGTGGCGGTGTTGTCCGCCCAGTTCAGGCGCCAGCCGATCGCGGCACCCACATCATCCAGCCCGAACACCTGCATGGCGTCCTGGCCGATGACGAGCGGGTCACCCACGCCGCGCCAGACCCAGCCGCCCATGGCGGTGTCGATGGAACGGGTTTCAGCGGCCGGCCCGGCGTTGGTGCCGCCCTGACAGGCCATCAGCAGCGCCGCGCTGAGAACAGTAAACACGCTGCGCATGCTCAGCACTCCGACATGCTGGGGTCCCAGAACTCGAAGCTGCCGCCCAGCCCCACCAGCGCCTGCCCCGTGGCCCGGCTGGAGAGCCAGAGCACCACCTTGCGCCCGCAACTGCCGGTGTTGAGCAGCAGATCGAGCTTGCCGTCGCCGTCCAGATCGCCGGCCCAGATCAGGTAGGTCTTGGGATCGACCGGGCTCACGCCCTCGTTGCCGCTGTTGTCGAAGGCCCCTAGCAGCTGGCGTCGGTCGCCCAGGCGCAGCTCCAGCACCAGGTCCTCGGGCTGCACGCGGCCATTTTTGTCGTCCTGAACCGGGCGCAGCCGCGGCAGCAGGAGCGCGTTGCCGCCAGGGATGATGGGGATGGTCACCTCCATGGTGGCGATGCGGCCGCCGTCGGGATAGGGGCCCGCCATGCCGCGTTGCAGCCAGGTCTTGACCGGGCCGGCTGCGAGCGGCAGGCCGGCATTGCG
>JACMQX010000284.1 GCA_014376765.1 Ramlibacter sp. | reverse complement strand
GTGCCTTCTTACGCCATCATCGTGCGCGAGCATTTCCCGGCCAGCGAGGCGGGTGCGCGCGTGGGCATGGTCATCATGGCGACCATGATCGGTATGGCGCTGGGGGGCTGGCTGTCGGGCAAGGTGTTTGACTTCACGGGGTCCTACCACGCGGCGTTTTTAAACGGCATTGCGTGGAATTTGCTGAACCTGTCCATCGCCTCGACTTTGCTGTGGCGGGTGCGAAAGCGGCGGGTGGCGATGAACAAAGTGCTGTCATCCCGGACTTGATCCGGGATCCATCTTGGCGTGAAGTGGCGCTACCTCTGCGCCACCATGGATTGCGGGTCAAGCCCCAATACTGTTCAGATAGAAAAATATTTGGCACAATCCCCCTCATTCTGACCACGATGAGGGGACCGCGATGGCGAGAACGCGAAAGGCACTGCCCGAGAAAGTTGACATAGCGCACCTAATCAGCTGCGGGGTGTTGGCGAGCGTGTGTCCACGCGCGCTGATCGATGAGGTCCTGCGCGACAGTGGCAAGGCCAGTCAGCGCGAACGATTGCTACCGGCGCCAGCGGTTGTGTACTACGTCATGGCGCTGGCGCTGTGGCGTGAAGCGCCGCTGGAGGAGGTGCTGCGCGTGGTGTGCCAGGGGTTGCAGTGGCTCTCCGGCGGCGAGGCCGCAGCGGTGCAGGCCAGCAAATCGGCGATCTCCCAGGCGCGCACCCGCCTGGGTCCTGAGGCCATGCGCCAGATCGCCCTGCGTGTACTGCGTCCGCTTGCGCGGGCCGGCGCGCCCGGGGCGTGGTACGGGCGCTGGCGCCTGATGGCCGTGGACGGCAGTTGCATGGACGTGGCCGATGAGGCCGTCAATGCCGCCCACTTTGGCTATCCGGGCGCCTCCCGGGGCAGCAGCGCGTTCCCGCAGGCGCGCCTGCTCGGGCTGGTGGAGTGCGGCACGCACGTGGTGGTGGCCGCCAGCATCGCCCCCTACAAGCACAGCGAGGTGGCCATGGCTACCGCGCTGCTGCCGGCCCATCTCAACGCCGACATGCTGTTGATGGCCGACCGCAACTTCTACAGCTTCAAGCTGTGGCAGGAATGCGCGGCCAGCGGGGCCAAGCTGCTGTGGCGCGTCAAGTCCAACCTGCGCCTGCCGGTGCACCAAGAACTGGCCGACGGCTCGTATCTGAGCGTGATCTTCGACAGCAAAGATCGAGCCCGGCAAAGCCCCCAGCAGGTGCGGGTGATCGATTACGCACTCCAGGACTCGGGCGGACCGGCGCAAGACAGCTACCGGTTGGTGACCAACATCCTGGAGCCGAAGGCCGCGCCGGCGCTGGAGTTGGCCGCGCTGTACCACGAACGCTGGGAGGTCGAAAGCGTCTTTGACGAGTTCAAGACCCACATGCGCTCGGCCAGCACAGTGCTGCGCAGCAAGACCCCCGACTTGGTCGAGCAGGAACTGTGGGGCCTGCTACTGGCGCACTTCGCCATTCGACAACTCATGGAACAGGCCGCATGGCAAAGCGGTCTGGATCCGGACCGATTGAGTTTCACCAATGCTTTGCGCGTGATTAAACGAAAAATGCCGCAAGCTGCGGCTATTCCCCCCTGAGCGCCTGCCTTTGTGGCGCGATGCGATGCTCCAGGAGATCGCGCAAGGCCGCTGCGTGAGCAGCCGTGGTCGCACCAATCCGCGTGGTGTCAAGCGCAAGATATCCAACTACAGCGTGCGACGTCGGGGCCAATTGCTCAACCAGCGGTATCAGCCGGTTCCAATATTACGTATCTGAACAGTATTGGGGCTTGACCCGCAATCCACGCAGGCGTCCGAATGACATCACGTCATGGGAGGCATGGATCCCGGATCAAGTCCGGGATGACACCCTCAATGTTCGAATTTATCGCGCTCTTTCACGCAGTAGTCGACCAGCGCGTCTATCTCCATCGACTTGTCGAATACCGCATCAGCACCCAGCTGCGCGCAGCGCCAGCGGATGTCCTGCGTTGCATGGTTGGTAAGCACCACCATCTTTTGCTGGGACTGGCGGTACTTGCACGCTTCAAGAATATTGAGACCGCTGCCTTCCTTCAAAAACAGATCGACGATAGCCAGGTCCCAGTAGTCCGAATTGGTCGCCAGCCAGGCCTTGCCTTCGCTCTCTGTTTCGGCGGCGCCCACAGGCTCCACCAAGGCAAGCTCGGTCAGGGTGGCAAACAGATTTTCCCGGATGGTTGGACTGTCCTCAACGATATAGGCTCTGAATTTCATGGTGTCCCTTGGAAGGCAGTTTGATCCGTGAGCATCAGGATGCTGTCTCTATGGACCAATTTACCGTCCCAGGTCTGTCAAATATGCAGGGGCCGGCCCCGACACCCTGTAGGAGGTTCACGTACCTGAGCTGTCTGAGCCGCTGAGGTCAGAGGGCCTCACACAGGATGAGCGCGGCCTCCTGCGTGAATGCATTGCCGTGCAGCCGCTCCAGCAACGCGGCGCGGTCCAGCAATTCGAACTGCTGCACTTCACCGTCCTGGTTCACGGGCGCCATGCCGTCCGGCACCACCGCCCGGTACCAGTCAATGTGCTCGATGACATAGCCCGCACCCCCGCCATCATTGCTGGGCCTGCGAGTGGTGACACGGCCGCCGCGCGCGACGTGCAGCAGCCCGGAAGTCACCAGGCCAGCCTCTTCCCAGGTCTCGCGCACAAGCGCCGTCTCGACGCTGTCGGCAGCCGACACCATGCCGCCCATTAGCGTGTCCCACAGGCCGGGGTCATGGGCCTTGTCCAGCGCGCGCTGCTGAACCCAGACGCGGTGATCTGGCGACAGGCCCACCAGGTGCACCGCATGGGTCGTCACACCCAGCACCCGCACCACGGCGCGTTCCACCGTGGCGACGCGGCGGCCTTGCGCGTCGGGCACGGCCAGCTGCTCGTCACGCCACACATGGGCCAGGCCCGCATCGCGCAGCGCAGCGGCCACAAGCGCCAAGCTGGAGGTCGGTTCACCATGAATCTCCCAGGCTGTGCCACCATCCGCCAGCGTCAGCACGGCAGCGCCTCCGGCCCCTCGCAACGGCAGGATGTGCTCCAGCACTTCAGGCTCAACCGAGCCGATCACAGCATCGCCTGCCCGCAGGGGAATGCGCGGCCGCAGCGGCGCAAGCTTCGCGCCCGCGCGCAGGCTGGCGAGCCAGTGCGGGTCTACGCCTTGCAGCATCGCAGCCTTACCCAATCACAGCGTCAGGATGCTGCAACCCGTGGTCTTGCGCGCTTCCAGGTCGCGGTGCGCCTGCTGGACCTGCTCCAGCGCAAAGCGCTGGTCGATCCGGATCTTGACTTGCCCGCTGCTCACGGCGGCGAACAAATCGTCGGCCATGGCCTGCGTGCTCTCACGCGTGGCGATGTGGGTGAACAGCGTCTGGCGAGTCACATACAGCGAGCCTTTGGCGCCCAGGATGCCAGGCGCAAACGGCGCAACAGGGCCGGATGAATTGCCGAAGCTGGCCATCAGGCCGAAAGGCTGCAGGCAATCCAGCGACTTGTCCCAGGTGTCCTTGCCCACCGAGTCATACACCACCTTCACGCCCTTGCCGCCGGTGATCTCCTTGACGCGCGGAAGGAAGTCCTCGGTCGAGTAGTTGATGACATGGGCCGCGCCCATCTCTTTGGCCAGCGCGCATTTGGCGTCCGAGCCGGCCGTGCCGATGAGTTGCAGGCCCATGGCCTTGGCCCACTGGCAGGCGATCAGGCCCACACCGCCGGCGGCCGCATGGAACAGC
Organism: Ramlibacter sp.; assembly: GCA_014376765.1. Classification (GTDB taxonomy): domain Bacteria; phylum Pseudomonadota; class Gammaproteobacteria; order Burkholderiales; family Burkholderiaceae_C; genus JACMQX01. The sequence goes on along the minus strand of JACMQX010000284.1, from coordinate 2,788 downwards.
ACGAAGTCGCCTTCCTTCAGGCCGCCCTGCGGCTGCGTCTTGCGCAGCAGGTACTGCGCGGTCAGGCCCTTGAGCATCATGGCTGCGCCCGTCTCAAAGCTGATGTCGCCCGGCAGCTTGCAGACGCATTTGGCAGGCATGACACGCTCTTCGCAATAGCTGCCGGGGGGCTGGCTGGCATAGGCTGCGCGGTCGCCCACCTTGAGGTGCGTGACGCCCTCGCCCACCGCCTCGACGATGCCCGAGGCCTCCATGCCCAGCCGCAGCGGCATGGGGAAGGGGTACAGGCCCGTGCGCTGGTAGACGTCGATGAAGTTCAGTCCCACGGCCTTGTGGCGGATGCGGATCTCACCGGGGCCGGGCTCACCCACCGTCACGTCAACGATCTTCAGCTCTTCGGGGCCCCCGTTACGCTCGATCAATACGGCTCTGCTCATGTTTTTTCTCCTGGTTTCAATGGTGTGAATGGGCGCGCAAATTCGCAACGTCGGCCATGGTGCCACCAAACTGGCCGGCGTGCAGGCATGCGTTAAAGTCTTGTGATGCAACACATCGATCTGGCACCTCCGTACCGGCTGGTTTTCGGGCGGCACGGCCCCACACTCGTCAACCTGCAGGACGTTTATGTCGGCAATGCCATCGCCACCTACGGCGAGTATGGCGAGCTGGAATTCGACTTCATGCGCAAACTGATCCAGCCGGGCCGCGACGCGGTCGAAGTCGGCGCCAACATGGGCTCGCACACCGTGCCGCTGGCACGCGAGGTGGCCGCCCACGGCCGCCGCCTTTTGGCCGTGGAGCCCCAGCCGGTGGTCTTCCAGAACATGTGTGCCAATGTGGCGTTGAATCGCCTGCTCAATGTGCATACTGAAAACTGCGCCTGCGCCGATGCGCCGGGCTGGCTGTCGTTTGACACGCCCGACTACACCGCCACCGGCAACTTCGGCGGCGTCTCCATGCAGGCGCCGGCCGTGCCCCGCGTGGGCATGCAGCGCGTGCAGAACGTGCAGAACGTACGAAGTGTGCCGCTGGATGATTTGCTCGATGAGACCTGGAGCGTGGGCTTTCTCAAGATCGACGTCGAAGGCTTTGAGCAGCAGGTGCTGCAGGGCGCGCGTAACACCATCGCCCGCGACCGGCCGTTCATTTACCTGGAGAACGACCGCGTTGAAAAGTCACGCGACCTGATCGAATGGCTCTGGACTGCCGGCTACAAGATCTGGTTTCACATGCCCCAACTGTTCAACCCGCTGAACTTCGCGCAGAACGGCGAGAACCTGTACGGCAACATCGTCTCGGTCAACATGCTGGCCGTGCCGGTGGACACCCAGGTGGACATCGGCGAGGCGCCGCTGTCGGATTCGACTTTCCATCCGCTCAGCCGCACCTGACACCGCAGGAGCGCCGGCCACTGCGGGGTGGCCGCAGCCTGCGCATTTGCAATGAACCAACGCCTCACCCCTGGCACCATCGTGCTGCTTCTGGTGCCGCCCCTGCTGTGGGCCGGCAACGCCGTCGTGGGCCGCATGCTCAACGGCCTGGTGCCGCCCATGACGCTCAACTTCCTGCGCTGGGCGCTGGCCTTCCTGCTGCTGCTGCCGCTGGCCGGCTGGGTGCTCAAGCCCGGCAGCGGGCTGATGAAGAGCTGGCGGCGCTTTGCGCTGCTGGGCCTCTTGGGCGTGGGGCTGTACAACGCGCTGCAGTACCTGGCGCTCAAGACCTCCACGCCCATCAACGTGACGCTGGTGGCCGCCAGCAACCCGGTGTTCATGCTGATCATCGGCGCGCTGTTTTTCGGCCAGCGGATTGCACGGCACCAGGTGCTGGGCGCGGCGCTCTCACTGGCGGGCGTGCTGCTGGTGCTGGCGCGCGGGCAGTGGGACCTGCTGATGCAGCTGCACCTTGTGCCCGGCGACATCTTTGTGTTGCTGGCGACCGCCGCCTGGGCCTTCTACAGCTGGCTGCTGAGCCGGCGCGACGAGCCCGAGGCCATACGCAACGACTGGGCCGCCTTCATCCTGGCGCAGATCGTCTTTGGCCTGCTGTGGTCCGGCAGCTTTGCCGCAGCCGAATGGGCGGTGACTGATGCACACATCGCCTGGAGCTGGCCGGTAGCTGCCGCGCTGCTCTACGTGGCCGTGGGCCCGGCCATCGTGGCCTACCGCTGCTACGGCATGGGCGTGCAGCGCGTGGGGCCCAACGTGGCGGGGTTCTTCGTCAACCTCACACCGCTGTTTGCGGCGTTGATGTCCAGCGTGTTGCTGGGCGAGGCGCCGCACATCTATCACGCGCTGGCGTTTGTTCTGATCGTGGGCGGGATTGTGGTCTCCTCAAGGAAATAGCGAACCGAGTAGCACAGGGCATGTCATCCCGGGCTTGACCCGGGATCCATGCAGGCGTGAAGAAGCGCCACTTCGCGCACACATGGAATTCGGGTCAAGCCCCCATGGCACTTGGTTAAGCGTTTGCAGGACATTTTGCGTCGCTCCACCCTGTCTCACGTCACCTTGGTGGGCGGGGCAGGCGGCCCGGGTATCCGGGCGCAGGGCTCTCATTCGCGGTTGCCGCTGAGTTTCGTGTGCAGACCGTCCACTTGACGCAAGGGTGGTGGTTCCATCACAAAAGCATCACTGCGAGCAAGCCCGGAGAACGGATACCCGCGTCGCCTGCCCCGCCCGCCAAGTTGGCGTGGGAGCAGCAGAGCGCAACTGGCCTGTGAGGTAGAAACAGGCTGGCGGCCTTGTGTGGGGTTTTGCAAGGCGCTGACCCTTAACCTAGTGCCATGGGG
>JACMQX010000051.1 GCA_014376765.1 Ramlibacter sp. | reverse complement strand
GCCACACGATAGTGAAAATCTGAGCCGCCAGACGTAAGGACACTGCCTTGACGTAATCCATCCAGATGTCGCGCATGCCGACCCAGACATGCCACAGCAGGGAAATGATCACGACGAAGGTCAGCACCTTCATCCATTGGGAGGCAAAGATGCCCGCCCATTTGTCATAGCCGATTGGGCCGCGGCCGAGGACGACCTGGGCCAGCACCAGCAGGGTGAACAGGGCCATCAGGCCCGCCGTCACACGCTGGCTGAGCCAGTCGCGAAGGCCATAATGCGCGCCCACGACGATGCGCTTTGAGCCGTAGTTAACCGACATGATTGCTCCTTGTTATTTCAGTACAGGCCGAACAGCTTGGCGCCCAGCACCAGGGTTAGCAGCACGCTGAGACCCAGGGTGACCAGGGCCGAGGTTTTGCCGAATTCCTTCTCGACCGCCTTGTGGCTCACGTCCATCCATAGGTGGCGCAGGCCGGCAATGAAGTGGTGCAGAAAAGCCCAGATCAGCGCGAGTGCCACGAGCTTCAAAAACCAGCCCGGAGCGAAACCAAGGCCCGTGTTGAAAGCGGCCTTGAATCGGGCAAAAGAGATTTCAGACGAAACGGATGTGTCGAACATCCAGATGATGAAGGGCATCAACAGGAACATCAGGGCTCCGCTGACGCGGTGCAGGATGGACACGAAGCCTGCGGCGGGCAGCCGGTATTTGGGAAGGTCGGTAAAGGCGTTGATGTTGCGGAATTCAGGACGCTTTTTCGCGAGCTCGGTCATGGCCATGTGCTTTCGTGGAGGTAACTGCTTTGTAATTTCATGCTGCTTGTTACCCAAAATTCTATTGCAATGCAGCAAGAGACGTCTGGCGCATCAGGATTTATACGGATCTGCACATGGTCCGTCAGGCTAACTCAGTTCATTGTGGTAGTGATGGGTGTCGGTCCGGTAGAGGCCACGGCGCAATTCCATGGGTACATCGTTGTAGGTATAGGCCGTGCGCTCCACGCTCAAAAGCGGCATGCCGGGCTCGATTTTCAGGAGCGCGCACTGCGCTCGGTCGGGCGTGACAGCGCGAATCCTTTCATCCGCCCGCACCATGCGCACGCCGAACTCGGTTTCAAACAGTGCGTACATCGCGCCGTGGTAGTCGGCCAGCCGCTCGGCCGTCAGGCCCTTGAAGGGGCCGCCGGGCAGCCAGAGGTCTTCAAGAATCGTCGGTACGCCGGCAAAGGCCAAAGTGCGACGCACCTGCAGCACCGGGTCACCGGCGCGCAGGGCCAGCGCGCGGGCAATGTCGGCCGTGGCGCGCAGACGCTTGCAGTCGATGATGTGGCGCTCTGCCGGTCCTTCGCTGGAAATATCGCCGCTGTCGGGTGTGAGCTTGAGAAAGCGGTATTGAACATGCTGCTCCGCATGGGTGGACACGTAGGTGCCCTTGCCCTGGCGGCGCATCACCAGGTTTTCAGCCGCGAGCTCGTCAATGGCTTTGCGCACCGTACCCTGGCTGACGCGGTACCGCACGGCCAGGTCCATCTCGCTGGGTATGGCTTCGCCGGGTTTCCATTCGCCGGCCTGCAGGCTTTGCAGGATCAGTGCCTTGATCTGCTGGTAAAGCGGGCTGAAAGCGGGTGTGCCCGGCTGGCCCGGGCCTGCAGCCGTTGCAGCGCCGTCTGCGGGTGGGGGAAGGGTCTGTACCATAGGTCTAATCATATCTTATATAAGACATAAGACAAATTGACGGAGACCGGTTTTCACGGGTAAACTCTTAGCCTGTTTCGGGACAAAACCCGTTGTATTTCAAGCGGTTGCAAAGCCCCGACCGAGTTGCTGGCGATCCGCCCCGGCCCCATCCACACCGGCGACCCGTCACCGGCCAGTTTTCATCACTTTCCTGGAGATTTCTCATGAGCAAAAAGCCCGTCCGCGTTGCCGTCACCGGCGCCGCAGGTCAAATTGGTTACGCCCTGCTGTTTCGTATTGCCTCCGGTGAAATGCTCGGCAAGGACCAGCCCGTCATCCTGCAGTTGCTCGAAGTCCCGGTTGAAGGCCCGCAAAAGGCGCTCAAGGGCGTGATGATGGAGCTGGACGACTGCGCTTTCCCGCTTCTGGCCGGCATGGAAGCCCATGGCGACCCCATGACCGCATTCAAGGACGCTGACTATGCGCTGCTGGTGGGCTCACGCCCCCGCGGCCCCGGCATGGAACGCGCCGAACTGCTGGCCGTCAACGGCGCCATCTTCACCGCGCAAGGCAAGGCCCTCAACGCAGTGGCCAGCCGCAACGTCAAGGTGCTGGTGGTGGGCAACCCCGCCAACACCAACGCTTACATCGCCATGAAAAGCGCGCCCGACTTGCCGCGCGAGAACTTCACCGCCATGCTGCGCCTGGACCACAACCGCGCGCTGTCTCAGGTTGCGGCCAAGACCAGGACGGCAGTGGGCGATATTGAAAAGCTCACCGTCTGGGGCAATCACTCGCCGACCATGTATGCCGACTACCGATTCGCAACCGTAGGTGGCAAGGCTGTCAAGGACCTGATCAACGACCAGGTCTGGAACGCCGACGTGTTCCTGCCCACCGTGGGCAAGCGCGGCGCGGCCATCATCGAGGCGCGCGGCCTGTCTTCAGCCGCATCTGCAGCCAATGCGGCCATTGACCACATGCGCGACTGGGCCCTGGGCACCAACGGCAAGTGGGTCACCATGGGGGTTCCGTCCAATGGCGACTACGGCATTCCCAAGGACGTGATGTTCGGCTTCCCGGTTACCACCAAGGACGGCAAGTACGAGATCGTCAAGGGCCTGGACATTGACGCCTTCAGCCAGGAGCGCATCAACAAGACGCTCAAGGAACTGACCGACGAACAAGCCGGCGTGGCGCACCTGCTCTGAGCGGCGACCACCACGTTGCGCGGCAATCGGACCCCTATGGCATGACAGGCAACGACAGCAACCACCCGCGCACGGTCCTGTTGGGCGCTCAGGCCGGCGCAATTGTGTTGCCGGTTTGCGACCACTACAGCGGCGTCGAAGTGCGCATGCGCAAGAGCTTGCAACTTCAGGCCGAAATGGCCGATGAGTTCGGCGCCTGCGTGTTCGATGTGACGCTGGACTGCGAGGACGGCGCGCCCGTGGGCGGTGAGGCTGACCATGCCGCACTCGTTGTCGCGCTGGCCCTGCTGGCCGGCAGCCGGGCGCGCGTCGCGGTACGCGTGCACCCTGTGGACCATCCCGCCTTTGAACAGGATATCGCCATCATTGCGGGCAAGGCGGGCAGCCGCTTGTCCCACATCATGGTTCCCAAGGTGGAGTCACCGGCCGATGTGGACCTGGCGGTCAAGGCGCTGGCCTCGGCGGGCGCGGCGCATCTGCCTATTCACGTGCTGATTGAATCGCCCGCCGCGGTGCACCGCGCCTTTGAAATTGCTGCGCATCCGCGTGTGCAGTCGCTCAGTTTTGGCTTGATGGACTTTGTCTCGGCGCATGGCGGGGCCATTCCGTCAGCGGCCATGGGCACGGATTCAGGCGCCATTTCAGGGGGTCTGGGCCAGTTCAGCCACCCCCTCGTGGTCCGCGCCAAGCTGGAAATTTCCTCGGCTTGCCATGCCCACGGCAAGGTGCCCTCGCATGGCGTGGTCACCGAGTTCAGTGACGTGGCGGCCATGAAGGCCGCGGCAGGCCGTGCGTCGCGCGAGCTGGGCTTCACGCGGATGTGGAGCATTCACCCGGCGCAGATCAGGCCTATCCTTGAGGCATTTGCCCCGGGTGAGCGCGAGATCAACACGGCAGCAGGTATTTTGCTGGCCGCAGCCCAGGCCGGCTGGGCGCCCATCAGCTACGAGAAGGCGCTGCATGACCGCGCCAGTTATCGCTATTTCTGGCAGCTGCTTGAACGCGCGCACCAGACCGGGCGGCCCCTTCCCACCGAGGTGCAGGTCTGGTTCCAGGCGCCTGCACCATGACACAACACAGACGGAGACTTTCCTTGAACAAGATCATTGCAATGAGCATGCTCGCCCTTGCACCGGCTCTGATGCCGGCCCTTTCGGTGGCCCAGACCGCCACGGCCTCTGCCAAAGCGGAGGCCAAACCGGCTGCCAAAACAGCCGCGCCCGCCGCTGCCAAACCGGCACCCAAAAAAGCCATACAGTCGGCCAGCCGAATTGAAATCAACAGCACCGCCAACCAGATGGCCAGCGGCATTTCAGCCGCTGAAGCGGCCCTCAGCCCCGAAGACGTCAAGCTGGCCGAGCGTGTTGAAACCGGCAAACTGCCCTGTGAGCTGGGCGCTTTTGTCGAGGTGCAGCCCGACCCCAAGTCGCCCGGATACTTCACTGTAATAACCAGGACCGCGCGCTACCGCATGTTCCCGGTGCTGTCGCGCACTGGCGCCATTCGCCTTGAAGACAAACAAGGCAGTACGGTGTGGCTGCAGCTGGCCAACAAGTCCATGTTGATGGACCAGAAAGTCAGCAAGCGCCTGGCCGATGAGTGCATGAGCCCTGGACAGGCTTTAGTCGCCGAGGCGCTCAAGAAGAACCCGGCACCAAGCTTGCTTGATGCCCCGGTACCTGCGCAAAGCGCGAGTGCGGCGGCTGCTGCTGCGCCCGGCGCATCGGCAGCGGTCCAGCCTGCTGTGGCAGTGCAGCCCACCAGCCCTCCCGCCGCTTCAGAAACGGCGGCTGTTTCTGCGATGCCGGGCGCCTCGGCCCCCGCACAGCCAGCATCTGCCGCACGATGAATTCGAATTGCATTTCAAGCCAGGAGTAAATCATGTTGAAAGCCTACCGTGACCATGCCGCCGAGCGCTCAGCGCTGGGCATTCCGCCACTGCCCCTGTCTGCACAGCAGACCGGAGAGTTGATCGAGCTGCTCAAAAGCCCGCCCAAAGGCGAAGAGGCGATGCTGGTCGAGCTGATTACGCACCGCGTGCCCGCCGGCGTGGACGACGCGGCCAAGGTCAAGGCCTCCTACCTGGCGGCCGTTGCCCACAGCACCGAGAAGTGCGAGCTGCTGTCGGCTGAAAAAGCCACTGAGCTGCTGGGCACGATGCTGGGCGGCTACAACATCAGCCCGCTGATCGACCTGCTGGACAACTCCAGTGCGTCCGTGGCTGAAGTGGCCGCCGCAGGCCTGAAGAAAACCCTGCTGATGTTCGACCAGTTCCATGACGTCAAGGACAAGGCCGACAAGGGCAACAAATACGCCAAAGCGGTGCTGCAAAGCTGGGCCGATGGCGAGTGGTTCACCAGCCGCCCCGAAGTGCCGGAGAGCATCAAGGTCACGATCTTCAAGGTGGCAGGCGAGATCAACACCGACGACCTGTCGCCCGCGCCCGACGCCTGGAGCCGCCCCGACATCCCGCTGCACGCGCTGGCCATGCACAAGAACCCGCGCCCCGGCATCGTGCCGGAAGAAGAAGGCAAGCGCGGCCCGGTCAAGTTCATCAACGAGCTCAAAGCCAGGGGCAACCTCGTGGCCTATGTTGGCGACGTGGTGGGCACGGGCTCCTCGCGCAAGTCGGCCACCAACTCGGTGTTGTGGTTCACCGGGGCAGATATTCCTTTCGTGCCCAACAAGCGCTTTGGCGGCGTGTGCCTGGGCGCAAAAATCGCGCCGATCTTCTACAACACCATGGAAGACGCCGGCGCCTTGCCGATTGAGCTGGATGTGAGTCAGATGAACATGGGCGACGTGGTTGAGCTGCGCCCCTATGACGGCAAGGCCCTGAAAGACGGCACGGTCATTGCCGAGTTCAAGGTCAAGAGCGATGTGCTGTTTGACGAAGTGCGCGCCGGCGGCCGCATTCCGCTGATCGTGGGCCGTGGCCTCACGGCCAAGGCACGCTGGGCGCTGGGCCTGCCCGTGTCCACCCTGTTCCGCCTGCCGGTGAACCCGGCCGAAAGCGAGCGCGGTTTCACCCTCGCGCAAAAGATGGTCGGCCGCGCCTGCGGCCTGCCCGAGAAAGACGGCAACCAGCAGGGCGTGCGCCCCGGCACCTACTGCGAACCCAAGATGACGTCCGTGGGCTCGCAGGACACCACCGGCCCGATGACGCGCGACGAACTGAAGGACCTGGCCTGCCTGGGCTTCAGCTCCGACCTGGTCATGCAGTCGTTTTGCCACACCGCCGCCTATCCCAAGCCGGTGGACGTGAAGATGCACCATGAACTGCCCAACTTCATCAGCACGCGCGGCGGCATCAGCCTGCGCCCGGGCGACGGCATCATCCACAGCTGGCTCAACCGCATGCTCTTGCCCGACACCGTGGGCACGGGCGGCGACAGCCACACCCGCTTCCCGATCGGCATCAGCTTCCCGGCAGGCTCAGGCCTCGTGGCCTTTGCGGCTGCCACCGGCGTCATGCCGCTGGACATGCCCGAGAGCGTACTGGTGCGCTTCAAGGGTGAGATGCAGCCGGGCGTCACCTTGCGCGACCTGGTCAACGCCATCCCGCTGTATGCCATCAAGGAAGGGCACCTCACCGTGGCCAAGCAGGGCAAAAAGAACCTCTTCTCCGGCCGCATCCTTGAGATTGAAGGCCTGCCCAACCTGAAGGTCGAGCAAGCTTTTGAACTGAGCGATGCGTCCGCCGAGCGTTCAGCCGCCGGCTGCACGGTGCACCTGGACAAGGCGCCCATCATTGAATACATCACCAGCAACATCACGATGCTCAAGTGGATGATCGCCACCGGGTATTCCGATGTGCGCACCATCAACCGCCGCATCGCCGCGATGGAAGCGTGGCTGGCGGATCCGAAGTTGCTCAAGGGCGATGCGGACGCCGAATACGCCGCTGTAATCGAGATCAACCTGGCCGACATCCATGAACCCATCGTGGCCTGTCCCAACGACCCGGACGACGTGAAGACGCTGTCCGATGTGGCCGGCGTCAAGATCGACGAAGTGTTCATCGGCTCGTGCATGACCAACATCGGCCACTTCCGCGCGGCCTCCAAGCTGCTGGAAAACAAGCGCGACATCCCGGTCAAGCTGTGGATGGCACCGCCGACCAAGATGGACGCCAAACAACTCACCGAAGAAGGCCACTACGGCGTGCTCGGCCAGGCCGGCGCGCGCATGGAGATGCCCGGCTGCAGCCTGTGCATGGGCAACCAGGCGCAGGTCAGGGAAGGCGCCACGGTCATGTCCACCAGCACGCGCAACTTCCCCAACCGTCTGGGCAAGAACACGTTTGTGTACCTGGGCTCGGCTGAACTGGCTGCCATCTGCTCCAAGCTGGGCCGCATCCCCACCAAGGCCGAATACATGGCCGACATGGTTGTGCTGACGGCAGCAAGCGACCAGATCTACCAGTACCTGAACTTTGACCAGGTCAAGGATTACACGGACATGGCTGATACGGTGAAAGACGCCGTTCCCGCTTGATCTGCCTGGTGATGCATCAATGAAAAAGCGGCCTTGAAAGGCCGCTTTTTTACGTGTGTGACGCCTGCGTCAGCTGACGTCCAATTCCTTGTGCTCGCCCAGATTGCGCGGCCGCTCCCCTGTCATGGCTGCCTTGGCCATCTTGGCCAGCTGCACCATCTTGCTGTCGCCCACGTCCCAGTATTCAGCGTGGACGATGCGCACTTCCAGCAGCGCCAGGTCTTCATCGGTCGGCCCGCCGGGGAACCATGCCTTGGCTAAGGGGGACCACAGGTGCTCCTTCTTGGCCAGGTCGTTCACGATCTTGGCCGTGCCCGAGACCGAGACGTAACTGTCTGCGCCCGTATCTGCATACGAGACATTCACGTTGCCATCACCGGCAATGCGTGTGGCGATCTCGCTGGCAGCAGAGATGAAGAAATAAATGACGGCGCCTTCATCCATCGACTTGTTCTGCGTGGTGAGCGGGTGGCTGTGGATCATGCCGTCGCCGTGACGGTGGGCCAGCATGCCGAACTTGATGTCCTTGATTAGTTCCCAGAGTTTTTCGTGATCGGTGGTGTGGCTCATGTTCTTGTCCTTTAAATGTTTTAACGATTCACTTTAGAGTGCATTTCGCAGGCGCCACGTCAGCAAGCGGCCCATTGCCGTGTGGGCCTGGGCCCACACGCAGTTGCGGGTAAAACTAATCTTGTATGCTTTGCGCTCACGGTGCTGCATGGCACCGCCTGACCCATCTCATTCAAGCAGAAAGACAACTTCATGACCCGCGTTTTCAACTTCAGCCCCGGTCCCGCCACCCTGCCTGAGCCTGTGCTGCGCAAGGCTGCCGAAGAGATGATGGACTGGCACGGCAGCGGCATGTCGGTCATGGAGATGAGCCACCGCGGCAAGGAGTTCATCGGCATCCATGCCGAGACTGAAAGCCTGCTGCGCGAGCTGATGGGCATCCCGGACAACTACAAGGTGCTGTTCATGCAGGGCGGCGCCATTGGCGAGAACGCCATCGTGCCGATGAACCTGATTGGCCGCACCGGCAAAGCGGACTACATCAGCACTGGCGACTGGTCCAAGAAGTCCATCAAGGAAGCCAAGACCTACGGCAAGATCAACGTGGCTGCCACGGGTGAGGCCAGCAATTTCACGGCCATCCCCAAGCAGGCCGAGTGGAAGCTGGACCCGGGCGCCGCTTATGTTCACATCTGCTCCAACGAGACCATTGGCGGTGTGGAATACCACTGGACGCCCGACACCGGCAGCGTGCCGCTGGTGGCCGATATGTCGTCCAACATCCTGTCTCGCGGGATCGATGTCAGCAAGTACGGCCTGATCTATGCCGGCGCGCAGAAGAACGTGGGCCCCTCGGGGCTGACCATCGTCATCGTGCGCGATGACCTGATCGGCCAAGCGCTGCCCATCACACCTTCTGCGTTTGACTACAAGCAGCAGGCCGACAACGACTCCATGTACAACACGCCGCCCACCTACGCGATCTACATCGCCGGGCTGGTGCTGCAACACGTCAAGTCGCTGGGCGGTCTTGCGGCTATGGAAGCGCACAACAAGGTCAAGGCGGCCGTGCTGTACGACTATCTGGACCAGAGCGCTTTCTACCGCAACCCGGTCGCGCCTGAAGACCGCTCGCTGATGAATGTGCCCTTCAAGCTCAAGGACGATGCGCTGGACGATGCCTTCCTCAAGGGCGCGCAGGCCAAAGGAATGATCCAGCTCAAAGGGCACCGCTCGGTGGGCGGCATGCGGGCGTCGATCTACAACGCCATGCCGATTGAAGGCGTCAAGGCGCTCGTGGCGTACATGCAGGAATTTGAAAAACAGGCCGGCTAAGGCGCGCCGCATGACTCAACTTATGACCCAGCCTTTCCAGATCCTGGTCCTGAACCAGATCTCTGCCAACGGGCTGAAGCGCCTGCCCGCAGACCGCTACATCACCGCCAAGGACCTGGCGACGCCCGACGCCGTTCTGGTGCGGTCTGCCGACATGCAAAGCATGGACATTCCCGCCAGCGTGCAGGCCATTGGCCGCGCAGGCGCCGGCACCAACAATATCCCGGTGAAGGCCATGAGCGAGCGCGGCGTGCCGGTGTTCAATGCGCCGGGTGCCAATGCCGGTGCGGTGAAGGAACTGGTGCTGGCCGGCATGCTGCTGGCCGCCCGTAACCTCGTACCGGCCTTGCGCTTTGTGCAGGGGCTGGACGCGAAGTCGCCAGAGATGGACAAGGCGGTTGAGGACGGCAAGAAAAACTTCGCGGGCTTTGAACTGGCAGGCCACACGCTGGGCATCATCGGCCTGGGCAAGATCGGCTGCCTTGTGGCAGACGCTGCCATCAAGCTGGGCATGCATGTGCTGGGCTACGACCCCGACATCACGGTCGACGCCGCCTGGAGCCTGCCCGCGCAGGTCAAGCGCGCGGCGAGCGTGAACGAGGTGCTGAAGAACTCCGACTTCGTCACCGTGCATGTGCCGCTGGTTGCTGCAACGCGCGACCTGGTGAATGCCGACAACGTCAAGCTGATGCGCCACGGCGCCGTGTTGCTCAACTTCTCACGCGAGGGCGTGACCAACGACGTGGCGGTGCTGGCGGCGCTGGATTCAAAGCACCTGGCCTGGTATGTATGCGACTTTCCGGGTGGCGCCATCCATGGTCACGCCAAGGTTATTGCGCTGCCGCACTTGGGCGCGTCCACACGCGAAGCCGAAGAGAACTGCGCCATTATGGTGGCCGACCAGCTGCGCGACTTTCTGGAACACGGCAACGTGGTCAATGCCGTGAACTTTCCCAATGTGTCCATGGGCCGCGAATCGGGCTTTCGCGTCGCGATCGCCAACGCCAACGTGCCCAACATGCTCGGTCAGATCTCCACCGCCATGGCCAATGCGGGCCTGAACATCCACAACATGGTCAACAAGTCGCGCGGCGACATGGCCTACACGCTGGTGGATGTGGAGAGCGCTGTGAGTGATGAGGTGCTGAACAGTCTGCGAGCAATTGAAGGCGTGCTGGCAGTGAGATATTTGCCGAGCTAGGGACGCTGCGGGTCTTTTCAGCAGCAGCGCCTGCAGCACTTAAGAAATGGCGCGGCGCTGTCGCTGCGTTGCGAACAAGTTGCGCTCTGCCCGTTGCGGCGGCGAGGTAAGCCGGTCCCGTCGGCGGCAACCTGCGAGCCCGGAGGAAAGATGGTTGGACTGCCTGCACTTGCCCTCACCCCAGCCCTCTCCCGAAGACAGAGGGAGCAAGACAGCCCCACTCCCGGAAGTCACTTCAATTTGCGACACAATGATTTCCAAGCCAGGAAATCAACGGAGTCCCCATGACCCAAGCCGCCACGCAGCACCCCTACGCCGACACCCTCAAAACATTCAGGACGGCCACCGGCAAAACCGGCAAGTTCTATTCGCTGCCGGCTCTCGCCAAAACCTACCCCAAAGTCGCCCGCCTGCCTGTGTCCCTGCGCATCGTGCTGGAGTCGGTGCTGCGTAACTGTGACGGCAAGAAAGTCAACCGCGAGCATGTGAGGCAACTGGCCTCCTGGTTCCCGAATGCTGATCGCAGCGAGGAAATCCCGTTCGTCGTCTCCCGCGTCATCCTGCAGGACTTCACCGGCGTGCCCCTGCTGGCCGACCTGGCCGCCATGCGCAGCGTGGCCGCGCGCCTGGGCAAAAACATCAGCGCGATCGAGCCGCTGGTGCCAGTGGATCTGGTGGTGGACCACTCCATCATGGTCGACTACTTCGGCACAAAAACCGCGCTGGACCTGAACATGAAGCTTGAATTCCAGCGCAACCAGGAGCGCTACGAATTCCTGAAGTGGGGCATGCAGGCTTTTGACACTTTCGGCGTGGTGCCACCGGGCTTTGGCATCGTGCACCAGGTCAACCTTGAATACCTGGCACGCGGCGTCCACAAGTCGGATAGCGGCGTTTTTTACCCGGACACCCTGGTTGGCACCGATAGCCACACCACCATGATCAACGGCATAGGCGTTGTCGGCTGGGGTGTAGGCGGCATCGAGGCCGAGGCCGGCATGCTGGGCCAGCCGGTGTACTTTCTCACGCCTGATGTGGTGGGCTTTGAGATGACCGGCCGCCTGCGCGAAGGCGTCACCGCCACCGACCTCGTGCTGTGCGTAACGGAAATCCTGCGCCGCGAAAAAGTCGTCGGCAAGTTCGTGGAGTTTTTTGGCGAAGGCACGCGCACCCTGGCCCTCCCTGACCGCGCCACCATCGCCAACATGGCGCCCGAATACGGCGCGACCATGGGGTTTTTTCCGGTTGATGAAAAAACCATCGAGTACTTCATCGGTACTGGCCGCACAGCGTCCGAGGTCGAGCACTTTGAAGCTTACTTCCGCGCGCAGGGCCTGTTCGGTGTGCCCAAAGCCGGCGAGATTGACTACACGCAGGTGGTGAAGCTGGACCTGGGCCAGGTGACGCCCAGCGTGGCCGGCCCCAAGCGGCCGCAGGACCGTATCGAGCTGGGCAACGTGGCCCGGCAATTCACCTCCCTGTTCAGCAAACCCATTGCAGAGAACGGCTTCAACCGGCCTTTTGAGGTGCTTGAGACGCGGCACCTGGTGCACCCCTCTGGCGACACACCGGAGCTCAAGGTGCCAGACAATCCGCCGGCGCCGGATGGCGCACCGCGCATGGTCAATGAAATGGAATCCAACAAGCCCAAGCTGGCGGCAGCGCAGTCCGAAGCATCAGCGCCGGTCAAGACCTCGCGCGGCATCACCATCGGCAATGGCGACGTGTTGATTGCGGCCATCACCAGCTGCACCAACACCTCCAACCCCAGCGTGCTGCTGGCAGCCGGCCTGCTGGCCAAAAAGGCGGTGGAGGCGGGGCTCAAGGTTCAGCCGCACATCAAGACATCGCTGGCACCCGGCTCGCGCATCGTGACAGAGTACCTGACTGAAACTGGCCTTCTGCCTTACCTGGAGAAGCTGGGCTTTTCACTGGTGGGTTATGGCTGCACCACCTGCATCGGCAACGCGGGCGACCTTACGCCCGAGATCAATGAGGCCATCAGCCAGAGCGATCTGGTCTGCGCCGCCGTTCTGTCGGGCAACAGGAATTTCGTGGCGCGGATTCACCCCAACCTCAAAGCCAACTTCCTGGCCAGCCCGCCGCTGGTGGTGGCGTATGCGATCGCGGGGACGGTACTGCGTGACCTCATGACCGAGCCGGTCGGCCAGGGCAAGAATGGAAAAGATGTGTACCTCGGCGACATCTGGCCGAGCAGCGACGAGATCCACAAGCTGCTCAAAACCGCAATGAACGGCAAGGCCTTCCGCGCCAACTATGCCAAAGTCAAGACCGAGCCCGGCAAGCTGTGGGAGAAAATCCGGGGCGTGACGGGCGAGGCCTACACCTGGCCGCACAGCACCTACATCGCCGAGCCGCCGTTCTTCAAGGACTTCGTGATGGATCCGATGCTCGCGCAGGACACCGGAGCCGCCGGCGAAGGCAAACCGGCGGCCGTGTCTGTGCGGAAAGCCCGCATCATGGCGCTCTTTGGCGACTCCATCACCACCGACCACATCTCGCCGGCGGGCTCGATCAAGGCCACTTCACCGGCCGGACAGTGGCTGCTGGCCAACGGCGTGATGAAGCAGGACTTCAACAGCTACGGCGCGCGCCGCGGCAACCATGACGTGATGATGCGCGGCACCTTTGCCAATGTGCGCATCAAGAATCTGATGATCCCGGCCGGCCCCGACGGCTCGCGCGAGGAGGGCGGCGTCACGCTGTACCGGCCTGAGGATGGCAGCGAAGCCGTCAAGATGTTCATCTACGACGCGGCAATGAAGTACATGGCAGAGGGCCGGTCCACCGTGATTTTTGCGGGCGAGGAATACGGCACCGGCTCGTCGCGCGACTGGGCCGCCAAGGGCACGCAGCTGCTGGGCATCAAGGCGGTCGTGGCCAAGAGCTTTGAGCGCATTCACCGCAGCAACCTGGTGGGCATGGGGGTGCTGCCGCTGCAGTTCAAGGGCAGCGACACCTGGCAGGGCCTGCGACTGGACGGCTCGGAGTCCATTGAGGTGATTCTCGTGCCCGACCTCAAGCCGCAAAGCGATGCGCGCCTCGTGGTAACACGCACCGACGGCAGTTCGCAGGAGATCGTGGTGACCCTGCGCATCGACACGCCCATCGAGGTGGACTACTACCGCCACGGCGGCATCCTGCCGTTTGTGTTGAGGCAATTGCTGGCTGGCTGAACTGCGTGAGCCGCCCAGCGGCCTGACACGGCCGACCCGTTCAACCATGACCCTGACATGAGCCAACAGATCCTGATTGCCGGTGGCGGGCTGGGGGGCCTGGCTGCCGCGCTGGGTGCCGTGCGCGCCGGCTGGCAGGCCCGGCTGTTCGAGCAGGCTGAAGAGTTTGGCGAGGTGGGCGCGGGTATCCAGCTCGGGCCGAACGCGATGCGCCTGCTTGCCTCGTGGGGCCTGGAGGCGCAGGTGCAGCGCCTGGCCGCCTTTCCCGAGGCTCTGGTGGTGCATAGCGCCTTGAACGGCGCGGTGCTGGGGCGCATGACGCTGGGCGACTTCATCGCCGCGCGGTATGGCGCGCCTTACGCCACGATCCACCGGGCTGACTTGCATGCGCTGGTACTGGACGCCGCCCGGCAGGCGGGCGTCGGGCTGAAGCTGCGCTCACGCATTGCGGCCGTGCTGCCGGGCGTGGGTGCAGTGGCCTTGCGCATTGAAGACGGGTCCGACGTGGAGGGTGATGCACTCATCGGCGCCGACGGCCTGTGGAGCGTGGTGCGCAGTCATGTCCATGCCGACGGCCCTCCGCTGGCGACGGGCCATCTGGCGTATCGCGCTTTGGTGGCCCAGCAGGAACTTCCGGCTGCCTTGCGTCAGCAAGACGTCCAGGTCTGGATGGGGCCGCACATGCATCTGGTCTCCTACCCCGTCAGGGCCGGGGAACAACTCAATGTGGTGGCCATCGTCCACGGCGCGCCGCGTGGCGATGCGATGGACTGGGACAACGCCGCTGTAACGACTGAATTGCTGGCCGCGATGGGCGCAGTCGCAGCGCCGCTGCGCGACCTGGTGCAGGCCATGCCGCGCTGGCGGCTGTGGACCTTGCACGATCGCCCGCCCATGACCGGTCCCGACGAGATGGTGCGCGGCCGCATCGCCCTGCTGGGTGACGCGGCCCACCCGATGCGGCCCTACCTTGCACAAGGCGCGGGCATGGCGCTGGAAGATGCCGACGAACTCCGCCGCGCGCTGGCGCAGGCCAATGGCGCAGTGCGGGACGTGCCGCTCGCGCTGCGCCGCTACGCGCTCAACCGCTGGAAGCGCAATGCGCGGGTGCAGGCGCGGGCGCGGCGTAATGGACGCATCTTCCACTCGACCGGGTTCGTGAGGTGGGGACGCGATGTGTCGATGCGGCTGCTTGGAGAGCGGCTGTTGGATTTACCCTGGTTGTATCGGGGCGGGTGAAAACACTTCGCTGCGGACCGCAACTGGGGTCAGAGCAAAT
>JACMQX010000283.1 GCA_014376765.1 Ramlibacter sp. | reverse complement strand
GCCAAAGCTCTGCCCGGCGCGCCGGAGGTGGTCTACGTCCGCGTGAAGCAGCGTAGCGGGACGGTGGTGGCGGGTGCCTGCCGCAGTGAGGTAGAGGAGGAGCGCGCAGCGCGGGGGAAACGAACGAATGCAGGCACCCGTCGCCGCCGTCCTGCGGGGCAGACACCATGTAACTGACCCCGCACACCGCGCGACAGCGCGGCTACCAGCTCTCAGCGCCGCAGGCGCTGCCATTGACCAGGCGCAGGCGCTGCCATTGTCTGAGGCGCAGATCCTGCTGTTAAAACAGCGACGAATCCAAACGCCCGAACAGCACGTCAGTAATCGACTACCGCCCCCACTCCCCGCAACTCAGCCTGTGCCACCGCCAGACGCGCCACCACGAGGTCCTGCAGCGCGACCCCGGTGCCGTCGAACAGCGTCACCTCATCGTCTCGCAGGCGCCCTTGCCCCAGCTTCGCCACAACGCTCCCCAGGCTCCCGCGAAAGTTCTTTTCCGTGATCAATCCCGCTGCATAGGCGTGCTGGCATTCGCCAATCGAAATCGCCTGCGCCAGCTCGTCATAAAACAAGGTGCAGCGTGCCACCAGCGCAGGGTCCAGCTCCTGTTTGCCGCGTGTGTCGGCGCCCATGGCGCTGATGTGCGTTCCGGCCCGTACCCAGCTGCTCTCCACCAGGGCCTTGGTGGAAGGCGTGGCGGTGATGATGATGTCCGCTGCCTCCACCGCCGCACACGGGTCGGCGGCGGCCACAAACTCAAGCCCCATGCCGCGCACCAGTTCACCAAAGCGCGTGAGGTTGGCCGGCATCGGGTCCCAGGCATGAACCTGCTGCAGCGGGCGAACCAGTGCAGTGGCCGCCAGCTGGTAGGAAGACTGCGCCCCGGTGCCGATGATGGCCAGCACCTTGCTGTCTGCACGCGAGAGCCAGCGTGTGGCGATCGCGCTGGCCGCGCCGGTGCGCACACCCGTCATGTAGTTGGCGCTGACCACCGCATTGGCCCGGCCCGTCTCGGGGTCGAACAGCAGCGTGGCGGACTGGTGGTTGGTGTGACCCTTGGCCAGGTTATGCGGCCAGTAGCCGCCGGCCTTCAGGCCCAGCAGCGGGGCCTGCGTGTCTGCGCCCGTCTTGACGCCGAACACCGCGTCCTGGTGCCCCACCAGCTCGCGCACCACCGGGTAGTTGCGGCCGTGCCCCAGGGCCATGGCGGTGAAGCACT
The DNA here is from genome assembly GCA_014376765.1 of Ramlibacter sp. Classification (GTDB taxonomy): domain Bacteria; phylum Pseudomonadota; class Gammaproteobacteria; order Burkholderiales; family Burkholderiaceae_C; genus JACMQX01. The sequence goes on along the minus strand of JACMQX010000283.1, from coordinate 21,372 downwards.
GCTCCACCGCGTCGATCGCGTCCTGCATGCTGACCAGCTGGCGGGCATCGGCTTCTGAAATGATTCTCATGATGGTGTGTGCGGTCCGGGGTGGGTTCACCAGCCGTGAAAGCGCGACCAGGTCTCTTGCACCTGGCGTTCGCTGTCGATCACGTGGTAATGGGGAAACTGGGCGGCTGTCGCACAGGCGTGGTTCGGCATGATGCGCAACTGCGTGCCCACCGGCAGATGGGTCACGCCGGCCAGACGCCCATCGCGGTGCGCGACGATGCCGTGCTCCTGGTTGGCGCCCACCAGAATCAGGTCATCCAGCGGCGTACCGTCCAGGTCGCACACCAGGCCGTAGCCCTGGTCAACCGCCTGTTTCGCCGTGCCGCGGTCGCGCGACATCGCCATCCAGCCGGCGTCAATCAGCGTCCAGCCCTTCTCGGCCTGGTGGCCGATCACGGTGCCCAGCACCGACAGCGCCAACTCGTCCACCGTGCAGACGTTGATACCCGCCATGACCAGGTCAAAAAACACAAACACACCGGCGCGTACTTCCGTCACCCCCTCCAGCTGCTCGGCGAACAGCGCCGTCGGCGTCGAGCCCACGCTCACCACGGGGCAGGGCAGGCCGGCTTCGCGCAGGCGCTCTGCTGCACGAACCACGGCGGCACGTTCCTGCTCGGCCATGGCGCGCACGCCATCCAGCGTGGGGCAGTCATACGAACTGCCCGCATGCGTCATCACGCCTTTGACCACCAGACCCGCGCTGTGCAGGTAGGCGGCAATCGGCACCAGCTCGGCTGCTTCGGGCGCCAGGCCCGAGCGGTGGCCATCTGAATCGATCTCCAACATGACCTCAAAACGCGTGTTGCTGGTCTGGGCAAAGGCGGCCAGCAGCTGGGCGGTTTCCATGCTGTCCAGGATGAGCGTGAGCTGCACGCCCGAGCGCAGCAGCTTGAGCGCGTGTGCAAACTTGTTGGGCGCGATGCTGACCGCATACAGAATGTCGCGCACGCCGTGTGCGGCAAAGTACTCCGCCTCCTTCAGGGTCGACACCGTGATCGGGCCTGTTGGCGTGCTCATGATCCGCCGCGCGACGTCGATGCACTTGTTGGTTTTCACATGCGGGCGGAACGACACGCCCAGCCGTTTCATCTGGGCCTGCATCCGCGCAATGTTGCGGTTCATGCGCGCTTCATCCAGCAAAAGCGCCGGGGTTTCCAGCGTTTCAAGCGGCAGGCGCGTACTTTGATGTGACATGGCGTTCATGGGTTCAGGCTGCTGCATGATTTCAGACTGCATCTGGTGTTCGGACTGTGTCATGGCCTCACGCCGCCTCATGGGTCAGCACGCGACCGGGCCGTGCGCCAGTGCCCTTGCCGCCGTGCCAGACCACCTGGCCGTTGACGATCACGGTGTCGATCCCGTGGGCCGCGACCATCGGCTTTTCATAGGTGGCCGCTTCGCCCACGGTCTCGGGGTCGAACAGTGTGAGGTCGGCAAAGGCGCCTACCCGCAGTTCGCCGCGGTCCTGCAGGCCGAAGTTTTTGGCGGTGAGGCCCGTCATCTTGTGCACTGCTACTTCCATCGGGAACAGCCCGAGAAAACGGCTGTAGTGGCCGAGCACACGGGGAAAGGCGCCCCACAGCCGGGGGTGCGGTGCGGTGTCATGCGGTAGACCGTCCGAGCCGATCATCGTGGGCCCGAAGCGCAGAATGCGTTGCACGTCGCCTTCGTCCATGCGGAAGTAGATTGCGCCGGCCGGGTTCAGGCGTTCGATGGCCTCGTCTTCACTCACGCCAAGCTCGCGGGCAATATCGGCCAGGTCACGGCCTGCGTACTGCGGCAGCGTTTGCGACCAGCTCACCAGCACCCGCGTGGCGGTGGCGGCGCGGTCGGCCGAGAGGATGGTGGAGCCGGCGGTGTAGGGGTAGCAGTCCAGGCAGATGCGCTGCTCGCCCATGCGCTTTTCAATCAGCTCCAGCGTCTCGCCGGAGCGGCCGTAGTTGGCCTGGCCAACCAGCTTGTGGTGCGAGATGATCACCTGCGAGCCAGTCTCGCGCCCGATGCGGAAGGTCTCTTCCAGCGAGTCGATGATGCGGTCGGCCTCGTCCCGCATGTGGGTGCAGTACAGGCCGCCATGCTCACCGAGCGGGCGGCACACTTCAATCACTTCTTCGGTGGTGGCTGCGACGGCGGTGTCGTAGAACAGGCCGGTCGATACGCCAATCGCACCGGCTGTGAGGGCCTGGTCCACCAGCTCGCGCATGCGCGCGGTTTCGTCTTCGTTGGCCGGCCGCTTGAGGTCGGACATGGTGACCACCCTGAGCGTGGTGTGTCCCACCAGCAGCGCGCAATTGGTGGCGGCAGGTTGGTCCTGCAGCGCCTTCACATAGCTGGCGAAATCAGGAAAGCGGAACCACTGGCCGTCGCCATCCAGCAGATTCAGCGGCGGAGCCACCGGCTGCGGCACAGGGCGGGGCATGGGCGCCAGCGAGATGCCGCAGTTGCCGGTGATCACCGTGGTCACGCCCTGGCTGACCTTGGGGGTCATGTCGGGGCTTGAGAGCAGCGCGCGGTCGTCGTGGGTGTGGGCATCAATGAAGCCTGGCGCTGCGACGCGGCCGCCAAGGTCAATCGTCTGGCGCGCCGTGGCAGCTGACAGGTCGCCAATGGCCGCGATGCGGTCGCCCGAGATGCCGATGTCGCCAGGCCGGCGGGGCGCGCCAGTGCCGTCGATGATGCTGGCGTTGCGGATGAGCAGGTCAAAGGTAGGAGTCATGGGCATTGGCTCAGGAAAAATCCTGAAGGAAAGTAATAAGGGCGAACTGGGGGGAGGGCAAGGGCGCAGGCACGCGGCTTACAGCGCATAGGCCGGCTGGTCCCGGTCCAGCTTGCGGCGCAGCGCCGTGAGGTGCAGGCGCGCCCAGTGCTCGCGGTCACGCTTGAATTGCCGGGCAGTGAAGGCAGCCACTTCAGCCGACACCAGGCGCAGCGGCCGCCCGGTACTCATGGCCTTGACCTGCAACTCGGCGGCGCGCTCCAGGTAGTAAAGCAGGTCGAACGCCTGCGCCACCGTGGGGCCGACCACGATCACGCCGTGGTGCGCCAGGAACAGCACATGCTTGTTGCCCATGGCCCGTGCGATGCGTTCGCCCTCGGCAGTCTCGTGCGCCAGGCCGTTGTAGGTGTCGTCGTAGGCAATGTCGCCATCAAAGCGCAGCGCCTCCTGCGACGCCATCTCCAGGCGGCCATGCTCCAGCATGGTGAGGGCCGTGGCGTACGGCATGTGCGTGTGCAGGATGCAATGCGCCTCAGGGTGCAGGGCGTGTACGCGGGAGTGGATGTTGAAGGCGGCAAAGCCGGCGTCGTGGGCCGGGTCGGCGCTCTTGCCGGCTTCATCAATCAGCATCAGGTCGCTGGCCCGGGCTTCAGAAAAATACATGCCCCAGGGGTTGAGCAGAAAGCGCAAGGGGTCGTCCCCCACGCGCAGGCTGAAGTGGCTGCACACGCCGCCCTGGCCGTTGAACGTGGCAGCGCCACGGAACACGGCAGCGAGGTCGCGCCGTTCTTCAATGTAGGAAGGGATCATGTGATGGGTCCGGTTGAGGCAAGCCAGAGGCTCACAGGGGGAAGTGGCAGGCCACCTGGCGGCCATTGGCCAGGGGGAGCAGGGCGGGGTCTTCAACACGGCAACGGTCCTGCGCCATGGGGCAGCGGGGGTTGAAGCGGCAGCCCGTGGCAATCGCCAGGGTGCTGGGCACGTCGCCGCCCAGCACGTGGCGGTGGCGCGGCTCGTCGGGGTGGGCAACGGGCACGGCCGACAGCAGCGCGCGGGTGTAGGGGTGGGACGGGTGCTCGAACAATGCGTCCGCCTCGCCCACCTCGACGATGCGGCCCAGGTACATGACCGCAATGCGGTTGGAGATATGCCGCACGACCGACAGGTTGTGCGAGATGAACAGGTAGGTCAGGCCCAGCTCGCGCTGCAGGTCCTGCATCAGGTTGATGATCTGCGCCTGCACCGATACATCCAGCGCCGAGACGGCTTCATCACACACCACAAAGGCCGGCTGCAAGGCCAGTGCGCGCGCAATGCCGATACGCTGGCGCTGCCCGCCGGAAAATTCGTGCGGGTAGCGCTCGGCCGCAGTGCGGGGCAGGCCCACCAGGTCCAGCAATTTCGCCACGCGTTCCGGGCGGTCGGCCGCCGTACCGACTCCGTGGATCACAAAGGCCTCACCGATGATGGACTGCACCCTCATGCGGGGGTTGAGCGACGCATACGGGTCCTGAAAAATGATTTGCATGTCCCGGCGCCGCTCGCGCATCTGCCGTGCGTTCAGCGTGGTGAGTTCGGTGCCCTCGTGCACGATGGAGCCGGCACTCGGCTCGATCAGGCGCAGCAGCAGGCGCCCGGTGGTGGATTTGCCGCAACCGGATTCGCCGACCAGGCCGAGTGTCTCGCCCTTGCCGATGCGAAGGTCCACGCCGTCCACGGCGCGCACGACGGACTTGCTGCCCAGGCCCAGCGCACCGCTGCGTACCGGGAAATGTTTGGCCAGGCCCCGGGCCTCTATCAGCGCGGTGGTGGAGGCGGTGGTTGTCACGGCGTTCACAGGTGAGCCCTCGTAGCAGTGACTGACTCTGGCGCAGATGCATCCACCGGATGGATGCAGGCTACCGCATGGTCAGGCGCGAGTGCAAAAGGCGCAGGCGGCGCAGCCTCGCACGCCTGCGTGCGGGCAGCGCAGCGCGGCGCAAAGCGGCAGCCCGGCGGCATCGCGCCCACACCGGGCACCGAGCCTTCAATGGTGATGAGGCGCTCCACCCGCGTCGTGACGCGCGGCACCGAGTCCAGCAGGGCGCGCGAGTAATGGTGTGCGGGCATGTCAAAGAGCGCGCGCACCGGTGCCGTTTCCGCCACGCGGCCGGCATACAGCACGACGACGCGGTCGGCCATTTCGGCGATCACGCCCAGGTCGTGGGTGATCAGCATCAGGGCCATGCCGGTGTCGCGCTGGATGCTGCGCAGCAGGTCCAGGATCTGCGCCTGGATGGTGACGTCCAGCGCGGTGGTGGGCTCGTCGGCAATCAGCAGCTTGGGGTCGCAGGCCAGGGCCATCGCGATCATCACGCGCTGGCGCATGCCGCCTGACATTTCATGCGGGTAGGACGCAAGCCGGCTCCTGGCGGACTGGATCTCCACCCGCTCCAGCAGATCCAGCGCGCGCCGCGTGGCCGCATCGCCCCGCATGTTGAGCCTTCTGCGCAGCACTTCTTCAATCTGGTCGCCAACGCGCATCACCGGGTTGAGCGAGGACATCGGCTCCTGGAACACCATCGACATCTCGCGCCCGCGCCGGTCACGCCAGGCGGAGGTGCTGCCTGCACGCAGGTCCTGGCCCAGCAGGCTGACGCTGCCCTGGCTGCAGCGGATGCCGTCGGGCAGGAGGCCCATGATGGCCAGCGCCAGCATGCTCTTGCCGCTGCCGGATTCACCCACCACGCCCAGTACTTCACCTTGTGCCACTTGCAGGCTCACGTCTTCCAGGATGGTGGAGCCGCTGCGGTCCAGCACGGTGGTGAGGCCGCGGATGTCGAGCACCGTGTTCACGGTGGTGTCGGTTGCCGCTTGCATCATGGGCCCACCTTGATGCGGGGGTCCAGCAGGTCGCGCAGGCCATCGCCCAGCAAGTTCAGGCCGAGCACGCACATCACAATCGCCAGACCCGGAAAAATGGTGACCCAGGGCGCTTCCACCATGAAGTCCCGGCCATTGGCAATGATGTTGCCAAAGCTGGGCGCAGGCGGCGGCGGGCCGACGCCAATGTAGGACAGCACCGCCTCGGCCAGGATCGCACTGGCAAAGACAAAGGTCAGGCGCACGATCAGCGGCGCCAGCGAGTTGGCCAGCACATGAAACCACAGGATGCGCAGGTCCCCGGCGCCCAGGGCGCGTGCGGCCTCCACATACTGCATCTCGCGCACCACCAGCACCGAGCTGCGCACGATCCGCGCGGTATGTGGCGCGGTGGCAATGCTGAGCGCGATGACCACGTTCATCACGGAAGCGCCCAGCGTGGCGCTCACCGTCATGGCCAGCAAGATGGCGGGAAAGGCCATGAGCGCGTCCATCAAACGCATGATGGGATCGTCCAGCCGGCGGAAGTAGCCGGCCACGCCGCCAATCAGGGTGCCGAAGATGCCGGTCATGATCACCACCATCGCACCGATCTGCAATGAGAGGCGGCCGCCGTAGATCACGCGTGCGAGCACGTCACGGCCGAAGTGGTCGGTGCCGAACCAGTGCTCGGCGCTGGGGGCCTGCAGCTTCAGGCGGAAGTTGCTGGCCAGCGGGTCGTAGGGCGACACCACATTGGCCAGCAGCGCAACCAGCGTGACGACGATGACCAGGCCCCCGCCAATGACGATGGAAGGGTGGCCCCAGATGCGCCGGGCCATTCGGGACAAGCGGGAGGAAAGGTTCACAGGCGCACTCGTGGGTCAACCGCCGCATACAGCAGATCGACCGACAGATTGATGAAGACATAAATCGCCGCCAGGAACAACAGGCCGCCCTGGATGACAGGAAAGTCCCGGCTCATGATGGCGCCGATGATGAGGCGCCCCACGCCAGGCAGCGAGAACACCTGTTCCACCACCACCGCCCCGCCCAGCAGCGAGCCGGCAATGATGCCCAGCACCGTGAGGATGGGCAGCAGCGCATTCGGCAGGCCGTGGCGCAGCACCACGTAGCCATGCCGCAGGCCTTTGGCGTCTGCGGTGCGGATGAAGTCCTGGTGCAGCACATCCAGCATGGCCGAACGGGTCATGCGGGCAATGAAACCGGTTTGCACAAGTGCCAGCGTGAGCGCAGGCAGGGTCATCGTGCGCAGCCAGCCCACCACGCTCTCGGCGGGCGACACAAAGCCGCCCGATGGCAGCCAGCCCAGGCCGACGGCAAACACCACGACCAGCACCAGGCCAAGCCAGAAGTCAGGCATGGACAGGCCGAGCAATGAAGCGGACATGACCACACGGTCGGCCATCTTGCCGCGGTGCATGGCCGCAAAGATGCCGGCGGAAATGCCGAGCACAGCCGCCAGCGTCAGCGCCAGTGCGGCCAGGGAGAGGGTGACGGGCAGGCGTTCCAGCAGCGCGTCCATCACACTGCGATGCAGCAGGATGGACTGACCCAGGTCGCCGGTCAGCACGCGGCCGTACCAGTGCAGCATCTGTTGCCACAGCGGCTCGTTCAGGCCCAGTTGCTCGCGCACGCGGGCAATCTGTTCCTGGGTTGCGCTCGCGTCAAGAAAGGATGCGGCCGGGTCACCCGGCACCAGCCAGATGACCGCAAAGGACATCAGGGAGACAAGAAACAGCACCGGGATCGTGGTGACGAGCCGGCGCAAAAGGTACTGCAGCATGTGATGGGTGCAAGAGCCCCGGCGCCATGAGGCGCCTGCCGGGCTCGTGGGTTGTGCGGGTTACTTGTCGAGCCAGACACCCCACATGCGCGGGATGCGGTAGGGCTCGAAGTTCTGCAGCTTGGCAGAGCTCACCTGGAACAGGCCGTAGTTGCCGACCTTGATGGCCGTCACGTCTTCCACCATGTGCTGCTGGAACGAAGCGAAGAGCGCGTTCTTCTTGCCCTGGTCCAGCTCGTTGCTGTAGCTGGCGTACAGGCGGTCAATGGTGGCGTCCGGCTTCTGGTGGAGCTGGCCGCCGGCCCAGGCCGACATCACCGTGCCCGCGCCTTCAAAAGGCTGGATGCCAAAGCCGTGGGCAAACAGGTTCCAGCCCTGGGGCGACCAGCCGGTCTTGACGGCGGTGGGCCAGTCGGTGACCTTGATGTCCACGTTCACACCAATCTGCGCCAGGCGCTGCTGCACCACGGTGGCGGTGTCGGTGTTGGCGCGCAGGTTGTCCACCAGGAAGGTGATCTTCTCGCCCTTGTAGCCCGACTTGGTAACCAGGTCCTTGGCCTTTTTCAGGTCAGGCTTGTTGTAGCCCTGCAGGCCGCCGGTGCTGTAGCCCACGCCCTTGGGGTAGAGCCAGCCGCCGTCCAGCTGATAGATGTCGGGGTAGGCGATCGCCATGATCTCTTCCATGTCCAGCGCGGCGACCACGGCCTGGCGGAAAGCCAGGTTGTCGGTCGGCGCCACGGCGTGGTTGAGCTTGATGATCTGGAACGAGAAGGGCAGGAGGGGGTAGACCTTGTAGGCCTTGTTGGTCTCAAGGCGCTTTTTGGTCGGGCCGTCTACCGTCTCGACGAGTTGTACTTCACCGGCCTGCAGGGCCGCCACGCGGGCGCCTGCTTCGGGCATGAAGCGGAATGTCACGGTGTCAAGGTAGACCTCTTTCTTGCCGGCAAAGCCGTCGCGCTTGGTGTAGCTCGGGTTGGGCGCATAGTCTTTGAAGCGCTCCAGCTTGACGTGGCTGTCGGGCACGAGTTCGACGAACTTGAATGGGCCGGTGCCGATGTAGGCCAGCTTGCCCTGTTCTTTCACGGCTTCTTCGGCCGGGTAAATGGCCAGTGGGGCGGTGGAGGACGAAAGGGTGTCCAGCAAGGTGGACTGCACCTTCTTGAGCTTGATCACCACCTCGTTCGGGCTTTTGGCCGCGATGCTTTCCACTTCGGCCAGCAAGTTGGCGTTGGCGCCGATCTTGCGGTAGCGCTCCAGCGAGGCGACCACGTCGGCCGAAGTCATGACCTTGCCGTTGTGGAATTTCACGCCTTTGCGCAGCGTCAGCGTGTAGGTCTTGCCGTCGGGCGAGACAGCGGCGCTTTCGGCCAGGTCGGGCACGGCCTTGCCGTTCTCGTCACGGGCGTACAGGGTTTCGTAGATATGCAGGTTGATGTGGCGCGCCGACTGGATGGTGGTGATTTGCGCATCCAGCGTAGGCGGCGCCTGCGTGATCGCGACCACGGCATTGCCTCCACGCGTTTGCGCATGCAGGTGAGTCAGGGGCACAAGGATGGCGGCGGCTGCCACCACCGCCAGCGAGAAGGACTTTCTGTTCATGCGGGTTCTCATGGAGGTTGGTTGAAGAAATGAGTCACTCCTAGGTTAGCAAGCGTATATCCGGTTAGCGAATGCCATGATTGGATTGCGCCATGCTTCTGGCGTATCGGGTGTGTTGGGCACGTACATGGTTTCTGCCCCGCGTGCTTCACGCTGAGGTTGGACCACCACCGGCGCGCCGGGCAGAGCTTTGGGGTCGGATCAAAATTCAGGACAGTGATGCAGTCTGAGCAGGTAACTCACCGCCGAAATTTTGCTCCGACCCCAATGCGGTTGGGTGATCAACACATCACAACCGGATCCCGATATTCTTGGTCTGCACATACCCCAGCAGCGCCTCTTGCCCTTTCTCGCGCCCGTAGCCTGAGCGCTTGGTGCCGCCAAATGGTGTTTCCACGCCGCCTACCCACCAGTCATTCACATACACCTGCCCGGCCACCAGGCGGTCGGCGCTCCACAACGCCAGCTTGAGGTCGCGGGTGAAGACGCCGGCGGCCAGGCCATAGTCGGTGCCGTTGGCCAGTTCAATGGCTTCTTCCGGTGTGTCAAAGGGCAAGACCACCACGACGGGGCCGAAGAACTCCTGCTGCGCGATCGACATGGCGGGTGTCACGCCATGAAACACCGTGGGCTGCATGAAAAAGCCATCGGTGCCGGCCACGCGCGCGCCACCACAGGCCAGGCTCGCACCCTCTGCCACGCCTGCGCGGCAAAGGCCTTCCACCCGGTCCAGTTGCCGCGCTGAAATAAGCGGGCCCATGTCTGCCCCGTCCGCGCCCGGGCCAACGCGCCGGGCCTGGGCATGCCCCGTCAATGCGTTGATGAATGCGTCGTGCACCCCGCGCTGCACCAGCACCCGGCTGGCAGCCGAACAGATTTGCCCCGCATGGGTGAAGATGCCGCGCGCCACCCGCTCTGCCGCCAGCGCAATATCGGCATCGGCATGGACGATGGCAGCGGACTTGCCACCCAGTTCCATCACACACGGCACCACGCGCTCTGCGGCCGCGCGCAACACGCTCTTGCCGGTGGCCACCGAGCCGGTGAAAACAATATGGTCCACGCCCGGATGTGCTGCCAGTGCTGCGCCCGCGTCATGCCCATAACCGCAGATCAGGTTGAAGGCGCCCGGCGGCACGCCCGCACGTTCGCAGGCCTGTGCAAACTTGATCAGCGACAGAGGTGAATCCTCAGGCGACTTGAGCACCACGGTGTTGCCTGTGATCAGCGCGCAGCACACAGAGCGCGCACCCACAGGCAGGGGCCCGTTCCAGGGCACGATCTGGGCCGACACACCGAACGGCATATGGACGGTGTAGTCCACCAGGCCATCGCCCAGCGGAATCTGGCGGCCTTCCAGTTTGTCGGCCATGCCGCCGTAGTACTCCAGGTAACGGGCGGTCAGCGCCACTTCATTGCGGCCATTGGCCAGGGTCTTGCCGTTGTCCAGGCACTCCAGTTCTGCGATTTCCTCCGTCATGGTGCGCAGCTCACGGGCGATGGCAAACATCAGGCGGCCGCGCTCGGCGGGCGTGAGTGACAGCATGGCGCGCCGCTGGAAGGCAGCGCGCGCAGCCGCCACCGCCCGGTCCACATCCTGCGGCATGGCCCTTGCGACCTGAGCCAGAGGCTGCCCGGTGGCGGGGTTGGACACCATAATGTGCTGGCCGCTGGCGCCTTCGCACCATTGCCCGCCAATAAAGTTAAGCCAGGGTGTTTGGGAAATTGTGTTCATGATTGCTTGATGCTTATGTTTGATAAAAGTCTGCCGGCCAGCTTGCGTGGCCCATGTCAACCTGCATTGATAAACCGGCGCCGCACGGAAAGCGAATGCTGTTTGAAGATGGCGCGATGCACCGCGCGCATTGCCCCGCGATGCCTTTGCCCTGTTGCCTTGTGGAGCCCTTCATGGAACTGAAGTGGCTCGAAGACTTTCTCAGCCTGGTGGACACGCGCAACTTCACGCGGTCGGCAGAACTGCGCTTCACCACCCAGCCCGCATTCAGCCGGCGCATTCGCAGCCTGGAAGAATGGATAGGCACCGCCCTGATCGAGCGGACGACCCAGCCGGTGAGCCTCACCGCTGCAGGCGTGAAGTTCCGCCCCGCCGCAGAAGAACTGCTGCGCCGCCTCTACCAGGCGCGTGAGGACATCCGGCACCTGGACAGCACCTCGGCCAACACGCTGAGTTTTGCGGCCACCCACAGCCTGTCGCTCAATTTTTTTCCGGGCTGGATCCGCAGCATGGAGCACCAGGGGCAGCTGTTCACGCGGCTGGAGTCCAACCGCGTGCTCACCTGCGTGCAGGAGCTGCAAAAGGCCCATGTGCACTTCATGCTGTGCCACTCCCACAGCAGCGTGGACCTGCACCTGCCGGCCGACACCTTCTGCTTCATCTCGGTCGGCAAGGACCGCCTGGTGCCGGTCTCGGTGCCTGATGAAAAGGGCGCGCCTTTGCATTCCCTGACCGGGCAACGCCAACATCCGGCGCACTACCTGGCCTATGCCGACACCTCGGCCATCGGACGCGCGGTGGACCACCTGCTCGAGCACTGTGCCGACAAACCGCATCTGGAGCGGGTGTTTGTCTCGGACCTGGCTGCCGTGCTCCTGTCAATGGTTCGGGCCGGACGCGGCCTTGCCTGGTTGCCTGAGAGTGAAGTCAAAAGCGAGCTGGACAAGGGCACGCTGGTGCTGGCGGGTGACGGGCGCTGGGTGGTGCCGGTAGAGATCGGCCTCTTTCGCCTCAAGGAAGGGCTGCCGCCGAAAGCCGAGGAGTTCTGGGCTGCGGTGGTGGCCTCGCAAGCGGACGGTGCATAGCGTCAGGCGCCAGCGGCATTGGCCGCGCGCGGGCACTGCGGCTACGCTGGCGGCCTTGCCCACTACATCCAGGCGCCATGACCGTATGCACCACCCCGCGCGTTGCGCTTCTGGGTCTGCTGCTCGAGAGCAACCGCTTTGCTCCCGTCACCACACAGGACGACTTCCTCAATTGGGTCTACCTCGCGGGCGATGAAATCCTGCGCGAACTGGACCGGACCGAATCACGGCTGCCGCCCGAGGTGCGTGGTTTTCGCAATGCCCTGGACGCGCGTGGCACGTGGGAGCCGGTGCCCATCCTCATCGGGCAATGCGAGTCTGGCGGCCCGATGGAGCACGCCTTTTTTGAAAGGACCCTGGCAGACATGCGCCAGCGTTTGATCGCGGCGCTGCCGCTGGACGGTGTCTACATCGCCAACCACGGGGCGATGACCACCACCGCCTGCCGTGACCCCGACGGTGCAATCTTTGCGATGGTGCGTGATGTTGTGGGCGCGCAGGTCCCTGTCGTGGCCACCCTGGACCTGCACGGCAACGTGTCGCAACAGATGGTGGATGAGGTGGATGCCATCGTGGCCTACCGGACCAACCCCCACGTAGACATGATGGAGCGTGGCGCCGAAGCCGCGCTGATTCTCGGTGAGCTGTGGGGCGGCATGCAAGCCCACACCTGCCTGGTGCGCTTGCCCATTGCCCCGCCTACGGTAACGCTGCTCACCGAGTCAGGCCCGTATGCGGACCTGATCAACTACGGCCAGTCGCAGTGCAAGGCCGGTATTGTGAATGTTTCCGTCCTCGGTGGGTTTGCTTTTGCCGATACCGAGAAAAACGGGCTGGCGATCATCGTGACCAGCCGGGGCAGTGCCGCAGATGCGCAGCAGCTGGCGTATGACATGGCGCGCCGCGCCTGGGCAGATCATCCGCGTTACCGGCCGCAGTTGATGCCCCTGGACACAGCGGTGCAGCGGGTGCGCCAGGTGTGCCGCGACCCGTCTCTCGCGCCGCTGATCCTGGCCGATGTGGCAGACAACCCGGGCGGTGGCGGCCGGGGCAACACCACCTGGATACTGCAGGCCCTGCTGGCAGCGCAAGTGCAGGGCGTGCTGATGGGAATTTTCAATGAACCCTCGCTCGCGGCCCAGGCGCACAGGCTGGGTGAAGGCGGGCAATTCATCGCAGAGTTCAATACGGAGGAGCCAGGCGCCGGAGGGGGGCGCCTGAAGGTCAGGGCCCGCGTGCTGCGCCTGCGCGACGGCGACTGCGGCGGCCGGCGCGGCCTGTATGCCGGCCGCAGCATGAGCCTGGGGCCCAGTGCGCTGCTTGATCTGGGCGGCATTCACCTGGTGGTGGTGTCGGTGCGCACCCAGTGTGCCGACCCGGTGTTTTTCGAAATGTTTGGCGAAGATATTGCCAGGGCCCGTGCGGTCGTGGTGAAGTCACGCGGCCATTTCCGCGCGGGCTTCAACGAGTATTTTTCAGACGCGCAGGTGCTGGAAGTGGACGCGCCGGGACTGACATCGCCCGTTCTTTCGCGCTTTGAATTCCTGCATTTGCCGCGGCCGATTTTCCCGGTGGATACCCAGGTGCAATGGCCGGGCTGAATCTCGCAGACTGTGGCGGCAACCAATGCGTAATCACTGATGAACAACTTGGCAAATGAACGCGTGGTTTCACTGGTGGAGGACGATCCCGACCATGCTTTCCTGGGGCAGGCTGTTGGCGCACTTGTAAGTAGGCGTCACGGCCTACACGGACCTGTCACCCCGCCGGGTTAACGTGCAGTTTTAAACAGGAGCAGACGACATGGGCATTCTTTCCAACATATTCGCCAAGATTTTTTCCCCCAGCAAGGCCGAAGAAATCGCCAAGGCTGCAACAGCCCCCACCCCCGGCCCTGGTGGCATGGCACCTGGCATGCCCGGTGCTCCCGCCGTGGCGTCTATGGAAGAGGTCGATGTGGAAACCTTGCTGGACGGCATGGCCTCCAACAATTCGCAAAAGCTCAACTGGAAGACGTCCATCGTTGACCTGATGAAGCTGCTGGACCTGGACAGCTCGCTGGACGCGCGCAAGTCTCTGGCCAAGGAACTGCATTACACCGGCGACATGGGCGACTCCGCCAGCATGAACATCTGGCTGCACCGCCAGGTCATGAACAAGCTGGCAGCCAACGGCGGCAAGGTGCCTGCCGACCTGAAGGATTGATTGCCTGTCATCCCGGACTGGATCCGGGATCCGTAGCTCGCGGCAAGGGGCACCGGCAGGCGCGTGTCAAAGCGGAAATTTCCTGTCGTAAAACCAATCAAGAAAATCCAGCTGCGTCTTGCGCCAGCCCTGGGCTGGCAAGGCTGTGTCGCCAAACCCCAAGTAGTTTTCTTGCGAAGGATCGTACGCCGCCCAATGCGGCACACCCGCTGTGTTCGGGTCGCTGTTGCGGGCAAAGGCGACCCAGGCCTTCATCATCACGGCTGACACCTCATCATCCACGCCGTTGAAGTCTGCAGCCTCGCCGGGCGCAGCTTCGGCATAGGTGCCGAAAACGTGCGGCACCTCTTCCGCATGGTGCGGGCCGTCTTTCTGGTTCGGCCGGCGGCGCAGGAATAGATAGCGCCAGGTGCGCGGCTCCTTCCTTGCCATTGCATCTGCAAGCAGCCGCGTCCCGTAGTTGAACTGAGTGTCTGCAAACATCTCGCCAACGCGGAGCCGCGCTTCGCTGTCTTCGCCTGCGGGGTACACGCGCATCGCCTGTTGCGCCACATCACCGAAATTCGTGTCGACCAGGCTCTGGTATTGCGCCAGGTCGTCTGCTGGCCAGGTCTTGATCAGCATGCTTCCTTCGTCTGCGTTGCTGCCAACGATCAGCGGCATCGGATGGATGCGCCCGGACTTGAGCACGGGCCGCTCGTCTTCAGGCAGCAGCCAGCCGTCGCGTATCGGGCGCAGCACACGCGGCGTGGTGAGGCCGCGCACCTTGGGCGACAGCAGTGATGTTTTGGGCAGCAGCGCTGAAACGTTCAGCTCCCGCAACGCAACGATGTCGTCCCCCAATGCCAGCGCTGCTTTTTCGGCCTCTGCCAGCGTGGCCAGCGGGCGCGCTGCGCCGGGGCTGTGCAGGATGGCTTGCCGGAACAGGCCCTGGCCCATGGGCGACGTCAACAGCAACGCGATCGAGGCCGAGCCCGCCGAGACGCCGAAGGCCGTCACGCGTTGCGGGTCGCCGCCAAAGGCTGCGATGTTGGCCTGCACCCATTTGAGTGCCGCGATCTGGTCGAGCAGCCCGTAGTTGCCCGAGACGCCGTGTTCAGACTCCTGGCTCAAAGCCGGGTGCGCCAGAAAGCCGAACAGGCCGGCGCGGTAGTTGAAGCTCACCACCACCACGCCTTGCGCAGCCATGGCGGCGCCGTCGCTCGCCAGGTCGGAGCCGCTGCCGCGTTCGAAGCCGCCGCCGTGGACCCACACCATCACGGGCAGTGAGCCGGTCGCTGCACCAGCGGGAGCCCATACATTCAGGTAGAGGCAGTCCTCGCTTTGCGATGGCGCGCGAAGGCGGGCATTGGGCGTCTGCGGGCAGTCGGGGCCGAACTGCAATGCATCGCGCACCCCGCTCCACGGAGCCACTGGCTGTGGTGCACGCCAGCGCAACGGGCCTACAGGTGGCGCTGCATACGGGATGCCTTTGTAGATGTGCAGGAGCTGGCCGGCTGAAAGGACATCAATGCCCCGCAGGACGCCGCAGATGGTTTGCGCGGTGGGTGCAATGGCGGTCGGGGTCTGCATGAAACCTTACTGTCCAGCCTTTATATCGGCTGCCTTGATGATGCGCGCAAAGCGCTCGTTCTCGGTTTTGAGCAGGGCCTGGAACGCTTCGCTGCCGGTTCCGATCGGCACAAACTCCAGCGTGCGCATCCGCTCTTTCACATCAGGAAGATTCATCATCTCGGTGATGGCAGCCGACAGTTTGGCAACGATGGGTTTGGGCGTCGCGCTGGGCGCCAGCAGCCCGAAAAACATGCGGATGTCGTACTCGGGCATGCCCGCTTCTGCAAACGTGGGCACGTCAGGCAGGGAAGGCAGTCGCGTGGAGCCCGTCACGGCCAGCGGCCTGAGCTTGCCGGCGCGGATCTGCGGGATGTGGGTGCTGGGCGGGTCGATGGTGAACTTGACGTCACCGCCGACCATGGCCGAGACCACCTCCGCCGCGCCCTTGAAAGGGATGTGCTGCAGCTTCACACCGGCCTGCTGCGCGAACTGCTCGCCCGCAATACGGCCGACCCCCGTGCTGCCCACAGTAGCGAAGTTCCACTCACCGGGCCTGGACGCCTTGAGGATGCCCATCATGTCCTTGAAGTTCTGCGCGGGTACCGAAGGGTGCACCACCATGAGGAAGGGCGTGGCACCCACGGCCGACACGGGTGTGAAGTCCTTCTCGGCGTCATAGGGCAGGTTAGGCGTGAGGATGGTGTTGATGGCAAATGTCGAGTTGATCAGCAGCAGCGTGTAGCCATCGCCTGCAGAGCGTGCGGCCGTTTGCGTGGCGATCACCGTGTTGCCGCCGGGGCGGTTGTCCACCACCACCTGCACGCCCCATTTGTCGGTGAGCTTTTGCGCAACCAGACGCGCTGCTGCATCGGCGCCACCGCCGGCCACAAAGGGCACAAGGATGTGAATCGGCTTGCTGGGGTAGCTGGCTGCGGATTCCTGCGCACTGGCTGCGCCGCAGGCAAGCGCGCTGCACAGCAGCAAGGTGCGAAGCTTGAATGTCATGTTTTTCATTGGTTTGTCTCCGGAAAAAAAGATGTCATCCCGGACTCGATCCGGGATCCACGGTGGCGCGCGGCATGATCGGGGGCAGCCCCGTGAACTCCCCCATGTCCACCCCCATGGCCTGCGACATCTGCCGCTTCACCTCCTCGGGTTGGCCGGCCTGCAGGATGAAGCTGGTGAGGTGCACCCTTCGGCGCGGCTCTTTCATGATCTGCTCGGTGGTCATGCCGCGCAGGGTGGTGTCGTTGTTGGCCACGGGCAACTTCACACTCACATTGCGCGCCGGGTCGCGGATAAGGCCTTTGGGTTCTTCACCGGCGGCCAGCTTGTCCAGCTCTTCAAAAAAGCGCCGCCGCACCATGACGATGCCGCGGTCGCTCGCGCCCAGGTGTTCCTGCGTGCGGTCGGCGATGCGGCCCTGGCCGGCCCATGCGAGGAAGTCCTGGTTCATGACGTGGCTGGTGATCCAGCCGCCGTGTTCATCAAACACCGGGCCCTGCCAGGTGGGGATGGACTCCTGAACATACGGCTCGCGGTCGGCCGGCACATGCGTCAGCTTCCACAACACGCTGAGCGTGTTCTCGTCGTCCACCGGCACGCGCCACTCGAAATGGTCGCCCAGGAAAAAGCAGTTGGGCCACAGCGCCACGCGGCCTATGGTCCAGAACGGATGGGTCTCGTCAATGCCTTCGCGGATGCGTTTGTAGACGAAGCCAAACTCGAATTCATCAAAGTCCAGCTTCAGGTGTTTGGGCGCGTAAGTGGCGCCGAAACCTTCACGCAGGCGTTTGCCCCAGTTGTCGTGCATCCACTCAAAGTGCACCGGGTCGATTGAGTTTTCCTGGCACTGGAACCAGTTGCACGGCAAGTCGGACAGCACGATCTGGCTGAACACATTGGGCCGCGAGAAGGGCTCCCAGTCGGGCAGGCAGGGCGCAGGCAGGGGCCCCATGTAGGCCCACAGCATGCCGCCGCGCACACCCACCGGGTAAGCCTTGGTCTTCACGCGGCACTTGGCGTTGCGCTCGGGGAATGCGGTGTCTTCAAACGGCTGTTCGATGCACTGGCCGCTCGCATCAAAGGCCCAGCCGTGGTAGTTGCAGCGCAGGCCGCCGGGCTCGGCCATACCGTAGCTCAGATCGGCGCGCCGGTGCGGGCAGTGCCGGTCGATCAGGCCGAAGTTGCCAGACAGGTCCTTGTACAGGACCAGGTCTTCGCCCATCAGGCGGACCGGCTTTGTCGCACGCTTGTCGAACTCGGACACGCCGGCAATCGGCATCCAGTAGCGGCGCAGCAAGTTGCCCATCGGCGTGCCGGGGCCGACGCGTGTGAGGAGCTCGTTTTTTTCCTGAGTCAGCATGTGCGGCCAGCTTATTTCCAGATACAGAAAGCAGCACCTACGCCTGTTCCGGCGGGCGTGCGGTACAGCGGCTGGTACTCGCTCCATGTGAGCGGGAGCGGGCTCACGGCGCCGGCAGTCAGAATCCAGTTCAGAATTTCCGACGAGCCGGATTTCAATGCATTGCGCGGGATGGCCCGCAGGGCCTGCGCGTCGTTCTGTTCAAACGCGCGCATCACGCTGCGGTCAAGTTCTTCATCGACGATGAAGTGGCTGAGGCCACCTGAGGCGACGATGGCCACCCGCAGCTCGCCAGGGCTGGCTTCAATCACCTGGCGGAGCTTGGCGCCCACATCATGGCAGCGCGAGGCCTTGGGCACGTTGGGCGGAAAGTAGGTGTTGAGCATCACCGGCACCACCGGGATGCTGCGGCGGAACAGGCGTTTGACGATGAAGCCGTAAGCATGGCCAAAGCCCGCCTTGCCTGGGTCCGGCACGCCGTCTACCGAGGCCACGTCCACGTCATGCTCCATCAGGCCTTCGATCAGCCCGGTGGCAAAGGCGGGGCTGGCGGGGAGGGTGTAGTTGCTCTCCATCAGGTAACCGCGGCCCACCTGGCGCAGCCACTCGGGCGCGCCCTCGGCGTACTTGCCGATGTGCGTGACCATGGCCTCGCCGTTGAAGATGGCAAAGGCCGGCTGGTTGGCATGCGAGAAGAGCTCGGCCTGATCGTCGCCCACGATGATGACCACATCGGGTGCGGCCTCTTCAATGGCGTCTGCCAGTTTGTCGAGCGCGGCCTGGCAGGCGTGCTCTTTTTTGCGCAGCAGGTCGAGGGTGATGGCGTCTTCATACACCGGCCCGCGCTCGGCCAGCAGTTGCTTATAAGTGAGGCGCCGGCCATCCGACAGGTTGAGCTCCTTGTTGGCAAAGTCAGCGGCAGCGCGGTGCTGCCATTGCTCGGCAGTCAGGTTCAGCATCGGGGTATGGGAGGTGCCTATCCCCAGAACAATATGGGCCATGGGATGCGTTTTGAATTCGAAATTGCAAACAAAATAGAATACGGTTCTTGGTGGCGCGTTTCACTTCGGACAAACCCGCGCCGGTGCTGCTCTCCTCGTGCCTAATACCCGCATGAAGAAGAACATCTCCCGCCGCCGCCAGATCATTACCGCCATCCTTTTGGCCTTTGCCGTGCTGGGTTTCGTCATCCGCCAGTTCACGCCCGGGCCCTCACTGCTGCGCGACTTTGGCTCGTTGCTGCTGGTGCTGTGGCTGCCGATCATCGGCAACATCATTGCCTGGGGCGTGGCCCGCTTTCATGCGCGCAAGGCCGCGCCGCCGGGGTTTGATGCGGCAAGCAGCTTTGAGCCTTCAGCCAGGGTGCAGATCACGTTGCTGGCCGCCGGCGTGCCCGCTGCCAGCCGGCCGGTGCGCGCCGGGCTGTTCCCCTGCACCGTGGCATTGGGTACCGACGGATTCACGGCGCGCCTGCGCGTGCCGCAGGATCAGGTGCCAGTGCCTGAAGTACCGCAGCAACTGGAGGTGCAGTTTCTACGGCCGGAACTGGCACTCGCCAGCCTGCCGGCAGGCGCCGAGTTTGTGCTGATCAGCGGGCGGATCACGCTCGGGCGTGGCGTTGTGCTGGCGCCCAAATGAGCCAGGGCGTTGTCAAATAAATTTGATATTCACTACTACAGGTAAAGTGCCTCCAGTCATGAAAACCACCTCCTGCGGCGTCCTCATCTTCAACGAACACGGCCAGCTCCTGATGGCGCACGCAACGGGGCAGCGGCACTGGGACATCCCCAAAGGCGGCATCGATGAAGGCGAGACGCCACGTCAGACGGCCGTACGTGAGGTGCAGGAGGAAACAGGTATCGTGCTGGATGCTCAGGCGCTCGAGGAGATCGGGCGCATGGCCTACACCTCGCGCAAAGACCTGCACCTGTTTCGCATGGTGCTGCATACGCGTAACTGCGACATCACGGCCTGCAAATGCACGAGCTTTTTCCCGCACCACCTCACAGGTGAGATGACGCCGGAGGCCGATCGATTCAAGTGGGTGGATGTGCCGGACCTTCCCCTGAACGCTGCCAAGTCGATGACGGCAGCGCTGCGCGGCTTGCCGGGGTTTGAGGCAATCAGCGGGTCGCCGGCGGCCCCATCGCCGATGACCGTTAATCCGGCTTGATCTTCGCCCGCGCAATCACGGCTTTCCACCGCGTCTGCTCAGTCGCAATTAACTGCGCAAACTGCTCCGGTGTATTGCCCACGGCCTCTGCCGCATCGCCGTTCAGTGAGCGTATGGTCTAGGGCTCCGACTGGCCGCTTTATTCGGCTAGCGTGCATGGCTGGCCACTGCGTGGGCGATGAGTTGCTGGCGCTTTTGCTTTCGCGCCACAGATGCACACCTGTGTGCGGGAAAGCACATTGACCGCCGTGGCGAAAGGCCTATGATCACCTTGGGTTAGCGGAAATGAGACACGCCGCAAAGCCCGGTTATCCATCTCGTCCAACAATGTGATTAAAGGAATCCAAACATGAAATCCATCATCAAGAGTGTGCTGTGCCGTTTCCTCATTCTGGCCTTGCTGTCAGCTTCGTTCCAGGCCAGCGCCGGCATGATCGGCACTGAGCATGCTGCTGCTGCCGCTGCTGTCCAGGCCGACCGTGCTGTTGTGATGGGCGCCCTGAGCCGTACCGATGTCACCAACGAAATGCAGGCCCAGGGTCTGGATCCTTCCGTGGCCCGTGAGCGCGTCGCCGCCATGACCGACGCTGAAGTCCACAGCCTGGCCGGCACCATCAACTCTGCACCGGCCGGCGCTTCCAGCGGTTGGGCCATCGTCATTGTTCTGGCGCTGGTGGTCTGGTTCGTCTGGTATCGCAAGTAAGCACTGCGCCTGCAGTCGCCCCAAGCCCCCGCATGACCCAACTGTCAGTGAAGATGCGGCCTGAGGGGGCCCCAGGGCAAGTCAGTCAAGAGGCAAAACGAACCTGGTTGTTCTCAGGTCTGTTTTGCCTCTTTTTCTTTCTCTCCGGCTGTGCTTCTTTGGTCCCGCAGACCATCGAGCTGCGCAGTATCTGGCCCGCCGAAGTGCCCCGCGCGGCCGAGCTGAAAGACACGCCTTTCTTCCCCCAAACCGAATACCAGTGTGGCCCCGCCGCACTTGCCACGATTCTTGGCAAGGCCGGCGCGAACACCACGCCCGAGGAGCTCGCCAAAGAGGTTTATCTCCCGGGCCGCAAGGGCAGCCTGCAGGTCGAGATGCTGGCAGCACCGCGGCGCCATGGGCTGGTTGGCTCGCAACTGCCTGCCGCGTATGACGCGCTGCTGCGCGAAGTGGCCGCAGGCCGCCCGGTGCTCGTGCTGCAAAACCTGGGCATCTTTCCTTTTGACAACTGGCATTACGCCGTGGTTGTGGGTTT
>JACMQX010000050.1 GCA_014376765.1 Ramlibacter sp. | reverse complement strand
CTGTCAGGCCTTGTGCCCCAGCCATCGGCCCAGCATGCGGCTGGACCACTGCTGCACATCGTCAACCAAAGTGAACACGACCGGAATCACCAGCAGGCTGAGGAAGGTCGAAGTCACCAGCCCGCCAATCACCGCGACCGACATCGGCGAACGAAAGCTCGAGTCCGCAGCACCAAGACCCAGCGCAATCGGCAGCATGCCCGCGCCCATGGCGATCGTGGTCATGATGATGGGCCTGGCGCGTTTGTGACACGCATCCAGCAGCGCGTCCCAGCGCGACATGGGCGCCACGGCCGGCCGCCCGTCGCTGCCATCGTGGCCGCGCCGCGCAGTGATGGCGTATTCCACCAGCAAAATCGAGTTCTTGGTCGCCACGCCCATCAGCATGATGAGACCGATGAGTGAGGGCATCGAAAAACTCTTCTGCGCAATCAGCAAGCCTACAAACGCACCGCCAAGGGACAAGGGCAAAGCCGCCAGAATAGTCGCCGGGTGCAGGAAGCTCTTGAACAGCAGCACCAGCACGATGTAGATGCACAACACGCCGGTCAACATGGCCAGGCCAAAGCTGGCAAAGAGCTCGCCCATCACTTCCGCATCGCCAACCTCGGTCACCTTGACACCGGCCGGCAGCGATTTGATGCTGGGCAGTTGCTGCACCGCTTCCTTGATGTCCCCCAGCGGCATGCCCGACAGCTCGATGTCGAAGTTGATGTTGCGCGCCCGGTCGTAACGGTCGATCACGGCCGGACCGCCGCTGATCTCCAGCGTGGCCACCTGCTGCAGCATCACCGGCCCGCGCGCGCCGGGCACCGAGAGGCGCGACAACAGGTCCAGGTCCTGCCGCGCCGCAGGGTCCAGCTTCACCACAATCGGCACTTGCCGTTGCGACAGGTTGAGTTTGGGCAGCGCAATGTCGTAGTCGCCCACGGTGGCGATGCGCAGGGTCTCGCCAATCGCCGTGCTGGACACGCCCAGGTCAGCCGCGCGCGCAAAGTCCGGCCGCACCGCGACCTCGGGCCGGATCAGGCTGGCGCTGGAGGCCACGCTGCCCAGGCCCGGAATGCTGCGAAGGTCTTTCTCCACCGCGAAGGCAGTGGACTGCAGGGCTTGCGGATCGTCACCCGTCAACACCAGCACATATTTTTCGCCCGAGCCGCCCAGGCCCACCTTGCTGCGCACACCGGGCAATTCCGCCAGGGCCGCGCGCAGCTGGTTCTCGATCACCTGCTTGCGCGGCCTGTCGCCCCGCTCGGTCAGCTGGATGGTGAGCGTGGCCTTGCGCGACTCGGCCGCGCCCTGTGGCGCAAACGGGTCGCTGCCCGCGCTGCCGCCGCCAATCGTGGTGTAGACGCTTTTGACGTTGGCCACCTTCATCACCAGCGCGCGGGCCTGCTCGGCCGAGGCGGTGGACTGCGCCAGCGTCGAGCCCGGCGGCAGCTCGATATAGACCTGCGTCTGCGAGTTGTCGTCCGGCGGCACAAAGCCTGTGGGCAATAACGGGATCAGCATCAGCGAGCCGATGAAGAAGGCACCGGCAGCGATGGAGGTGATCAACCGATGCTTCAGGCACCAGGTCGTCCAGCGCAGGTAGGTGGGCATCCAGAACGGCTCTTTGTGCGCGTGGCGCATGGGCCGCATGATGTAGGCCGCCATCATCGGCGTCAGCACCCGCGCGACCACGAGCGAGGCGAACACTGCAAGCGATGCCGTCCAGCCAAACTGCTTGAAGAATTTGCCCGCAATCCCGCTCATGAAAGCCGTCGGCAAAAACACCGCGATCAGCGTGAAGGTGGTGGCGATGACGGCCAGGCCAATCTCGTCTGCCGCCTCCATCGCGGCCTCATACGGCCGCTTGCCCATGCGCAGGTGGCGCACGATGTTCTCCACTTCCACGATCGCATCGTCCACCAGAATGCCGATGACGAGCGACAACGCCAGCAGCGTGACGATGTTGACGGAAAAGCCCAGCAGGTACATCCCGATGAAGGCCGGGATCACCGACATCGGCAGCGCCACGGCCGAGACAAAGGTGGCTCGCCAGTCCCGCAGGAACAGCCACACCACCAGCACCGCCAGCGCCGCGCCTTCATACAGCAGGTGCAGCGAGCCGGTGTATTCCTCTTCCACCGGCTTCACGAAGTTGAAGGACTCCGTGATCTCCACGTCGGGCCGCGCCACGCGCAGGTCAGCCAGCGCTGCCTGCACGGCCGCGCCCACCTCTACCTCGCTGGCGCCGCGGCTGCGCGCCACCTCAAACCCCACCACCGGCACGCCGTTGAGCAGCGCCGCCGAACGCCGCTCGGCCACGGTGTCGCTGACAGCCGCCACCTGGTCGAGCCGGATGCGGCGGCCATCGCCCAGCGTCAGATCAATCGCTGCCAGCTCGCGGGCCGACTTGACGGTGGCCAGCGTGCGCACAGGTTGCTCGGCGCCGCCCAGGTCGGTGCGGCCGCCCGCGCTTTCGGTTTGTACCTGCCTGAGCTGGCGCGATATCTCGGTGGCCGTTGCGCCCAGGGCCTGCAGCTTGACAGGGTCGAGCAGCACCGCCACCTCGCGGCTTGCGCCGCCCACGCGGTTGATCGCGCCGACACCGCGCACGGCCAGCAGTTTTCTGGAAATGTCGTTGTCCACAAACCAGGACAAGGCCTCGTCGTCCATGCGCGCCGAGCGGATCGTGAAGGCCAGCACCGGCGAGCCCGCCAGGTCCACCTTGGTGACGATGGGGTCGCGCACATCGCCGGGCAGATCGGCGCGCACGCGCGCCACCGCCGAGCGCACATCGTCCACCGCCTCCTGCACCGGCTTTTCCAGCCGGAACTCGGCGGTGATGCTCACGCCGCCGTCCTGCACCTTGGTGTAGATGTGCTTGAGCCCCTGCAGGGTCGACAGGGCGTTCTCGATCTTGCGCGCCACGTCGGTCTCCAGCTGCGCGGGCGCGGCGCCCGGCAGTGAGGCGGTGACGATGATGGTGGGCAGGTCCAGGTCGGGAAAGTTCTGCACCTTCATCGCCTTGAACGAGAGCAGGCCGGCAAAGGTCAGCAGCACAAACAGCATGACCGCCGGGATGGGGTTTTTGATCGACCAGGAGGAGACGTTGATCATCGTGGCCTGCCTTATTTGGCGGCTGCAGGTGCAGCGCCAGCCGGTGCAGCAGCTGGCGGCGCCACCACCTTCACCAGGTCGCCATCATTGAGAAAGCCTGCCCCCTGCACCGCAATACGCGTGTCCGGCTTGAGTCCCGACAGCACCTCCACCTGGTCGCCCACGCGCCGGCCGGTCTGCACCTTGAGTTGCGCGGTGCGGTTGTCCGCGCCCAGGGCAAACACGTAATCAAAGCCATCCCGCACCACCACCGACTGCTGCGGCACGGTCAGCGCTGCAGTGCTGCCCAGTTCAAACTCGCCGCGCGCAAACATACCTGCCTTGGCCGGCATGCTGTTGCCCGGTGATGCGGGCAGGTCGACATAGACCAGCGCCGAG
Source organism: Ramlibacter sp. (assembly GCA_014376765.1). Taxonomy (GTDB): domain Bacteria; phylum Pseudomonadota; class Gammaproteobacteria; order Burkholderiales; family Burkholderiaceae_C; genus JACMQX01. The sequence continues at coordinate 8,978 of JACMQX010000050.1, read as the reverse complement.
CGGGTCAACGGATCGACAGTGGGCGCAATCGTGCGCACCCGGCCCTTGAGTTGCGCGCCGCTTGCAGCAGTCACAGTCGCCAGCGTGCCGACTGTGATGCGGCCCAGGTCGGCAGACGTCACTTCCGCGCGCCATTCCAGCCGGCCCTGGCGGATCATGCGGAACAGCTCGGTGCCGGTACCCACGACCGCGCCGACGGTGGCTGTGCGGGCCGAGATGACGCCGTTATCGGGCGCCAGAACACGGGTGTACTTCTCGCGCAGTTGCTGTGCGTTCAGTGTGGCGCGTGCGGCCTCGGCTTTGGCCTTGGCCGTCTTGTCGGTGGTGAGGTACTGGTTGATCTGCTGGGTGCTGAGCGCGCCGGTCTGCGACAGGGTGCGGGCCCGCTCGGCGTTGTTGGCGGCGTCGGCCGCGTTGGCCTCCGCTTCCATCAGCGCGGCGCGGGCCTGGGCGACTTCGGCCTTCGCAGCGTCGCCGGCAAAGGTGGCCAGCACCTGGCCCTTGCGCACCACATCGCCCACATTGACGCGCACCTCAGTCAGGCGCAGACCGCTGGCCTCGGCGCCGATGATCGCGTCCTGCCAGGCGGTGATGGTGCCGTTGGCCGCCAGCCGGACCGGCAGGCGGCTTTGCTGCGGCTGCCCGGAGGTTACGGTAAGCGCGGGCTTGGGTGGCGGCTTCTTGTCGTCTGCGGCGCTGGAGAGGCCGGCAAACAAGGCGAGCGCCGCCAGGATCAATGCGGCAACAACAGGCGCGGCGGACTTGAAAGACAAAGTGGAGTTCATGCGGGTGAGCCTGGGTGATGGTGGTGGGGGGCGCCAAGTCACTGCTGAACCACGGCTGCCGGGTTGGCCGCAGCCGGCGTCCAGCCGCCGCCGACGGCGCGGTAAAGCGCGATCCATGCGGCCATGCGCTCGCGCTGCAACGACACCAGCGCGGTCTCGGCCGCCAGCTGCGTGCGCCTTGCGTCTTCCAGCTGCACGAGGCTCGCCAGGCCATTTTGGTAGAGCGCCTGTGTGGCGGCGAACGAAGCGCGGTAGCCCTCGGTGGCAATGGCTGCGTCGGCGCTGCGTGAGCCGGTGCTCTGCAGGTTGACGAGCGCTTCTTCCACCTCGCGCACGGCCTGGCGCACGCGGGCGCGGTACAGCGCTGCTGCTTCGTCGTAGCGGGCGCGCGCGGCATCCACATCGGCGGCACGCCGGCCACCGTCAAAGATCGGCAGCGACAAGGCCACGGGCCCGATGGACCAGGTGTCCAGGTTCGCGGACGCGCCACCGCCGCGGCTGTAAAGCGTGCCAATGGAGCCGGCGAGAGTCAGGCGCGGGTAACGCTGGGCCTGCGCACGCCCCACATCAGCGCTGGCGGCAGCCACTTCACGTTCGGCATTGAAGATGTCCGGGCGCTGCGCGAGGGCCTCAGCGGGCACGGTGGCCACGGCCAGCGGCATGGTGGGTGAAGTAGAGGCCGAATCTGTGAGCGCCGGGCTGGACGGCGCCGCCGCCAGTTGCTGGCGCAATTGCGGCTCAGGCCAGCCGGTGAGCTGGACCAGCGCCTTGATGTCGATCTCGCACAGCGCGCGCTGTTGAGTGAGACGTCCTGCGCTTTCTGCGGCGCTGGCCCGTGCCAGTGCTGCCGTGGCCGGCGCCTGAAAGCCGGCGCGCGTGGCCAGGTCGGCCAGCCGTGAAGTTTCGGCGCGGGATTGCGCGTCGCCTTGCGCCACCAGCACCTGGCGCTCGCAGGTGCGCAGGCTGAAATACTGGTTGGCCACTTCAGCCGCGACTGACACACGCGCGTCATGCCACAGCGCCTGGCTGCCCTCCAGCCGGGCCTGCGCTGCGCGGCTGCCCGCCTGGTTGCCGCCGAACAGGTCGATCTCCCAGCCGGCTTGCAGGGCGGCTTGCGCGGTGGTCGCCACCGGGAAGCCTGGCTGCGTCACGCCCCGGCTGGCGCTGAGCGTGCCGTCCAGCGTGGGCAGCAAGGCGGCGCCGGCAGCGGTACGCGTCGCGCGGGCCAGCCCGATGCGCGAGCGGGCCGAGGCCACGGTGGGGCTGACCGCCTGGGCCGCATCCATGAGCTGCAGGAGCAGCGGATCGTTCAGCGCCTGCCACCAGTTGGTGAGGCCCGTCAGCGTGCCGTTGTGTGGCAGCGGCGCCTGCCACTGCGCGGGCAGGTCGGCTGCCACTGAGGAAGGCGGCGGTGTGATGGCGCAGGCCGCAAGCCACAGGGACAGGCAGCAGGCGGCGATCAAGCGGCATGGTGGCATTCGGCTTCTTTCTTCGCTGGTCGGGTTGCCAGTGGGGAGCAGCCGCGCGAATCGGCCTGTGGCCGGGCGTACGGGACTTGTGTTGCGGGAGTTGCAATTTACCATTGCAGTGCAGCAAAAGACCTTTGAAGTTGTCATGAGAGGGTGGGCGGGGTTGGGCAGTCTGTGCGCGGTGTGTGAACGCAGGAGAGCCCGCGCTGCCCGCAAGCCTCGCGCTGCTCCGGCGGTGCCTCAACGGCCGGCCCGGCGCACACACCCCTCACCGCGAGATGGGGCGTTGCCGCTGGCGCTGCTGTTAGAAGTCGCAGCAGCGTCGCGTAGTCCGCATTCAGGCTTCTTCGCGCAGGGCCAGCCCGAGGTTCTGCAGCATCGGGGCGTTTTCGCAGGCGACGTAGAGCGCCTGTTCCGTAGGGTGGGTGTTCACGTGCTGGTGCCAGGCCCAGACCGGGATATACAACGCGTCGCCGGCCTGCCAGGCAATGCGCCGCTCGCCGATGAGCGAGTGGCCGGTCCCGGCGACGACGTAGATCAGGGTCTCGTAGTTGTGCCGGTGGCGGTTGGTCGACTGCCCGGGCTCCAGCCCGCCCAGGGTCATGCTCAGGACGCGGCTGGGCAGGTCCACCACCCGCACCAGGTGCTTGCGCTGCATGCAGAATGCGTCCGCCGCTATCTGTGTCGTTGGGACCGCTGCCACGTCGCGGTGCAGCAACCTTTCCGGCAGGTCGGCTGACAGCCTGTCGGGCACCTTGGCAAAGTCTCGTGACGTGTGCAGCTTGCGCATGTCAGTCCTGCTCATTCAACAAGGCGTCGAACATGCGCAGGCGGGCCTCCACCACCTGTTTGCCCGCTGCAATCGCCGCCTGGCGCGCCGTGGGCGACTGGGCCATCATCCGCTGCAGGATCTCGAACATGGTGTCGGCGTGGCCATCGTCGCATTCGACGTGGATTGTAAAAAAGGCCAGCGCGTCCCGATCCACGCCCACCGAAACAAAGCCCTCGATGATGCGGCTGTAGAGACTGGGCACCACCGCTTCCGCACCAAAACACAGTGCCGCCAGCCCTTCAAGCCCGCCAGGCCGGCGGCACAGCGTGAACATGGTGTCGATGAAAGCCTGCGTCTGCGGCAACGTGCGGGCCCGCTCCAGGTCCAGGCCGAATGAGTCCAGCATGTCGGCGTAAATCCGGGAGTGGGGCACGCTGGTGCCTTCGTCAAAGCCGAGCTCTTCGGCCAGGTTGGACGCCAGCCGGGTGACATCTGCGCCGTTATCAAATTGCGAAATCAGCGCGCACAGGTACTGCGTGAAGTGGCGTGAATACTTGCCGTGCTGCACCAGGAAGCGGTCAAGTTCTTCGCGCTGGATCCTTCCGGTGCGGCAGCGCTCCAGGAACGGATGCGCCAGCAGCCGGCTGGCAAACCCGGCCGCCGCCTGGCGCAGACCCGAGGGCGTCCGGGCGAGGACTTCAGTGTCGTTCTCGGGGTAATCGGTGGTGGTCATGGTTCGGGCTTCAAGTTGGTTGGATGCATCCAGCGTTCATGCCATCAGGGCCGCAGCTTGCTCAGGTCCACATCCATGCGCCGGGCCAGCGTCCTCGCCCTCGACAGGGCCACGTTGAACAACTCGGGGTGGGTGTGGTGCACTTCTTCGCGGTTGAGCGCCAGGCACAGCAACTCGCCCATGCGCAGCCGCACGTGCTTGCGCAGGTTGGAGGGGTCCAGGCACTTGCGCCCGACGCCAATCGAATCCGACAACAACTCGACCCGGTGCCACCACTGCGAGGGCAGAAACAGCACGTCGCCCGGGCGCAGCGTGCATTGCATCAATTGCGCGGCCGGGTCTGCGGCCAGGCGGGCGAAGTCGGGTTGGCCGCCGTCCAGGCTGTGCAGATGCGCCTCGGGCGCCATGACGATCCAGCGCTTCTCGCCCACCAGCTGGATGTGCATCACGTCGACCAGGTAGGCGTCCTGGTGCAGGATGGTCACCCCGCCGCGCTGGCCAGCCCACAGCTGGTGATTGGTGGAGATTGCCTCGCCGTAAAGCTCCCTGCGGAAGTCGTACTGCGCCACCTCCAGCTCCGGTGTGTCCAGCGCCAGAAGCGGGTCGGCTGCCTTGTAATACCACTCCTGCAGATAGACCGGGGCGCCGCCCTCAGATGGCTGCTGCTCCAGCAGCTGGACGAACTGCGCCAGGCTCATCTCGCGTGCCCGCGCGCTGTTGTACGCATCGACCGTGACCTTCTGGCTGCCGTAGTGGTTGGCAAAGTAGTTGAAGCCCCAGGTCTTCAGGGCGGGCCAGTCGTCCACCATGCCCTGCAAAACGACAGGCCGGCGGGGGGTGCGGTGCTCTGCCTCAAACTCGGTCGCAGTGAGGCGGGCGCGCCGGCGGATCTCGGGCGCGGCGCGTGCGGCATCGGCCAGCGGGCCGGCAATAAAGCCGGATTCGACCAGGGCCATGCCAGGTTTGTCAAAGCTCTTGAGCAGGTCAGGTCGGGCTTGCATGGGCGCTTTCACGAAGGGGCGCAAAGGCTGCGAGAGCGGCGATGCGCGCAACCACCTCAGCGCGCCATTCAACCTGTTGCGGCAGCCAGCGGTGGATGAAGTGGTCGCAGTCCAGCCAGACAAGGGCCTTGCTGCGCGCCTTGGGTGCACTGTCGATGTAGCGGTGCAGCACCTCATGCGGCACGTTCTGGTCCTGTTTGCCGCCAATGACAAGCAAGTCGCCGGTGAAGTGGGCTAGCGCAGCAAACGCCGGGGAGCCGGGATAAGCGCCCGGCCGCGCCAGATTGCCATCGAACCTGGCGTCCAGCGCGTAGTCCGGATAGGCCGACGGGCAAAACAGCACCAACGCCCGGGGCTTGAGGATGGGCGCCACGCAGGCGGCCAGATAGCCCCCCATGCTGGTACCGAGCAACACGGGCGGTACATCGGGCGCCAGCAGGCCCGCGGCCGCCAGTGTCTCCCGCTCCCTGCGGCGCAGGGAGCCCTCTTCATAAACGCCTTCGCTGTCGCCGTTGCCGGAATAATCAAAGCTCATTGCGACCCCGCCGCACAGGGCCAGGTCTTCCATCAGGTAGTGAACTGTCGCGCGTTTGGCCGCGACGCCCAGCCCTGCCAGGGTCAGAACGCTGGGCTGTGCGCCCGCACCACCGATGAGCGTGGCGGCCAGCCGGAACGGCCCGGCCTGAAAAAACGTGTCGAAACCAGGGCCCACCTTTACGCCTCCTCGGTTACTGGCTGCATCCCCGGGACTGGGGCTGCCCGAACCTGCAGCCCCATCAGACGCGCATTCCCGGCTTGCATGCCGCCGCCCTGCACCACGACAAGAATATCCAGCGGATGCCGTGCCTCGGTACTCTCATACGCCGCCTGTAAGTGGTAGCCGACATGAAGGTGGATGGCTTTGCGTACCGGCTTGAGCTGTGAGGTCAGCATGCCGCTGTTGATCGAGAGCGCCTCCGCCAGCAGCACCATGGCGCCAATGCGCTGCTCAGGTCGGCAGCTGAGGTTCCAGGCATTGAGGTGCGCCTTGATGGAAGCAACGCCGGGCATGTCAGTAGCGGGCGAGATGATGGCTGTGAGAAAGGCTTTGCCGTGCCCATAGAGAAAGCATTCATGCACGTCCGGGTGCGTGCGCACAGCGTCTTCGATGTCACGCACCAGCACATTCAGGCCATTGCTCAGGACGACGATGTCATCGACCCGGCCCAGGATGTACAGGAAGCCATCTTCATCAATGCGCCCGACATCGTTCGTGCGGACTTCAGCAGTGGGCAGGAATATTTTCTCGCTCTCGCCGGGCCGGCACCAGCTGTAGCGGCTGTTGACCGGAAAGCGGCTGCCCACGATGAGGACACCGTCCTGGTCGAAGCGGATGGTCTTGCCCGGCAGGACTTTGCCCACGCTGCCTAGCTTGAAGGCGCCGGGGTGATTTTTGGCCACGATGCAGGTTTCGCTCAGGCCGTAACCTTCGAACAGCGGTACGCCGCAGTCGTTGAAAAAATGCAGCAGGGCGCGGCTGGCGGGCGCCGAGCCCGTCCAGAGGTAGCGCACCCTGCCGCCCAGCGCCGCCTGGATGGCACGGCGCCGTGTTTCGAGATTTTGCAGGTCCTTGATGTCGGGTATCTGCTGCTCGATCCGCGCCTTGATCTGCTCGTAAAAGCCTGGCACGCCCATCACGACCGTGGGGCTGACCTCGCGCGCGGTGGCCTGGAAGTTGGCAAAGTTGGAGACCGCCACATCGTGCCCGGTAGCAAAGGCCGAGTACACCCAGTAGCGCTGCTGGATGCTGCAGCCAAGCGGCAGGAACACGAGGATGTTGTCGCCGGGCCCATGGTCAAACATCTGCTGCACTGCCGTCAGCGACGCATCCACGCTGCCAGCCGTAACCTCCAGCGCTTTGGGTTGGCCGGTGCTGCCAGAGGTCAGGCGGATGGCAAGGATGTCGGCCGGGTCGTAGCCGCGGTGCAGCGCCGAGGTGTCGCGCGGCACGCCGTGCCCATGGCTCCAGCGCCAAGCCAGCGCGATGTCCAGCATGCCCTTGTCTGGTGGAAGGTGCTGACCGAACAGCAACTTCAGCCCGTAAGTTTTGACCAGCTCATGCGGATCAAACCGGCCCGGCTCGAAGCCCGCCGTCACGCCGCCGGCTTTCATGATGGCCAGGTCCAGCACGACCCACTCCACACAGTTTTCGCTCACGATTCCAACGCGGTCGCCCTTGCGGATGCCCATGGCACGCAAGCGGCGCGCCATGAGGTTGGCGCGGTCATCAATCTCCACGAGGGAGAAAGACCTGAGCGTGTCCCCGGTATGGAGGTGCAGCGAGTGCGCGCCGTGGCGGTAGGGGCCCAGCGCGATGGCGTTGATGAAACTGGTGTGGGACGTCATGTGAACTCCATCAGGTCTGACAGGGCGGGTACTGGTGCATCACGCAGCGGGCCGGGTGCGCCAGGCAAATCGAGCCAGGAGCCCGCTGCAAAACCGGTGACTGCAAAGCGGTTTTCCGGGGAGTCATGCAGGTAGGAAACCAGCACGGAGTAAACGGCTTCAAGCCACAGCGTGCGGCGGCGCGCGCGCAGCAACTGCTCAAACTCATAGGGCGCCCCGTCCATCCTGACGACGCGGATGTCATAGAAGCCGCGGTAGGTGTGGTTGAGGATGGTCAGGGGCGGCCGGGACATGTCGGGGCCGGGTGAGCGGATGGAATACTTGACCCGCGCGCGCGCATGCGCAGCCCGGTGCACATCGGAATGCTCTGCAAGATCGGGGACCATCGGCGGGTAGTACCAGTGCCGGTTTTCCAGCACCAGTGAGCGTTCCAGGTTGCCCGGAATGAAGTGCCAGCGGTTGAACATCATCCGGCGCTGCACGGAGGTCGCGATGGCGCTGGCCTCTGCCCCGTCCATCGCGGCAAAACCGCGCGAAACAAAACAGGTGTAGAAGTGCGCGGGCAGCAAGGCATGAATGGCGGCTGCCAGACCGGTGTCGTCGATCTTCATGAGGCAGCCGATGTCGCGCAGGGAGCTGGACATGCCGTAGTCCGAGCCGGTGGCCAGCACCGCGGAGGCGACGATTTTCTCGATCAGCGATTCAGTCCAGCCGGCTGCTGCGCTGCCTGCGGCGCCTGGGAGTGCGGTACCTGACGCATCCAGCGCCAGGCAGGCACTGGCCAGCTGGGTAAAAAACAGGCACTCGGGCAACTGCGGGTCCAGGCGCGGTGAGATCAGCGCAACATAGTCCGCCGCAAAGTCATGTATGTGCGCCAGCCGGTCTTCGGTGGAGGCCAGGCTGGTCGAGACGTATTCATTTTTTTGAAAGTTCAGCCCGTAGATGCGCCGAAATCGCAACCAGCGCTGGCCCACGCCCTGCTGGCTCTGCCGCCGCAGCAAACGCGCCAGGTCAAACAGGCCAGGCTCTGCGTCCACTGCCTCGCAGCCCGCCGCCACGTACTGCGCATAGAGCGCGCGCAGGCGTGCCAGCAGCGAACGCGCCGTCAACGTCACGCCGTTGAATTCCTCAAACCGGACGGAGCGGCCCGAGATGAAGAGCGCGTGAAGCGCGGCGACGATCAATACGTCAGCATTGGCCCAGGTGGCCAGGGGTCTGCCACGCAGTTGCGGCAGGTAGCCCGGCCCGGCTTTGGTGTCGATGAGGTTGACGAAGTGGTCAATCAGGGCGAAGAAAGCGTCGCCCACATAAAAACAAACCGACTCCACATGCTCCACGCTGTCGATCACGCCTTCAAGCGCTGTGGCCAGCTCACCGGCGTCTTCAAGTTGCGCCAGTGCGCCGCGCAGGTATTGCAAGGCGAAAGCCTCTGCATCCAGCTGGCTGCGGTAGAGCGCCTGCACCTGCGCTGCGACGCTGGCCGGAAGGGCCGCACGCCCCAGCTCAACATAGGCGTCGTGCTCGCTATAGGTGGGGCGGGGACGGCCGGTGGTGCGAATGTGCAGCCTGCCCAGTGAATTCACATAGAGCGCATACACCACCCCTTGCGCCGCGCTGCCTTCGGGGAGCATAGCAATAGAGGCGTGTTGCCGCAGCACTTCGAACGCGGCGCGATCCTCGCTACCCAGTGATTCGATGGCGTCCTGCTCACGATACAAACCGCCATGGGTGAGGGCATGCAAGGCGGTGCGCCAGGCGCTGCCGGCAAAGGCTTCATGACCCGCCAGGTAAGGCGCCAGGGATTGGCCGAAGAGGCTGCCGGCGCGCGCCGGT